>DAHVTM010000112.1:0-17243 GCA_027324195.1 Gammaproteobacteria bacterium | reverse complement strand
CAGGCGACGGGCAAAATATCCGTCCAAGGAATCCGTGATGCCCGCAGCGGCGAACAGCAGACCCGCGGCGGGGTCCGCCCAGTGATACCGCATGAAGAACAGCAGCACGATGAGCGGAATGGCGCCGATGCGCAGCCACGTCAGCGTGTTCGGCAGGTTCCAGGGCATTCGAGGCTCATGATCCGGGATGCAGGTGATCATAAAGGGTGCGCGCCAGGCTTGCTCCAATTCCGTTCACCTGCGCCAGATCGGCGAGTCCGGCGCGCAACACCCCCTGCAGCCCCCCGAAATGGGTGAGCAGCGCGCGGCGCTTGGCCGGTCCGAGGCCCGGGACGGCCTCGAGCACCGACTCATTGAAGCGGCGGGCACGCTTGCGCCGGTGGCCGGTGATCGCAAAACGATGCGCTTCGTCGCGAATGCGCTGAATCAGGCGCGAAGCGGGTGAATGCGCAGCCGGAATGCGCGCGGTTGGCTCGCCGTAGCGGAACAGTCGCTCCTGTCCGGGCCGGCGGTCCGGCCCCTTGGCCACCCCGACCAGCGCCACGCCGGTGACCCCGAGCGCCTCGAGTTCCGCATGCACCCCCTCGATCTGGCCGAGCCCGCCATCGATCAGCAGCAGCTGCGGGGCCGGGATCTCTTCGTTGCGCACGCGCGTGTAGCGACGCTTCAGCGCCTGGCGCAGCGCCCCGTAGTCATCCCCCGGGGTGATCCCCGTGATGTTGAACCGCCGATATTCCTTCTTCAGAGGTCCCTCGGGTCCAAAGACCACGCAGGAGGCCACGGTGCCCTCCCCGCCCGTATGGCTGATGTCGAAGCACTCCATGCGGCCTGGGAGGGTCGGCAAGTCGAGCTCCTGGGCGAGCGCGGCCAGCATCTCCTCCATGCCCTGGCGGCGTGCCTGGCGCATCCGCAGAGCCTGCTCGGCGTTCTCGCGCGTCATCCGCGCCCACTTCAGACCCAGACCGCGGCTTGGGCTGCGCACGGTGACGGCGTGGCCGGACCGCTCGGCGAGCGCCTCCCCGAGCGCCGCAGCATCCTCGAGCGGACGGCCGAGGAGCACCTCCGCGGGCGGCTCGTGGTTGGCGTAGTACTGCATCAGAAATGACGACAGCGCCTCCTCAGGCTCGGCGAAGGCCGCGCGGGGGAAGCTGCTCGTGGTGCCGAGATTGCGCCCGCCGCGCACCAGCATGGCGCTGACGGCGTACTCGCCAGGCTCCCCGACGATGTCAAAGACATCGACATCGCGCTCCTGCTCGGCAGTGACGACCTGCTGCGCCTGGATCTCTCGCAGTGCAGCCAGCTGATCGCGCACCTCGGCTGCACGCTCGTACTCGAGGTGCTCGGCAGCGGCCTGCATCCGCTGCTTCAGCAGCTCATTGACCTCCTCGCTGCGGCCCTCAAGCACCTTAACGGCCGCCTCGACGTCCTGCGCATACGCCTCGGGACTGATCAGCCCGACGCACGGCGCAGAACAGCGCCCAATCTGATACTGCAAACAGGGGCGGCTGCGGTGCGCGAAGAAGCTGTCGCGACAGCTGCGGATGCGAAAGAGCTTCTGCAGCTGGTTGAGCGTCTCGCGCACCGCGGTACTGCTTGGGAACGGCCCGAAATGGCGAGCTCCCGGGATGCGCGCGCCCCGATAGAGCGACAGACGGGGGAAGGCGTGGCCGCTGCCGAGCAGGATGTACGGGTAGCTCTTGTCATCGCGCAGTACCACGTTGAAGCGCGGCCGGTGCGCTTTGATGAGGTTGTACTCGAGCAGCAGCGCCTCGGTCTCCGAGTGCGTGACCGTGACTTCCATGTCCGCAATCAGCTGCACCAGCGCCTGGACCTTGGGACTGACATTACTGCCGCTGAAATAGCTCCCCACCCGGTCCTTCAGACTGCGCGCCTTGCCGACGTACAGCAGCTCGTGATCCCGGTCGAACATCCGATAGACGCCGGGCCGCCGCGGCAGCGAAGCAACGAAGGTCTTGGCGTCGAACGCGGAGCTCACCCGCGCATTTTAAACACCCGCGAGCTCGCAGGCGCGGGCAACCACACGGGCGAACATTTCCGCAGTCAGCCGCCGCGTCGAGGTGTTGTAGCGGCTGCAGTGGTACGAATCGAGCAGCGTGCGTCCCGCGGCGAGCGCGTGCTCGCGTCCGTGACCGAATGGAAAGGCAGCTGGCTTGAGCTCACTCGCCCGCAGGAACGCCTCATGGGCGATGCGCCCCAGGGCGAGCACCACCCGTACCCGCGCGAGCTTGCCGAGCTCGGCGCGCAGGTAGCCGTTGCAGGTGCGGATTTCGGCCGGCGTCGGCTTGTTCTGCGGCGGAACGCATTTGACGGAATTGACGATGCGGGTCTCGCGCAGCCGCAGCGCATCCTCGCGCGATTCGGAGTGCGCGCGGTTTGCCAGTCCCGCCGCATGCAGCGTCTCATAGAGCAGGATTCCCGCATAGTCGCCGGTAAAGGGCCGACCGGTGCGGTTCGCCCCGTGCAGCCCCGGGGCGAGACCGACGATCAGGATACGCGGATCGTCGACCCCGAACGAGGGAACCGGTCGCGCCCAGTAATCCGGGTGGCTCGCGCGCACCTGCTCGAGAAACCCGGCGAGGCGCCCACAGCGGGTGCAGCGCGGATCGTACAGAGCGTGCTCACTCATCCATGTGACGGATGATGGCGGTGGCGAAACCCGAACAACTCATCAGCGTCGCACCCGGGATCAGCCGCTGCAGATCCTCCTCGACGCTGTTGCGGGCGGCGAGCTCACGCTTCGGCGCCTTGATCGCCTCGCGCAGTCTCGCCAGATCGTAAGTGAGCTCTTTGTGCGCGATGGTGTTGGTCACACCTTTGATGATCAGATCGGCCGCCTCCTTCCAACCGAGATAGCGCAGCATCATTTCGGCCGACAGGATCAGCGAGCCCGGATTGACCCGGTCCTTGCCCGCAAAGCCCGGCGCGGTGCCGTGTGTGGCCTCGAAAACGGCGAGCCCGTCGCCGATGTTGCCGCCCGGGGCAATACCGATGCCACCGACTTGTGCGGCGAGCGCGTCGGAGACGTAATCACCATTGAGATTGAGCGTGGCGATGACGTCGTATTCCTCCGGTCGCAGCAAGACCTGCTGCAGGAAATTATCCGCAATCACGTCCTTGACGACGATGTCGCTGCCGGTGAGTGGATTGCGAAACTTCATCCACGGCCCACCGTCGATCGGTTCGGCGCCGAATTCCTCCTTGGCGAGCTGGTAGCCCCAATTGCGGAACGCCCCCTCGGTGAACTTCATGATGTTGCCCTTGTGCACCAGGGTCACCGAGACGCGATCGTTGTCGATCGCGTACTGGATCGCCTTGCGGATCAGGCGCTGGCTGCCTTCCTTAGAAACCGGCTTGATGCCGATTGCCGAGCTTGCCGGGAAGCGGATGGCGGTGACGCCGAACTCCTTGTGCAGGAAGGCGATCAGCTTGTGCACGTCGGCCGAGCCGGCCGGCCACTCGATGCCGGCGTAGATGTCTTCGGTGTTCTCGCGGAAAATCACCATGTCGGTGAGGCTCGCGTCGGCCATCGGACTCACCACGCCGGGAAAGTAGCGGATCGGGCGCACACAGGCATAAAGATCGAGGCTCTGGCGCATCGCCACATTCAGCGAACGGATGCCGCCACCGATCGGCGTGCCGAGTGGCCCCTTGATCGAGACCACGAAGTCGCGCAGCGCGTGCAGCGTCTCCTCCGGGAACCACTCCCCGTAGCGCGCATTGGCTTTCTCGCCACAGAAAACCTCCATCCAACAGATGCGCCGCGCACCGCCGTAGGCCTTCTCGACCGCCGCCTCGACGACGCGCAGCATCGCCGGCGTAACATCAACGCCGATGCCATCGCCCTCGATGTACGGGATGATGGGGGTGTCCGGAACGTTGAGCGAATGATCCGGATTGACGCCGATCTTGCGTCCCTCGGTGGGGACGGCGATATGTTCGTACTGCATGGGCGCATTCTACCGGCAAAGCCTGCTGCCGATGCGCATTAGTCATTCAATTCGTCGGGCCGTTCACAGCGCCCGGCGCCCCGGGATTCACAGGTGCACGAGCCGGCGGCTCTGGCTGCGCTCAGCGATCAGCATCGCCAGCTCGAGGGCCTGCTCGTGATTGAGCCGCGGGTCAACGGTGGAGCGGTATGCGCGCTGCAGGTCGGCATCGGTCAAGCCCCGCGCCCCACCGGTGCACTCGGTGACGTCATCGCCGGTGAGTTCGATGTGTACGCCGCCGAGACGTGAGCCGAGCTCGGCGTGAATGCGAAACGAAAGATCCACTTCCTTCAGGATGTTCTCGAAACGGCGGGTCTTGAGGCCCGCGGTACTGGTCTCGGTATTGCCGTGCATCGGATCACACACCCACAGCACCGTCTGGCCGCTTTGACGCACCGCCTCGATCATTCTCGGCAGCGCCGCCTCGATGTCCTTCACCCCGAAGCGATGAATGAGGGTCAGCCGGCCCGGCTGGTTCTGCGGATTGAGCGTGGCGATGAGGCCCTGCAGCCACGCCTCGTCCATCGCCGCACCGATCTTGATGCCGATGGGATTAGCGATGCCGCGAAAGAACTCGACATGGGCCCCATCGAGCTTCGCGGTACGCATGCCGATCCACGGCATGTGCGTCGAGAGGTTGTACCAGCGATTCTGGCGCGGAATAAACCGGGTCTGCGCCTGCTCGTAGAGCAGATGCAGCCCCTCGTGGCTCGCGTAGAAATCCACCAGCGTCGCCTCGTGCACCGGCCGCCGGCTGATGCCCTCAAAGAAATCGAGCGCATCGCCGATCGACTGCACGATGCGCTGGTAGGCATCCTTCAGCGGTGCGTGCTTGACGAAACCCAGATCCCAGTACTCCGGGTGATGCAGATCGGCGAAACCGCCATCGACCAACGCACGCACGAAATTCAACGTCAGTGCCGCCCGTTCGTACCCGCGCAGCAGCAGCTGCGGGTCGGCCCGGCGTGCCTCGGGACTGAACTCGGGTCGATTCACCAGATCGCCCCGGAAGCTCGGCAGCGTCACGCCCTCACGCGTTTCGGTATCAGTCGAGCGTGGCTTGGCGTACTGGCCCGCCATGCGTCCGAGACGAATGATCGGCTTTTTCAAACCATGCAGCAGCACCAGACTCATCTGCAGCAGGATCTTCAGCTTCTTCGCGATCGAGTCCGACTCGCAATCGGCAAAGGTCTCGGCGCAGTCCCCGCCCTGCAGCAAAAACGCCTGGCCGCGCTGCGCAGCGGCCAGCCGCTCGCGCAGCGCCTCGACTTCCCATGACACTACGATAGGCGGCAGGCGTGAGAGCTCCGCCACCACCCGCTCGAGCGCGGACGGATCGTCGTAGAGAGGCTGCTGCTGGGCCGGTTTGGCGTGCCAGCTGGCCGGATGCCAGGCGGTGCTTTCGGGCGGGCGCATGATAATTGTAATCCTAGCACGACTGGCGCTGTGGCCGCCGCGGAGCGACAATAGTCGGCTTCACGCTTACTTTTCGAGGGCGACATGCACCGCGTACTCATTCTCGGCGCCGGCAAGATCGGCGCGTTGATCTCTGGATTGCTCGCTGGCTCGGGCGCCTACCAAGTCGATCTCGCCGATGTCGACCCGAGCGTCGCCGAGGCGGTCGTCAAGGCGCACGGCATGAACGGCATGACCGCCTACGGACTCGACGCTCAATCGCGTGAGGCCATCGAGCGTCAGCTCGCCGCTCACCCGGTCGATGCGGTGATTTCGAGCCTGCCCTTTTACTGCAACGTCACGGTGGCCGAGGCGGCCCGCCATGCCAACGTGCATTACTTCGACCTCACCGAGGACGTGGCAGTGACGCGCGCGGTGCGCACCATTGCGACGGGCTCGAGCCGCGCGTTCGTGCCGCAGTGCGGACTCGCGCCGGGCTTCATCAGCATCGCCGCAGCGGAGCTGATCAAGCACTTCGAATCGCTGCGCGCGGTGAAGCTGCGCGTCGGCGCGCTGCCGCAGCACCCGAACAACGTGCTCAAGTACTCCCTCACCTGGTCGACCGAGGGACTGATCAATGAGTACGGCAATCCCTGCCAGGCCATCGTCGATGGACGCAGCGTCGATGTCGCCCCCCTCGAGGGACTCGAGGAAATCGAGATCGACGGCACGCTGTACGAGGCGTTCAACACCTCCGGCGGCCTCGGCTCGCTCGCCGAAACGCACGGTGCGCACGCCGAATCGATGAACTACAAGACCATCCGTTACCCGGGCCATTGCGAACAGATGCGCCTGCTGATGAACGACCTGAAGCTCAATCAGGACCGCAGCACACTCAAGCGCATTCTCGAGAATGCCGTGCCGCAGACGCTGCAGGACGTGATCATCGTCTATGTCGCAGTCACCGGCATGCAGGACGGCCAGCTGCGCGAGGAGAATTACGTCAACAAGATCTACCCGCAGCTGATCGGCGGGCGGCTCTGGTCGGCGATTCAGGTGACCACCGCAGCCGGTATCACTGCCGTGGTCGATCTGGTGCTCGAGCAGCCGAAGCGCTACAGCGGTTTCGTTGCGCAGGAGCAGTTCAGCCTGACCGACATTCTGGCCAACCGCTTCGGCCGCCACTACGCGCCCGGCGGAACGAAGGACGTCTCCGGCGAGGTAATCGTGGCCGGCAAGACCGGCCAGCAGCGCTCGCACACCACTCATAAGGCAGCCTGAGCTATGAGCGCATCGATCGATGTCGGTGCTCTGCTCGAGCGGCTCGGACTCGAGGCCGAAAATCCCGGCGCCTGCGCAGGCCCCGGACACTGGCGTGCCGGCGGGCGAGTGCTGACGGTGCACAACCCGGCAAGCGGTGCGCCGCTTGCCACGGTGCGCACCGCCGATGCCGCCGACTACGAGGCAGTGATGCACTCGGCGCACGAGACCGCCGCCCGCTGGCGCAGCGTGCCGGCCCCAAAGCGGGGCGAGGCGGTGCGGCTGATCGGCGAGGCGCTGCGAGCGGCCAAAGGCGACCTCGGCGCACTCGTCTCGCTGGAGAACGGCAAGATCCTCGCCGAGGGTCTCGGCGAGGTGCAGGAGATGATCGACATCGCCGATTTCGCTGTCGGCCAGTCGCGCATGCTCTACGGCCTGACCATGCATTCCGAACGTCCCGGCCACCGCATGTACGAGCAGTGGCACCCGCTCGGAGTGGTCGGGATCATCTCGGCCTTTAACTTTCCAGTCGCAGTGTGGTCCTGGAACGCCTTCCTCGCGGCCATCTGCGGCAACGTGTCGGTCTGGAAGCCTTCGCCGAAGACACCGCTCACCGCAATCGCGGTGCAGAAGCTCGTCAACCGCGTCCTCGAACAGCACGGACTGCCACCGGTGTTCCAATTGTTCATCGACGCCGGGACCGATCTGGCCACTCGCTTCGTCGATGACCGGCGTGTCGCACTTGTGTCCTTCACTGGCTCGACGCCCGTCGGCCGCAAGGTCGGCGAGCGCGTGGCGGCCCGGCTCGGCAAGAGCCTGCTCGAACTCGGGGGCAACAACGCCATCATCGTCGATGAGTCGGCGAGTCTCGAGCTCGCGGTGCCGGCCATCGTGTTCGGCGCGGTCGGTACGGCCGGCCAGCGCTGCACCACCACCCGGCGCGTTATTGCACACCAGGACATCGCCGCCGAGCTCGAGCGGCGCCTGATCAACGCGTACCGGCAGGTCCGCATCGGCGATCCGCTCGATCCGGCCACGCTGATGGGGCCGCTGATCGATGCGCATGCGGTCGAGCGGTTCAAGACTTCGGTCGCCGCGGCGCGCGAGGCCGGCGGTACGGTGCTCGCCGGCGGCCAGGTGCTCGAGCGGCCCGGGCATTTCGTCGAGCCGACCCTGATCCGTGCGCGCAACGAGTGGCCCGTCGTGCAGAACGAGACATTTGCTCCCATTCTGTATCTGATACCGGTCGACTCGCTCGAATCGGCGATCGCGCTGCAGAACGAGAGCCACTATGGCCTCTCCTCAGCGCTGTTCACCGAGCGGTTGCGGGCGACCGAGACGTTCCTCGGCGCCTGCGGCAGCGATTGCGGCATTGCCAACATCAATATCGGCACCTCGGGGGCGGAGATCGGCGGAGCCTTCGGCGGGGAGAAGGACACCGGCGGGGGCCGCGAGTCGGGCTCGGATGCCTGGAAAGCCTACATGCGCCGGCAGACCAACACGATCAACTGGAGCGGCGCGACGATGCTTGCCCAGGGCATCCGGTTCGACCTGTGACGTTGCGGCGCGGGGTTCGCACGCCGCGAACCCCGCGCCCGCGAGGCTAGGCGTGCCCGCCGAGCACTCGCGCTGCGGCCCGCACGAGCAGCGGCTCTTCCGCCACCCGCACGGTCCAGACGGCAACCGCACTGTCCGCGCCGCTGATGCGCGCTTCACGGCCGACTGCGCTCGCATTGGCCTGCGCATCGAGAGTAACGCCAGCCCAACTCAGTCCCGCCAGAACCCGGCGGCGCACATCCGCGACGTGCTCACCGACGCCGCCGCCGAAGACAATGCCGTCACAGCCCCCGAGCACCGCCCAATAGGCGCCGATGTACTTGCGGATGCGGTAGCAATAAAGCTCGAGCGCACGCTCGGCGCGTTCATCGCCCGCCTCGAGCAGCTCCGTCGGGCTGGCATGTCCTCCAAGGCCGAGCAGTCCCGCCTCGCGATTGAACGATTCGATGAGCGCGGCGGCACCCACGCCGAGCCGGCCACACAGATACGGCACCACCGCCGGATCGATATCTCCGCAACGACTCGCCATCACCAGTCCCTCGAGCGGCGAGAAACCCATCGAGGTATCCCGTGGCTGCCCCCGCTCGAGCGCGGCAATCGAGCAGCCTCCGCCCAGCTGCAGAGTAATCAGGCGCCCACCGCGCTCGAGCAGCGGATTGAGCTCGCACCAACGGCGCCACATCGCCTCATGCGCCAGCCCATGAAAGCCGTAGCGACGCACCCCCACGTCCCAACCGAGCACCGGCGGTAGCGCATACTCGGCCGCGACCCGTGGCAGCCCGGCGAAAAAGGCGGTGTCGAACACTGCCACCTGCGCAACCTCTGCACCACACAGGTGCGTGGCGGCATCTATCCAACGCAGGGCGAGCGGATTGTGCAGCGGCGCGAGCGCAGCGAGCTCGCCGATACCGGCGCGCACGGCCGAGTCGATCCGCACGGCGTGCGTGTAGCGATCTGCGCCGTGCACCACGCGGTGTGCCAGCGCGCTCGGCAAACCCGGCAGCTCCTCGAGGAACGCCGCGAGCTCTGCGGACGGCTCAAGATGCGTGCCGTCGTGATGCACTGCAGCGATGGGATGCAGATCTGCCAGCGCTCCCGCGCCTTCCTCCGGCAGCTCATAAGCGGCCAGTTTGATCGAGGTACTGCCGCTGTTGACGGTGACGATACGCATGACGGGCAACCGACGGCGCGCCGCTCAGGGCCGCGCCGCACTGCCGTCGGGCCAGAGCCAATCGGCCACCACCGGCATGTCCCGGCCGTGCCGGCGAATGTAGGCGGCATGCTCGATCAGCAGCTTGCGGGCACGCTCCTTCAGGTACGCGCCGCGGTCGCGCAGTTGTGGCAGCCGATCGATCGCATCCTGCACCAGATGGAATCGGTCCATCTCGTTGAGTACGGTCATGTCGAACGGCGTAGTGATGGTGCCCTCCTCCTTGTAGCCGCGCACGTGGATGCCGGCGCTGTTGCGCCGACGATAGGTCAGGCGATGGATCAGCCACGGATACCCGTGGAAGGCGAAGATTACCGGCTTGTCGATCGTGAACAGCGAATCGAAGTCCGCATCGCTGAGGCCGTGCGGATGCTCGCTGCTCGGCTGCAGGCGCATCAGATCGACGACATTTACCACCCGGATCTTCAGCTCCGGCAGCGCCGCGCGCAGCATCGCCACCGCCGCCAGCGTCTCGAGAGTCGGGACATCCCCGGCGCAGGCCATGACCAGATCCGGCTCGCATCCCGCATCGTTGCTCGCCCACTCCCAGATGCCGATGCCGGCGGTACAGTGCACCGCCGCCGCCTCGATCGAGAGCCACTGCGGCGCCGGGTGCTTGCCGGCGACCACGACGTTGACGTAATGCCGACTGCGCAGACAGTGATCCATTACCGAGAGGAGACAGTTCGCATCGGGCGGCAGGTACACCCGCACCACGCCGGCTTTCTTGTTCACGACGTGATCGATGAAACCCGGATCCTGATGAGTGAAGCCGTTGTGGTCCTGGCGCCAGACGTGGGAAGTGAGCAGATAGTTGAGCGAGGCGATGGGGCGGCGCCAGGGGATGGTGGCGGTGACCTTCAGCCACTTGGCGTGTTGGTTGAACATCGAGTCGATGATGTGGATGAACGCCTCGTAGCAGTTGAACAGACCGTGCCGCCCGGTGAGCAGATATCCCTCGAGCCAGCCTTCGCACTGGTGCTCACTTAAGATCTCGAGCACCCGGCCGCTTGGGGCGAGGAACTCATCGCTCGGCAGCATACGGCCTTCCCACTGGCGATTGCTCGCCTCGAAGACCGCCTGCAGTTTGTTCGAGAGCGTTTCATCGGGACCGAACAGGCGGAAATTGCTCGGATTCAGCCGAATGACGTCGCGCAGGAACGTTCCGAGCACGCTGGTATCGGACGCCTGCACCGCTCCGGGGGCACTCACCGCCTGCGCATACTCGCGAAAATCCGGCAGGCGCAGATCGCGCAACAACATCCCGCCGTTGGCATGCGGATTGGCGCCCATGCGGCGCGTGCCGCGCGGGGCGAGCTCGGCCAGTTCCGCGCGCAGCCGACCATCCTCGAAGAGTTCCTCGGGCCGGTAGCTGCGCAGCCAGGCTTCGAGCGCCGCCAGGTGCGCGGGGTTCTCGGCCGGATCAGTGATCGGCACCTGGTGGGCCCGAAAGCTGCCCTCGATGGTCTTGCCGTCGAGCTGCTTCGGACCCGTCCAGCCCTTGGGGCTCTCGAGCACGATCATCGGCCAGCGCGGCCGGGCCTGACTGCCTCCCGGGGCACGTGCGGCCCGTTGAATCGCGAGGATCTGCCCGATCACCGCATCGAGCGTACCAGCCATCAGCTGGTGCATCGCCATGGGCTCATCGCCACTGACGAAGTACGGCTGCCAGCCGCAGCCCTCGAGCAGCTGTGTCAGCTCGCTGCGTTCGATACGCGCCAGCACCGTGGGGTTGGAAATCTTGTAGCCATTCAGGTGCAGAATCGGCAGCACCGCCCCGTCCTGCGCCGGATTGATGAACTTCGTCAGGTGCCAGCTGCCGGCGAGCGGCCCGGTCTCGGCCTCCCCATCGCCGACGACGCAGGCGGCGATAAGCTCAGGGTTATCGAGCACGGCCCCGCAGGCATGGCTCAGCGAGTAGCCGAGCTCCCCGCCCTCGTGAATCGAGCCCGGACACTCCGGGGACACATGGCTCGGGATGCCGCCGGGGAAGGAAAATTGCGTAAACAGGCGCTTCAATCCCGCCTCGTCCGGGGCGATCTGCGGATACAGCTCGCTGTACGTGCCCTCAAGATAGGTGTTGGCGACGAGCGCCGGTCCGCCGTGACCGGGACCGGAGATGTAGATCATGTTCAGGTCCCGCTCGCGGATCACCCGATTCAGGTGCGCGTAGATGAAGTTCTGCCCCGGGGTGGTGCCCCAGTGCCCGAGCAACATCGCCTTGATGTGCGCGGCGGCAAGCGGCTCGCGCAACAGCGGGTTGTCGCGAAGATAAATCTGTCCGACACAGAGGTAATTGGCGGCGCGCCAATACGCATCGATGCGACGCAGTTGCTCCGCCGAGAGCGGTTGTGAGACCGCTTGCTTGTCTGCTTGCGACATTGCCGACTCCTTCACTGTCCAGTCCGTCGCGGCCCCGCAGGCGGCGGCGCCGAAATTTCTAGCTCACAGTCTTGCCGAGCCGCTGTAAATACGCAATTTCCGCGCCAGACGGCGGTGCGGCGCATTGACCCCTGGGGAGGTGCCGCCTACCATGCCGCCAAACGATGGATGAGGGGACCTGATGCATCCGGCCTCGAGCGGTGGACGACAGATTCTGCGGCATATCGCCCGCGTTGCCATGCTCGAGCGGGGACTGCAGCCGGAGTTTCCGCCCGCGGCACTGCGTCAGGCGGCGGCACTCGGTGCACCCGCGCTCGCCCCACATGGCGCGGCGATTCAGGACCTGCGCGCGCTGCCGTGGGTCTCGATCGACAATGACGACTCGCGCGATCTCGATCAGATCTCGGCTGCCGAGGCGCTTGCCGACGGCGCGACGCGCATCTGGGTCGCAATCGCGGATGTTGATGCGCTGGTCGGCCTCGACACGCCAATCGACGGACACGCCCGGCACAACACCACCTCGGTCTACACACCGGCGCGGATCTTTCCAATGCTGCCCGAGCGGCTCTCGACCGATCTGACCTCACTCAATCAAGCCGAGGAGCGCTTGGCGCTCAGCATCGAGATGACCGTCACGCGTGAGGGCCAGGTGCGCGACTCGAAGCTGTACCGGGCCTGGGTGCGCAATCAGGCCAAGCTCGCCTACCCTTCGGTGTCGGACTGGCTCGAGAACGGTGCGGCACCGCCCGACGCGCTGCGTGATCCGCTGCTGCAGCAGCAAGTGCGCCTCCAGGATGCCGCCGCGCAGGCGCTCCGTGCTCAACGGCACGTGCACGGTGCGCTCACACTCGAGACGCTCAAGACGCACGCAGTGTTCGATGGTGACGCACTCCGTGACTTGCAGCCGGATCGCAAGAATCGCGCCCAGGAACTGATCGAGGATCTGATGATTGCCGCCAATGGCGCCGTGGCTCGCTTTCTCGAGCAGCACGGCGTTGCCTCCCTGCGCCGGGTGCTGCGCACGCCGCGTCGCTGGGAGCGCATCGTCGCCCTTGCTGCGGAGCTCGGGGAGGCGCTGCCGGCGCAACCCGATGCGCTCGCCCTGAACACCTTTCTCGCCCGCCGCCGTCAGATCGATCCGGAGCGCTTTGCGGATCTGTCGCTCGCGGTGGTCAAGTCGCTCGGTTCCGGGGAATACGTGGCGCAGGCGAGCGGTGCGGGACCGACCGGCCACTTCGGTCTCGCCGTGAGCAACTACACGCACTCGAGCGCTCCGAACCGCCGCTTCCCCGACCTGATCAGCCACCGCCTGATCAAGGCGGTGCTCGCCGGGCGGCCGCCGCCTTACGGCTTCGAGACCCTGAGCGCGCTGGCGCGCCACTGCACCGAGCAGGAGGACAAAGCCGCCAAGGTCGAGCGCCGGGTGGCCAAGTCCGCCGCCGCGCTGCTGCTGTCGGGGCGGATCGGGGAGACTTTCGACGCGCTCGTCACCGGCGCGGCCGCCAAGGGGACCTGGGTTCGCATCCTGCGCCCGGCGGTCGAGGGCCGCCTGGTGCGCGGCTTCGAGGGCGCCGATATCGGCCACCGGCTGCTCGTGCGACTGGTGCGGGTCGACATCGAGCGCGGCTTCATCGACTTTGAGCGAGCACACTGATGGCACAAGAGTCGCCCCCGCCGAACCGATCCGACGCAGCACCGCAACTGGCGTACGAAGCCAGCGAATTTCTGGAAAGCGATGCGGCCCGCCCGCTGCGCATCCTGGCGGAGTACCTCGAGCCGCTCGAGCGATTCAAGCGCACCGGCGTGCATGCCACCATCGTGTTTTTCGGTTCGGCTCGTCTGCGACCCGACGGTCCGCTCGGGCACTACTACGAGCATGCGCGCCAGCTCGCCGCAATGATCACGCGCTGGTCGGCCTCACTACCCGATCACACCCACCGCTATGTTGTGTGTTCCGGTGGCGGCGGCGGCATCATGGAGGCAGCCAATCGCGGTGCTACGGAGGCGGGCGGTAAAACCGTGGGGCTGAACATCAGCCTGCCACGCGAGCAGCACCCCAACCCATACCTCTCCGGTGAGCTGACCTTCGAGTTCCACTACTTTTTCATGCGCAAGCTGTGGTTCGCCCACCTGGCGCGCGCGCTCATCGCCTTTCCGGGCGGGTTTGGTACGCTCGATGAGCTCACCGAGATCCTCACCCTTGCTCAGACGCGCAAGCTCGCGCGCGACATTCCGGTCATCCTGTTCGGACCGGAGTACTGGAACGAAATCATCGATTTCCAGGCGCTCGCCCGCCACGGGGTGATCGATCCGCAGGACCTGAACCTGTTCGAATTCGCCGAGCGGCCCGAGGAGGCGCTCGCCATCCTGCAACGGCGGCTGAGCCCCGAGCCACGCGAAGCGCCCGGCTTCGCGCACTCCCGCGTTCGCCACCGAGGGCCGTGAGCGCCCCCGGTGGACCTGAACGATCAGCGACCGAGCGAGCCCTCAACGCGCTGCAGATGACGCGCGTGTGAGGCCATGCGCTGATCGAGCAATCCGTGGGTCGCAACCTTGACCGTGTTCGCAACCATGAACGACACGAGCGTATAACCCCACACGAACAGCGCCAGTCCCCAGCCGATCGGTGCCATCGCGATGCCGTACACCACGATGAGCGTACCAAGGATCTGTGTCAGCTCGCACGGCACCACCAGCTTCCAGCTCGGCCAGGGCCGCTGCCAGACCCAGCCCTTGTTGCGGGTCAGATAGATCGTCATATGCCCCGACACCAGCAGCTTCAGGAAAATCACCGCCTGTAGCACCGGCACCGGCAAGTGCAGCACGCTGCGCGCGATCCAGTACAGCACGAAACTCTCGAAGACTCCGTACAGGCCCAGCGCCGAGGCGATGGTGAGCACGCGAGGCATGTCCCAACGCACCGGGTCTTTCGCCACCGGCGCATTGTCATAGGCAATCATCATGATCGGAATATCATTGAGCAGCGCCAGCAGCACGATCATGATCGTCGTGACTGGATAGAAGTTGTAGATCAGGATGCTGGCCGTCATGAACAGGATGAGTCGGATGGTCTCGGCGATGCGGTACGTCCCGTAGCTCGTCATGCGCTCGAAGATCCGCCGTGCCTCCCTGATTGCCGTCGTGATCACCGACAGTCCGGGTGCCGTGAGGATCAGCGCTGCCGCGGCACGCGCCGCATCGGTGGCCCCACTTACCGCGATACCGACGTCCGCCTGCTTCAGCGCCGGGGCGTCATTCACCCCATCTCCGGTCATCCCGACGATGCGGCCACTTGACTGCAGTGCTTTGACGATCTGGTATTTATGCTCGGGAAACACCCGCGCGAATCCGTCGGCTGCAAGCACCTGCTCGAGCGCCTGCGGCGAGGCCTGCTCGCCAAAGACCGCATCGGCCACGAGGATGTTGCGACCGAGATTCAGCTCACCGGCAATCTGACGCGCGATGGCCTCGTGATCGCCAGTGACCATCTTGACGTCAATACCCATCGCACGGGTCGCCTCGATGGTTGCAGCGCTGTCCTCGCGCGGTGGGTCGAACAGCGGCAGCAGTCCGAGGTAGCGCCAGCCGGCGCCGGTATCGCGCGCCACGGCCAAGGTCCGGTATCCCTTAGCGGCCGCGGCATCGACCTGCGCGAGAATCGCCGCGCGCAGCTCGGGATCGGGCTGGCACAGCTGCACGATGACCTGCGGGGCTCCCTTGGTCACCTTCAGCGGATGGCCGTCGTGCTCGAATTCGGCCTCGGTGCGCTTGCTCACCGGATCGAAGGGCCGGAAGCTCCTCGGGCGATACGCCGCGAATTGCCCCGCTGGCCCAGCGGCGGCGAGGATCGCCCCGTCGATCGCATCCGGGGCCTCGCGACGCGAGGCCAGCGCTGCGGCACCGAGTAACTCCTCGACCGTCACACCATTGGCCGGCAGCGTCGTACCGAGCGTGAGCTCATTGCGGGTCAGCGTGCCGGTCTTATCCGAGCACAGCGTATCCATGCCGGCCAACTCCTCGATCGACACCAGACGCGAAACGATGGCCTTCAGCCGGGCCAGCCGCTCCGCACCCACCGCGAGGGTCACCGACAGCACCGCCGGCAGCGCCACGGGGATGGAGGCGACGGCGAGGATCAGGGCGAACTGCACCATCTCGAGCAGGGGGTTGTGCTGGAACAGCCCCGCGATCACGATCACGATCACGAGCGCCGCGGTCGTCAAAATGAGGAAATTGCCGATGCGCAGCACGGCGCGTTGGAAGTGCGAGACGGCACCGGCCTGCTCGACGAGCTTGGCGGTGCGGCCGAAATAGGTGTTCATGCCGGTAGCGCTGACCAGCGCGGTCATCTCGCCCTGGCGGACGATGGAGCCGGAATACGCCGCGTCGCCGGCTTTCTTGTCGACGGGGAGCGACTCCCCCGTTAGCGCGGACTGATCGACACTCAGGTATTCGCCCTCGAGCAGCGTCACGTCCGCAGGCACGATGTTGCCGAGCTTGATGGCGATCAGATCCCCGGGCACGAGCTGGCGCGCAGCGATCTCACGCCACTGGCCGTCGCGCCGAACCCGTGCCGAGAGGGCCAGGCGCTGCTTGAGCGCCTCGATGGCCGTGTCCGCCTTGAATTCCTGCCAGAAGCCGACCCCGGCATTGATCAGCAGCATCACTGCGATGACGATCAGATCGTCCCAGTGCCCGAGCACCGCCGAGAGAATCGCGGCGGCCTCGATCATCCAGGGAATCGGTCCCCAGAAATACGCGAGCAGGCGCCGCAGGATGCTGATATGCACCTCGCGCAGCACGTTCTCGCCGTATTGCCCGAGACGGCGCTCGGCCTCCGCTTCGCTAAGTCCCGAGGTCTGCTCGCTCGGTTCCACCCCGCCGGCGGCCGGTGCCGCTTCGCTCACCTGTGGCTGCATCATCTCTCCTCGGAGGCGATGCGGCGCGCTGCTCGCCGGGACTACGCACACAGCGGCGCAGCGGGCCGCAAACTTCCGAGGCTGAGGCATTGGCAAGCGCGAGGCAATCCGCATTTGTGCGGACCGGGGAATGCCTCCTACAGTCGCCCGGGCAGATGCAGCGCGAAGCGAGCCCCACCGAGGGGCGAGGTGTCGACGGCAAGGGATCCGCCGTAGAGCTCCACCGTCTCTCTCACCATCGCCAGACCGAGGCCGTGTCCGGGCACGGTTTCATCCGTGCGCACGCCCCGCTCAAGCACACGCGCGCGATTCTCAGCGGAGATCCCCGGCCCGTCATCCTCGACAAGGATCGTCATGTTCTCCTGAACGGCACCGGCCGGGTCGACCTCAACGGTCAGGCGCACGCGCTGCGCGCACCACTTGCAGGCATTGTCGAGCAAGTTACCGAGCATCTCCATCAGATCGGCGCGGTCACCGGCGAACTGACAGGCCGCGCTCACCGCGAGTTCGAGC
>DAHVTM010000098.1:0-22210 GCA_027324195.1 Gammaproteobacteria bacterium | reverse complement strand
GAACGACATGTTGCCCCAGGGCAGCACGTAGCCCATGAACGCCTCGGCCATCAGCGCCAGGTACACCAGCATGCCGATCACCCACAGCAGCTCGCGCGGCTGGCGGTACGAGCCGTACAGCAGGCCGCGGAACATGTGCAGATAGACGACGATGAAGAAAAACGAGGCGCCGGTGGAGTGCATGTAACGGATCAGCCACCCCCACTGCACCTCCCGCATGATGAACTGCACCGAGCCGAACGCCGCGGCGGCGCTCGGCTTGTAGTACATCGTGAGGAAGATGCCGGTGGCGATCTGCATCACCAGCACCAGCATGGCAAGCGAGCCGAAGAAGTACCAGAAATTGAAGTTCTTCGGCGCGAAGTAGCCGGTCAACTCATGGGAGATGAACGAATCGACCGGCAGGCGTTTATTGATCCACGCCCACAGGCCACCCTTGCCGCTCGCCGGATCGGCGCCGCTGCTGGAGTCGCGACTCTTTTCATTCATCAGGCATCCCCCCGCAGGCGGGATGGCCCGCCGGCCGCCCAGACACATTCGGTCATCGGAAGAACCTCCCAATTTCCGCTCGGTTGCACCCGGCGCCGCGCTGCGCCCGCTTTATTCTTGCACCACGACGAGCGATTCGTGCAGTTTCCGGCTCATCGGGGGTCGGTGCATTATACACAAACCCTGTGCGCACGCCGCCGGCACCGGCGGAGGTATGCACGGGTGGGCGTGCGCGTGCCTCGGGCCCGCCGCGGACGGGCCAGGACGACTACGCCATATCGAGCCGGAGATCTTTAGAAATGCTGCAGCGATTGGGCCGGGGTTTGACATTCATCGCCGGATCGGTGGTCGGGGGACTCGCGCTGGCCTTCGTCATCGTGGCCCTGCATCCGAGCCTGATCGACGCAGGGCGCCCACAGCCGGCGCCGCAGCGCGCCGCAGCGCCGGCCGGTGCGCCCGCCACTGCCGACGCCCCGGTACCGCGCGAGCCGCCGGTCCTGAGCTACGCGAGCGCGGTCGAGCGCGCCGCGCCGGCGGTGGTGAACATCTACACCGCGCGAGTGGTAACCGAGCAGGTCAATCCCTTCCCGTTCGGCAACTTTGGTGAGCTGTTCGGCAACGTCCTGCCGATGTACCGCCAGCGCATCGAGCGCACACTCGGCTCGGGGGTGATCGTCGACAAACAGGGCCACATTGTCACCAATTATCACGTCATCGCCAATGCCGCCGCCATCCGCGTGCAGCTCGCCGATGGCCGCGTCGCCGTGCCGCACATCGTCGGGGTAGACCCGGACACCGACCTCGCCGTGCTGCAGATCAACCTGCCGCACCTGCCAGTCATCGCCTTCGGGCAATCCAACCGGGTCCGCGTCGGCGACATCGTGCTCGCGATCGGCAATCCGCTCGGTCTGTCGCAGACGGTCACGCACGGGATCGTGAGCGCCACCGGCCGGGAGGATCTCGGCATCTCCGCGTTCGACGATTTCATCCAGACGGATGCGCCGATTAATTTCGGCAACTCCGGGGGCGCGCTCGTCAATTCCAATGGCCAGCTGATCGGCATCAACACCGCCATCGTCGCCAAGAATCTCGGCGTCGAGGGCATCGGGTTCGCCATTCCCGTCGACATGGTGCGCGGGGTGCTGCACGACATCATCAAGTTCGGCAAGGTCATCCGGGGCTGGATCGGCATCGTTCCGGAGGACATCTCCGCCGCGCAGGCACACCAGCTCGGACTCGCGCAGGGCGGCGTGGTCATCGCCTACGTGTATGAAGGCAGTCCCGCCCAACAGGTCGGCCTCAGGCCTGGCGATCTTTTGCTTGAGCTTGGCGGTAAGCGGGTGCAAACCGCAGAACAGGCGCGCGTCGCGATCGCCGAGCGCAAGCCCGGCGCAACGCTGCAAGTGCAGGTGCTGCGCGGCACCCGCAAACTGACCGTGACCATGCCCGTCAAGCAGCGCCCCACCTGAGCCGGGCCCGACCTGCGCTACCATGTGAGCAGGACTCCCAGCCTCCAGGACGGCCCATGCAGACAGTCCAGATCCGCAGATTTGCCACCCGTACCGAGCTCGACGCCGCGCTCGCCGCGCGGCTCGAGACGGCCGTCACCGCCGCCGCCCGCGCCGGCGGCGCGGCCCTCATGCTCTCCGGCGGACACTCGCCGCTGCCGGCGTACCAGCTGCTCGCCGCACGTCTGCAGCATTCGGGTGCAGCGCTGCGCGGCAAACTGCACCTGCTGTTCTCCGATGATCGCTACGTCCCGCGCGATTCGCAGTCGAGCAACTACCACGCCTCGCGGCCGCTGCTCGATGCGCTCGACCTGCCCGAGGAGCAAGTGCTGCGCGTGCGCACCGAGTTGCCGCTCGAGCAAGCCGCACTCGATTACGAGCAGCAGCTGCGCTCGCTGCTCGATCGGGGGGTTGCGATCACGCTCGGAATGCTCGGACTCGGCGCCGACGGCCACACCGCCTCGCTGTTCCGTGCCGAGGATCTCGCTCGCGCGCGCGGCCGGCTGGCGCTCGCGGTCAGTCGGCCCGACGGACTCAGCGGCATCACCGTGACCCCGGAGTTCATCGCACGCATCGCACAACCGCTGTTCTTCATCGCCGGCACCGGCAAGGCAGCGGCCATCGCCGGACTCGAGCGCGCCGACCCTGGCGTCATCGCCGTACAGGCCACGCAGGCCTGCGCCGGCATCGAGGTCTGGGTCGAACAGGCCGCCGAGCACAGCGCCTGAGCCGGCGGGCGCGAGCGCTGCCCCATCGGGCTGCGCTCGCGCCGCCGTTCAGCGGGTGGGCACCGGCCCCTTCACGGCCATCGCAAAGCCGTTCAGCCGAATGACCTTACGGAAAGCCTGCTGGACCTGCGCGGCGCTGAGCGCCCGATAGTGGCGACCCGCGATCACGTTCTCATCGAGCGGCTCGCCACGCGAGGCATAGGTGAGCAGCTGCGCACCGATGGCATCGAAGCTCGACTCGCTCAAGGGGATGCCGCGCAACAGGATGCCCTTGGCCCGATCGAGATCGGCCGCCGACAGCATGCCGTACTGCAATCGCTTCAGATCCTTCAGCACTAGGGTGCGCGCGGCCAGCACGTGGTCGGGGTCGCAGCCGTAGCTCACCGTGTACTCACCACGGTGCTTGTCGAGCGAAAAGTGCGTGCCGACGTAATACACCAGCCCGCTCTTCTCGCGCAGATCGTGATAGAGCCACGAGGCATAGAAACCGCCCCCGAGAACCTGGTTGCCAAGCCGCAGCGCATAGCGCAGCGGGCTGTCGCGCGTAGCAGGAACCATCTGCGCGAGCTGCACGCTGTCCTGCACCGCGCTGCGATCCGGCGTGTGCAGGCTACCGGGCTTGTTGAGCGGCACCGTGCCGTACTCGACCGCGGGCTTCGGCCCGGTGGCGAGCCAGCCGCCGAAGGTCTTCGCCACGACCCACATCGCCTCGGCGGGATCGACCTTGCCGACCACGACGATCGTCGTCATGTCGGGCCGGTACGCCTGCGCGTAATAGGCCTTCACCCGAGCGAGACTCAGCGCCATGATGCTGTGCGGCGTCGGGTAGCGCAGCGACGGATCGCCCGCCGGCACCAGCAGTCGCTGCAGGCCGATGTCGTTGAGGAATCCGGGCGAATGGATCTCCCCGCGCCAGTTACCGGCCTGCTGGCGCTGCATGAACGTGAACGCCTGGGGCGTCAGCGCCGGGTGCAGCTCGTTGTCCGCCAGCAGCGCCATGCCGCGCGCGAAGTACTTCGCCGGAACCTCCAGCGAGAACTGCGGTCCGGCACTCTCGTGCGCGGTGATCGCATCGAGGGCCGCCTGGAACTGCAGCCGGTTCAGATGGGTCGAGCCGAACTGGAACATGGCGTCCAGCACGTCGCTGACGCCTTTCTCCCCCCGTGGAGACTCGAGGTCCGAGTTGGTCCGCACCAGACCGAGCACCTGCACGGTGTCACTCACCGACTCCGGCTGCACCACCAGCTTCAGTCCATTCGGCAGCGTGTACTCGACCGGCTGCAGCTGCGAGCGCGGCTCGGGCAGGCGAGCGAATGCACGCACAGCCCACGCGGGCAACTTCACCGCATGGGTCGGGTTGGCCGCGAAGCTCTCCGGTCCCCCGAAGCCCTTGCTCGTCACCGGCTGACCCGAACTCTGCGGGGTGAGGATGGCGGTAAAGGCATGGGCCGGATCGAACACCTGCCGCGCCAACGCATTGACCTCGGCGGGCGTCACGGCCTCGATCGAGGCTTTCATCGACTCGGGCGAGGACAGCCCGTCGACCGTCAGCGCCTCGGACCAGGCATCCGCCAGACCGTTGACGGAGTTCTTGGCGAACTCCAGATGCGCGATCGCCTGGCGCTTCGCCGCCTGCACCAGCGCCGGATCGACCCCGTGGCGGGCCGCGTCGGCCAGAATGGCCTGCATGCGCTTGACCAGCGGCGCCGGCGCGCTATCGCGCGGGAAAATTCCGACCGCCGCCCCGAGTCCGGCACGCGGCAGCGATTGAGCGAAGAACGTGCCATAGAGCGCGCGACCGTCCATGCCCATCCCGAACAGCGCAGCACGCTTGGAGGCGAGGGCATCGGCAAGCACCAGCGCGGTGGCGTAGTGCCGGCTGCGCGTGCCCGGCATGCGGTAGACGATGTACACCGACCCGTAGGGGCTGTCGGTGGGCAAGCGCAGCGTCTCTGCGCTCACCGGGCGGAAATGGTACGCCGGCCGCCTCGGCAGCGTGCGCCGCGCAATGCCGCCGAACAGCCGCTTCACCTCGGCCAGCGTCTTGGTCGGATCGACGTCCCCGGCGATCACCAGGATGGCGTTATTGGGCGCGTACCAGGTGTCGTGAAAGCGCTTGAGCATTCCGGCCGTGGTGGCGTTGAATGACGGCCGGGTGCCGAGCGGCGTGTGCGCATAGGGCGTACCGGCAAACAGGTGCGCGACCAATTCGGTATAGAACTTGAAGCTCGGGCTGGACAGATCGCGCGCGACTTCCTGCTCGATCGCGCCGCGCTCGAGCGCCCATTGCTTCGGCGCCATGTCCACCGCGCGCATGCGGATCGAGGCGATGTGCAGCGCCACGTCGAGATCCTGCGCCGGCACGACGAAGAAATACTTCGTGACGCTGTTGGCGGTCTCGGCATCGAATGCCCCGCCCATGTTCGCCGTCACGGCGGCCAGCTGATTGGCGGTCAGACCCGGGCTGCCGCGGAACATCATGTGCTCGGTGGCATGCGCCATGCCCGGGAAACCCGGCGGCGCCTCATCCGACCCGACCAGGTAGTTCGTCTGTACCGAGACCACCGGTGCGAGCGGATCGCGCACGATCACCACCCGCAGCCCATTGCCGAGGGTGACCCGGGTGACCGAGGTGGCTACCCCTGCGAGCGCCGGCCCGGCGGCCAGTACGGCCGCGAGCAGCACCCAACGCATCTTCAATCCCCACTTCATGTCCATCACCTCATTACCCTCGGATCCCTATCGGCGTCAGTCGCGCGGGCGCCGGTCCGCAAACGCCACTCGCGACCCGGGGCGCACCCGGGATGTAGCCGCTATCTTACCTGCCGGCGCCACTGCGCGTACCCCGGCCCGGCAGGCCGAGCACAGCGCCAGTCTTGCTCAGACGTGCGTAGCCTGTGCTCAGTTCAACCCCGGTGGCTCGGCGGCCGCGCGCCGCGCCGATCGGGCGGTGCCGGGCGGCCCGAGCCGCACGCGGAGCGGTCGATGGATTAGAATGCGCCGCGGTGCCGTTCAGCGGCTCACGCGTCGAGCGCACGCACGGAATGAGACTTCGCACACTGCGCGGCAGACGGTCGGAACTCCCGGACCGAGCAGCGCCCGCGCCCACCCGAGATAAGGAGACGGACGATGGCATTGACCCGACAGGTCGTTTCGACGCTGAACCCGGACGGCACGGACGTGATGGGGCCGAACGTTCTGGCCTTTCATTACCCCGATCAGAGCCTGGTTTCCGGTAGTCTGCTCACCGTCGAGGCCAATCATTTCGCGGTGCTGAAGTCGCGCGGCGCGGTGCTCGGCGTGTACGACACCGGCCAGTATCCGATCCAGACGCCTGACAAGCCGCTGCTCGGCAGTTTCGTATCGGGATTCTTCGGCGGTCAGTCGCCCTGGCAGTACGAGGTGCTCTACGTCAATCGGGCGAAGCTGCTGGTGCGCAACGCCGGGCTCGCCACGTCCGCCGAGATGGCGGAGATGCAGTATCAGGTCGAGTACTACGTGCACGTCGACACCAAAGAGGGTGCGCTGAAACTCGTGACGCACATGCCGTTCGCGAAGCACTTCATCTCCACCGATGAGGTCGCGAGCTACGCCGGGCCCGTGGTCGAGCAGGCGATCAACCAGATCGTGCAGGTCACGCCGATGGAGAAGATCAACGAGCACATCCACGAGATCGTCGAGCTCGTCAAGACGCACCTGGCGGACTTCCTCGGGGTCTATGGCGTCACGCTGAACGATGCGAAGGTGCTGATCCTGCCCAAGGACGAGCGCATGCGCGAGCTGATCTCGTTGCGCGCCTTCGGACTGTCCGAACTGGATGCCGTGCGCTACTACGTCGCGCTGAAGATGGCCGAGAAGGGCCTGGTCTCGGCACCGAACGCCGCGGTCGGCCAGCCGTTCGTGATCGGCGGGGCCACCCTTGGCACGTTCCCGGTGGGCACCGTGCTGCAGCCGAACGGCGGCGGGGCGAAGTCCGGCACCTGATCTGCACCGGGCACGCCGCACTCGCGGCGCGCCCGGCGGAGTCGCACATGGAACTGAAAACCACCGCCAACCCCATCGATGCCGCAGGTCCGCTCAAGCAGGTCCTGTCCAACCTGTTTTATGGCTGGGGCTACAACTTCTATCGGCGCGAGAACCAGCTGCGCGCCGATGATCTGCTGATCCGCGCCAAGCTGAGCGAGCTGCTCGGCGAATGCCGCGCGCACGCCGCCCGGCTCGACGCGGCGTTCCGGCGCGAGCATCTGCCCGCACCGACCCGCGAGCACCCCTATCCGGATGCCGCCGCAGTCGGTGCCGCGCAGGCACTGCAGCGCGCCACGCAACAGATCGAGGCGCTCGAGACGGCCATCCGCAATGCAGCGGTGCCAGAGATGGACCGCATCCACCAGCGGCATCGCAACGAACGGGCCACGCTCGAGCAGCTCGTGGCCCTCGACAGCGAGCTGGTGCTCGCCGTGGTGAGCCTGCGCGATGCGGTGCTCTCCCTACAGGACGGCGCGGAGGCGGCCGGCGCGCTGCCGCGCCTGCTCGCCACTGGCAACATCGGCGGACTCTGGCAGCGGCGCGAGCAGACGCTCTCGGTGCTGCAATGAACGCGCGCAGACCGGATCTGCCACCACCGAATTTTCGCTTGCTCCTGCTCGGCCTCGCCGGGGTCGCGGTACTGTTCCTGGCGAGCGGTGCGTTCACGCAGATTGGCCCCGGCGAGCGCGGCGTGCTCATGACCTTCGGCGCCGTGCAGCCCGGGGTGCTCGAGCCGGGGCTGCACCTGAAGCTGCCGTTCATGCAGAGCGTTGCGCGCATGAACGTACAGGTGCAGAACTCTCAGTCCACCGAAACCGCCGCCAGCCTCGATCTGCAGAACGTCTCGACCACCGTGGCCACCAACTGGCACATCCTCCCGGCCGATGCCGAGTGGGTGTATCAGCACATCGGCAGCGAGTCGCAGCTGATGAGCAAGGTGATCCGTCCGGCCATCAGCAACGCCGTCAAGGCCGTTACCGCGCATTACAATGCGCAGGATCTCATTGTCGAGCGCGATCAGGTGCGCAATCAGATCGAGCGCCAGATCCGCCAGGCGCTTGAGCCGTTTCGCGTGGTGGTCGACGCGGTCAATATCACCGATTTTCACTTCAGCCGGCAGTTCGCTGCGGCCATCGAGCAGAAGCAGGTCGCGCAGCAGCGCGCGCTGCAGGCGCAGTACGAGCTGCAGAAGGCGAAGGTGCTCGCGCAGCAGAAGATCGTCGAGGCGGGAGCGCAGTCCCAGGCGCAAAAGCTGCTGCAGCAGACACTGACGCCCGAACTGATCGAACAGCAGGCAATCGTCAAGTGGAACGGACGTCTGCCCGAGGTCGTCGGCGGACGCGGCGTGCTGCCCATGATCGGCAACATCACCGCGCCGGCCGCAGTACACTAGGGGCGCTCCAAGCGCTCGCCCCGGCTCAGCCCTTGCGCTCGCCGTGCCCGCCGAATGCGAGGCGCATCGCCGACAGCACCTTGTCGGCGTACTCACCCTTGCCGCGTGAGGCAAAGCGAGCGTAGAGCGCAGCGCTCAGCACGTGCGCCGGCACGCCCATCTCGATCGCAGCCTGCACCGTCCAGCGGCCTTCGCCGGAATCGGACACCCGACCACTGAAGCTCGCCAGCGCCGGATCGGCGGCCAGCGCCCGAGCGGTCAGATCCAACAGCCGCGAGGAAATGATGCTGCCGTGCCGCCACACCTCGGTGATCGCCGCGATATCGAGCCGGTACTGGAAGAGGCGCGGATGCTCAAGCGGCGCGGTCTCGGCGTCTGCTTCGCTCGCGCGCAATCCGACATCGGCGCTCTGCAGCACGCTGAGGCCCTCGGCGTACGCGGCCATCACGCCATACTCGATGCCGTTGTGCACCATCTTGACGAAGTGGCCGGCGCCGCTCGGCCCGCAATACATGTACCCCATGGGCGCCGTATCGGCGGCGGTGCGTTCCTCGCCAGTGGTCGCGGGAATCCTGCCGCCGGGCGAGAGCGTGGCGAATATCGGCTCGAGGCGATCGAACGTGTCTTTTTCCCCGCCGACCATCAGGCAGTACCCCTGCTCGAGCCCGAGCACCCCGCCGCTGGTGCCGACGTCGAGGTAGTGAATGCCGGCGCCACGCAATTCATCGGCGCGGCGGATGTCGTCGGAGTAATGTGAATTGCCCCCGTCGACCAGCATGTCGCCCGGGGCGAGCAGCGCGCGCAGCTGAGCAATCACGGCGTCCACGGCCGCCGCCGGCACCATGATCCACACCGCTCGCGGGGCGGGCAGCCGCGCGATCAGATCCGCAGGCGAACTCACCCCGATCGCGCCGACCGCCGCGGCGGCCTGCACCGCCTGTACCGACTTGTCGTACGCAACGCACTCATGGCCGTCCTCGATCAGCCGACGCACCATGTAGGCGCCCATGCGCCCCAGTCCAACCATTCCTATCCGCATAGTCCCCCCGGTCATTGTCCGTCCGGCGGTGCCGCGGTCTCGGACCGTTAGTTCGGCACCCGCTTGATCTGCGCGCCAAGCTGCGCGAGCTTCTCCTCGATGGCTTCATAGCCCCGATCGATGTGGTAGATGCGCTCGACTTCGGTGCGGCCTTCGGCGACCAGCCCTGCGAGCACCAGGCTCGCGGACGCCCGCAGGTCCGTCGCCATCACCGGTGCGGCCGTCAGGCGCGAGACACCGTGGATGATCGCCGTGTTGCCCTCCAGGCGGATCTCCGCACCCAGACGACGCATCTCGAGCATGTGCATGAAGCGGTTCTCGAAAATCGTCTCGATGATGGTGCCGACGCCGTCGGCGACCGTATTGAGCGCCGCGAACTGCGCCTGCATGTCGGTCGGGAATGCCGGATACGGAGCGGTACGCACGTCCACCGCACGCGGCCGGCGGCCGCGCATGTCGACTTCCACCCAGTTCTCCCCGACGCCCACCTCGGCGCCCGCCTCCTGCAGCTTCACCAGCACCGCGTCGAGGTGATCCGGGCGGGTGTTCTTGATGCGCACGTGCCCGCCGGTGATGGCGCCGGCCACCAGATACGTCCCGCTCTCGATACGATCCGGCAACACTTCGTAGTGGGTGCCGCTCAGCCGCTGCACGCCCTCGATGACGATCTTGTCGGTGCCGGCACCCTGGATCTTCGCGCCCATGCTGATCAGGAAGTTCGCCAGATCGACCACCTCGGGTTCGCGTGCGGCATTCTCGATCACGGTCTCACCGTCAGCGAGCACCGCCGCCATCATCAGATTCTCCGTGCCGGTGACGGTGACGGTGTCGAGCACCAGGCGCGCCCCGCGCAGCCGCTCGGCACGGGCGCGGATATAACCGCCCTCGATGGTGATATCGGCGCCAAGGGCCTGCAGGCCCGCGACGTGAATGTTGACCGGCCGGGCACCGATCGCGCAGCCGCCGGGCAGAGAGACATCGGCACGCCCGTAGCGCGCCACCAGCGGCCCGAGCACCAGGATCGAGGCGCGCATGGTCTTGACCAGATCGTAGGGTGCGGAGCAATCGCGCACCGTGGTGGGGTCGACCTCGATGCGCATGCGCTCATCGATAGTGACCGTCGCCCCCATCCCGCCGAGCAGCTCGACCGTGGTGGTCACGTCTTTCAGATGCGGCACATTGCCGACCACCACCGGACCGTCGGCGAGCAGCGCTCCGGCCAGGATCGGCAGTGTCGCATTCTTGGCTCCGGAGATGCGCACCTCGCCCTCGAGCGGCACGCCGCCCTGAATCTGCAGCTTGTCCACTTCAGGACCCGGCCTCAGCGGGGGTCAACGCCTCGATCGACAAAGCGTGGATCTCGCGTCCCATCCGCTCGCCGAGCGTGCGGTAGACGAGTTGGTGCCGGGCGACGCTGCGCAGCCCGGCGAACTGCGGCGCGACGATGCGGGCGGCGAAATGCGTCTGATCTTCCGATTGCACCCGGACCTCGGCTCCGGGCAGGCCGGCGCGGATCAGCCGCGCGACTTCCTCTGGGTTCATGCCGGCATCTTAATCGACGGGAACGCCGCGTGCTGCGCAAAGCGCCCCGGCGGTGACGGCGAACGGCCCGGAGCGCCGGATCGAAATTGCTACAATTGCAACCGATGAGTCCTGCCGTCAACCCTGCCGATGCCTCCGAGCCCGGTCTGATTTCAGCCGCCCGGCGTGCCCTGTCGATCGAGGCGCGCGCGGTGCAGGCGCTGCTCGAGCGACTCGATGCTCGCTTCGCCGCCGCCTGCCGGCTGTGTCTGGAGTGCCAGGGACGGGTGGTGGTCACCGGCATCGGCAAGTCCGGACATGTGGCGCGCAAGATCGCCGCCACCCTGGCGAGCACCGGCAGCCCGGCATTCTTTCTGCATCCTGCGGAGGCCAGCCACGGCGATCTCGGCATGATCACGCGCGGCGACGTGGTGCTCGCGCTGTCGAACTCCGGGGAGACCCCAGAGGTACTGCTGCTGCTGCCGCACCTGGCACGGCTCGCCGTGCCATTGATCGCGATGGTCGGCAAGCGCGACTCGACGCTGGGCCGCTCGGCCACGGTTCTGCTCGACGTCAGCGTGCCGGAGGAGGCCTGCCCGCTCAACCTGGCCCCGACCGCGAGCACGACCGCGGCACTGGCGATGGGCGATGCGCTCGCCGTGGCCGTGCTGGAGGCACGCGGATTCACCAAACAGGATTTCGCCCGCTCGCATCCCGGTGGGACGCTCGGTCGGCAGCTGCTGCTGCGTGTCGAGCAGCTGATGCGTACCGGGGCTGCGCTGCCGCATGTGCCCCCCGACGCCCCGCTCGCCGAGGGGCTGCTCGAGATGTCGCGCAAGGGCCTGGGCATGACCGTGATCACCGATGCCGAGCTGCGGATCCGTGGGGTCTTCACCGATGGGGATCTGCGCCGTGCACTCGATCGGCACATCGATATCCACAGCGCGACCATGCAGGAGGTGATGACCTCACCGTGCCGAAGCATCGGGCCGCGGGAACTGGCCGCCGAGGCAGTCCATCAAATGGAGGTGCACCGCATCACCGCCCTGCCCGTTGCGGATGCCGAGGGGCGCCTGGTTGGTGCGCTGAACGTGCACGATCTGTTTCGCGCCGGTGTGGTATGAGCGGCCTGGCGCACCGACCATGAGTCCCCACGCCGCGCAGGTGCGCGTGCTGGTGCTCGATGTCGACGGTGTCCTCACGGATGGCCGGCTGTTCTACGGAGCGCG
This sequence comes from Gammaproteobacteria bacterium, assembly GCA_027324195.1. Classification (GTDB taxonomy): domain Bacteria; phylum Pseudomonadota; class Gammaproteobacteria; order Steroidobacterales; family Steroidobacteraceae; genus 13-2-20CM-66-19. The sequence goes on along the minus strand of DAHVTM010000098.1, from coordinate 10,277 downwards.
TGGCGAGGTATTGAAGGTTTTCCACGTGCGCGACGGAGCGGGACTGAAACAGCTGGCCCAGGCGGGGATCACCGTTGCGGTGATTTCCGGGCGACGCTCGAGCATGACGCGGCTGCGCTGCCGGGAACTCGGGATACGCCACCTCATGCAGGGGGTCGAGGACAAGGCGGCTGCTTTGAAACGGCTCTGCGCACGGCTGGGTGTCGCGCCCAACGAGTGCGCCTGCGTAGGCGATGATACGCCCGACATTCCGCTGATGCGGCTGGCGGGGCTGGCCTTCGCGGTGGCGGATGCGCATGCCGAGGCGCGCCAGGCGGCACACTTCGTCACCACGCAGCCCGGCGGTCGGGGCGCGGTCCGTGAGGTGTGCGATCACCTGCTCGCCGCCCGGCGCGGAGCCGAACCGGCGTGATCTACCGAATTTTCGCAATCCTGACCGTGGCGGCGGTCATCCTCGGCTCACTGCTGCTGGCGAGGCAGGAGAGTCCGGCGCAATCAACGACCGTGCAGCGGGCGGACGCGAGCGAGGGCTACTCGGCACGCGATGCACAGCTGATCGAGACGGGTGCGAACGGTCTGCCGCTTTACACGGTCGATGCGGCTTCGATCCGTCAGCTCCCCCGCCAGGACCGCGTGCAGCTCGCCCAGGTAGGGCTCAGCTTCCAGGACCCGAGCGGGGAGCATTGGACGGCGACCGCCGACCGGGGGGCGATCGTGCATGGCACCAATCTGGTGCAGCTTGAGGGCCACGTGCAGGTCAGCGCGGCGCTGCACGGCTCGCATACCCCCATCCGCATCGACACCGATACTCTGACCTTTGACAGTCACGCCGACCAGGTCCGCACCAGCGACCCGGTGCAAGTGCTGTGGGCGGGCCAGACGCTCAATGCCACCGGGCTGGTTGTGAACTTGAAGGCGCACCGGCTGCAATTAGAATCCAAAGTCCATGCCATCGTTACGCCCTCGCATTAGATTGCCACTGCTGCTCGCCGCGCTCGGCGCGTTCGCCGGCGGGGCACAGGCCGCGCCGCCGGCGCGTGAACCGCCGTCAGGCGGCGCCCGACCGACGGCGACGCCCGCTGCCCGGACGACCCGCGCCGCGCTCGCCGGGCGCGGGTCGTACACATTCGACGCCGCTTCCTCCGAGGTCGATTACAAGGCGCACACCGGCAGATTCCGGCAGATCACCATCTCTCAGGGCCGCATCACGGTGCTCGCCGATCACGCGCATGCGACCGGCCTCGGCCGACCGGACGGCCAGTGGACACTACAGGGCAATGTGCGTATCCATGCTCCCCCACATGGCAATCTCACCTCGCAGCAGGCCGTGGTCGAGGTCGCGAACAATCGCATCACCCAAGTCACGGTCACTGGCAATCCCGCGCAGTTCACCCAGACGGGCATGATCCCGGGCAAGGTCGCCGAGGGCCATGCCGACCAAATCGTCTACGACATCAGCGCCGGCACTGTCCAGCTCGTGCAGGACGCGTGGCTGAGCGACGGCCGCAACCAGATCAGCGGCCCGCTGGTGCGCTACAACATTTTGAAGGATCGGATCGAGGCAACCTCGGGCGGGGCCGGTGAGCGGGTACATGTCACCATTGCGCCGCAGACCCAGGGCACGCACGCGGTGCGACCGCCGGCCGCATCCCAGCCCCCGGGACGGTCGTTCTGATGTCGCTGCAGGCCACCGGGCTCGAAAAGAGCTACAAATCGCGCCAAGTGGTACGCGGCCTGAGCCTCGAGGTGGCGAGCGGCGAGGTGGTCGGGCTGCTCGGCCCGAACGGAGCGGGCAAGACCACGGCCTTTTACATGATGGTCGGACTGGTGCGCTGCGATGCCGGGCGCATTCAGCTCGGCGAGCAGGACATCACTCGGCTGCCGATGCATCGGCGCGCGCAGCTGGGTCTGGGCTACCTGCCGCAGGAGGCCTCGGTCTTCCGCCGCCTGTCGGTGGAGGACAACGTGCTCGCGATCCTCGAGACCCGCGCGGATCTGGAGCGCGCCGCACGTGAGCAGCGCCTGGAGGAGCTGCTCGAGGAACTGCGCATCGGGCACGTGCGGCGCACCCTCGGGCTGTCGCTGTCGGGAGGTGAACGGCGCCGGGTGGAGATCGCACGGGCGCTCGCGGCCGAGCCGCGCTTCATGCTGCTCGATGAGCCCTTCGCCGGCGTCGATCCGCTCTCGGTGCTCGACATCCAGCGAATCATCCGCGAGCTGACCAGCCGCGGCATTGGCGTATTGATTACCGATCATAATGTACGCGAGACGCTGGGGGTCTGCTCACGCGCATACATCGTCAATCAGGGAACTGTGATCGCTGCCGGAAACGCCGAAGAAATCCTTGCCAATCCCCAGGTCCGTGAGGTGTACTTGGGCGAGTCGTTTCGTCTTTGAGGAGCCAGCGGGCACACCAACCCGGCGATTCTCAATCCGTTTCACGCACTGCCCCAGGACAGCCGCGACCGCGCTCCATGCCGCCATGCTAAAACCGTCACTGCAGCTCAAGCTGGGTCAGCAATTGACCATGACCCCGCAGCTGCAGCAGGCAATCCGGCTTCTGCAGCTACCGGCCCTCGAGCTCCAGGCGCACATCCGCGAGCTGCTCGAAACAAACGTCATGCTCGAGCCCGAGGATGAAGGGGAAGGCGAGCGTCCCGAAGCGAACGAGTCGAGTGAGTCAGCCGAGACCGCCGCGGCTCGCGAGGAAACGCCGAGCGCGACGGAGGAGCCGCAAGAAACCATCGAGGTGCTCGAGGAAGACTGGGGTGGCGCGAGCGCCGGGTCCGGCGAGTCGGCCTGGAACGGCGATGACGACGACCGGCAACAGGAGCTCGCCGACGCTTCGGGTCAGTCCCTGCAGGAATACCTACTATGGCAGCTGGAGCTCGCCAAGCTTGGCCCGCGCGAGTTGGCGATCGCCCGCGCCATCGTCGATGCCATCAATGATGATGGTTACCTCAGCGAGCCGCTCGAGGAGATCGCCGAGACCCTCAAGCCCGACGTGCAATGCTGCGCCGCCGAGGTCGAAGTCGTGCTCACGGGCGTGCAGGCGCTCGATCCCCCCGGCGTCGGCGCGCGCAGCATCGGCGAGTGCATCACGCTGCAGCTGCGCCAGCTCGACCAGAGCACACCGGGCATGGCGACCGCCGTCGAAATTGCGCGCCATCATATCGAGCAGCTCGCCGGCCGGGACCTGGCGACGCTGAAGCGTGAACTGCACACCAGTGATGAGGATCTGGCCGAAGCGCTCGCACTGGTGCGCTCCTGTCACCCCCGACCGGGCGCAACGATCAGCACGAATGCGCCCGAATACGTGGTGCCCGATGTGTTCGTGCGCCGCACCGAACACGGTTGGGCAGTCGAGATCAATGCGGCCACTCTGCCGCGCGTGCGCCTCAATCACAGCTATGTAAACCTGCTCGGGCGCAGCGCCAGCCACGCCAGCCTGCGCGCGCAGCTGCAGGAGGCCCGCTGGCTGCTGAAGAGTCTGGAGATCCGCCACGAGACGCTGATCAAGGTGGCCCGCTCCATCGTCGAGCGGCAGGTGGCCTTCCTCGAGCACGGCGATGAACACATGCGCCCGATGATCCTCAAGGACATCGCCGAAGCGGTCGGCATGCACGAGTCGACCATTTCGCGAGTGACCTCCGGCAAGTACATGCACACCCCGCGCGGGGTATTCGAACTTCGCTACTTCTTCTCAAGTCAGATAGAGGGTGCGGACGGTTCGGGCACGTCCTCGACTGCCATCCGCGCCAAGATCAAGAAACTGGTCAAAGAGGAGGATCCGCTCGCCCCGCTCAGCGACGGACGCATCGCCGAACTGCTCTCCGCGGAGGGCATTCCGGTGGCGCGCCGCACCGTTGCCAAGTACCGCGAGGCGATGAACATCCCCTCTTCCGGCGAGCGCAAGCGCTCAGGATCAGTATCCCTGTGAACTTCCGCTAAGCAACATCGGAACCTCAATCGATAGGAGATGGCTATGCAGCTCAATGTCACCGGTCACCACATCGAGATCACCCCTGCTCTGCGTAGCTACGTGCAGAAAAAACTCGAGCGCATCGAGCGGCATTTCGAGCAAGTCATCGACGTGCACTGCGTTCTCAGCGTGGAGAAGCTGCGGCAGAAGGCCGAGGCGACCCTGCACGTGAGCGGCAGCGCGATCCACGCCGACTCGACCGAGGAAAATATGTACGCAGCCATCGATCTGCTCACCGACAAGCTCGATCGCTGCGTCAAGAAATACAAGGAGAAGCTGACCGATCACCACGCCATCGAGGGTCGCATGCTGCGGGCATGAGCGCCGCGGCGCGGAGAACTCTTGCGCATCATCGTCTTGAGCGGGCTGTCCGGGTCGGGCAAAAGCGTAGCGCTGCGCATGCTCGAGGATCTGGACTTTTATTGCATCGATAATATCCCGGCGGCTCTGCTCAAGCCGTTCATTGCCCACGCAGTGCGTAGTCCGGAACAAACCTACGGCCGCGTGGCGGTCGGTGTCGACGCGCGCAACAGCGCCGCGGAAATCGCGATCGTGCCCCAGTTGGTGCTCGAGCTGCGCCGCAGCGGCCTCGACTGCGAGGTGATCTTCCTCACCGCAGACGAGGAGGTACTGCTGCGGCGCTTTGCCGAGACCCGCCGCTCCCACCCGATGGGTCGCGGCAGCCGCGACCTGCGCAGCGCGATCAGCCTGGAGCGCAGCCTGATGGAGCCCATCGCCCAGGCCGCCAATCTGATCATCGACACTTCCCACATGGGCATGCACGCCCTGCGCGAGCTGATCGCAACTCGGCTCGGCGAGCCGCGGGCCGACCGGCTGTCGATTACGTTCGAGTCCTTTGGCTTCAAGGAAGGCATCCCGGGCGATGCGGATTTTGTGTTCGACGCCCGTTCATTACCAAACCCTTACTGGGAGCCCGGACTGCGCGCGCTCACTGGTCGCGATCCGGCAGTCATCCGCTTCCTCGAAAACCACACCGACGTGGCGAAGCTGATCGATGACATCGCCGGATTTGTCGCCTCGCGCGTACCGGAATACCAGAAGAGCAATCGCGGCTATTTGACCGTCGCCATTGGTTGCACCGGTGGACAGCACCGCTCGGTGTATGTGGTTGAACGGCTGGCGCGGCGTTTCGCGCTCGAGCATCCGCAGGTCAAGGCCCGCCACACCGCCCTTGGCGCCCGGGTGGTAGAGCGGTCGCCGTGAGTCTGCGCAACGCCGCTCAGCTGACCCGGGTGAGGCCCGGGGCGCCCGCGCGCACCGGCGGTGGCTCGCCGCTCATGAACGCGAGCAACGCCTCACGCGAGCGCATCGCGTCCCGATAGCCGAGCCCAATCAGCTCGCGCGTGTACGGCGCCTCGAAGGCCAAGTAGCTAGTGAGCTGCTGCCCGGAAACTTCGAGTCGCCCGCCCAACACCCGCAGCAGCGCACGCAGCCCGCGCGGTAGATCGTCGATGTGCCGCGCGGCCAGCTCGTTCGGATCGACGCTCGGGCAAATCATCAGCGTCTCGATATGTCGTACGGCGCGTGTCTCGGGCGCCGCGCGCACCAACTGGTTGATACGGTCAATGTGCTCGAGATCACCGTAGATCTGATCAGTGAACAACGTGTCGAGCATGAAGCCGAACACCTCCCCTGGCGTGGGCATCGAGGGCGCACGGCCGCCATCGACCCCCGCGCCCTGCTGCGAACTGACTCCGAGAATCAGCAGCCGGTCGGCGCCGAGGTGGATGGCCGGACTCAGCGGATTGAGCTGACGCATCGAGCCGTCACCGAAGTACTCACTGCCGAGGCGCATGGGTGCGAACAGCAGCGGGATGGCCACACTCGCCATGATGTGATCCAGCGTCAGCTCGGCCCGGCGGCCGACGTGCTGGACGCGCGACCACTCAGGCAACTGTGCCAGGCCGTCAAAGAATGCAACCGACTGGCCGCTGGCGTAACTCGTCGCACACAGCGCGCAGGCGCGCAGATGTCCGCGTTCGATGCTGCGGCGGATGCCGCTGCAGTCCACCTCGACGCCGAGCAACGCGCGCAGCGGACTGGTATCGAGCAGTGACTTCGGCGGGGAGAGCACCAGGCCGCCGGAGAGCAACGAGAGGATCCAGTGCAGCCCGGAGCGCGCCATGTGTGGGGCATCGACGTAAAACACCTGCTCGGTGCGAAAGTTCGACCAGACGCGCTCGAGTCCGACGATTGCCTGGCGCCACACGTGCGCCTGCGCGGCGAGCACGCTCGCCGCCACTGCCCCCGCGGACGTGCCGATGATGATCTGAAAGGGGTTGCGCGCCCGTGGCAGCATCTGCGCGAGTGCGCGCAGCACTCCGATCTGATACGCCGAGCGCGCCCCGCCTCCAGTGAGCACCAGTGCGACAACGGGCCTGCGCGGCGGATCGCCGCCGTCTGCCGTTGGCGCATCAGGTGCCATTCCCATCGGCAATGCCGCTGGCTCAGGCCACCTCGAGGATCTGCAGGGAGTTCGTACCGCCCTGAACGCCCGACTGTTCGCCCTTGGTCAGAATCACCAGGTCCTTGCGCTCGACGAGTTTCAGCTCGAGCAGCCGGGTGAACAACGTATCGTAGAGTTCACCGGTCGACTTGGCGCGCGTGACGTCGAAGACCACCGGATAGACGCCGCGAAACAGTGTGACCCGACGCCGCGTCGCCTCGTGGCGCGTAAAAGCGTAGATCGGAATATCCGAGCGGATGCGCGACATCCACAGCGGCGTCGAGCCCGATTCGGTTAGCGCGACGATGGCGCGCACCTTCATGTGATTGGCAGCGTACATGACCGCCATCGCGATCGCTTCCTCGCTGTCGCTGAACAGACCCTCGGTACGATGCCGCTCGTAGCCGAGGCTCAGCTGATATTTTTCCGCGCCTTCGATGACCTGCGCCATCGCCTCCACGGCCCGCACCGGGTAGCGTCCCGCGGCCGTCTCCGCCGACAACATCACTGCATCGGTGCCGTCCATCACTGCGTTGGCGACATCGCTGACTTCGGCGCGCGTCGGAATCGGGTTCTGGATCATCGATTCCATCATCTGCGTCGCGGTGATGACCACGCGATTGTGCAGGCGCGTTTTGTGGATGATGGTCTTTTGCAGGCCGGTCAGCTCCGCATATCCCATCTCCACACCGAGGTCGCCGCGGGCCACCATGACCACGTCGGATGCCTCGATGATGCCATCGAGATTGCTGATCGCCTCCTGGCGCTCCACCTTGGCGACGATGCGTGCGTCGCGTCCGGCGCGGCGCGCCAGCGTACGCGCCTGCTCGATGTCGGCCGCATCACGCGCAAACGACACTGCGATGTAATCGACATCCTCTTCCACTGCGAAGCGGATGTCCTCTTTGTCCTTGTCGGACAGGGCCGGGGCGGAAATTCCACCGCCCTGGCGATTCACGCCCTTGCGGTCGGACAGCTCGCCACCAACCCGCACGCGCGTATGAATGCGCGTGCCGTCAACACGCTCGACATCGAGCACGATCTGCCCATCGTTCAGGAGCAGAGTATCGCCGTTCTTCACGTCCGCCGGCAGGTTCTTGTAGGCGACGCCCACCCCGTCGATCGTGCCGGCTTTTGCATCGAGTGCCGTGTCGAGCACGAACGGCTTGCCTTCGACCAGCATCACCTTGCCGTCACGGAAGCCCTCGATGCGGATCTTCGGTCCCGCCAGGTCGAGCAGTACACCGACGCACCGATCGGACCGCTGCGCCGCCTCCCGCACCAGCGCCAGGCGGCGCCGGCGGTCGTCCAACGTGCCGTGCGAGGCATTCAGCCGCACCACATCGAGGCCCGCACGCATCATGTCCGTCAGAATCTGCACATCGTCGGTCGCAGGACCGACCGTCGCCACAATCTTGGTTCTTCTGAGCATAGTGTCAGCCGCGCGCGCGCGCCTCCAGAGCAGCCACCGCCGGCAGCCGCTTGCCTTCGACGAACTCGAGGAACGCCCCACCACCGGTGGAGATGTACGAGATTCCGTCCTCGACGCGGTATTTCTCGATGGCCGCCAGCGTGTCGCCCCCGCCGGCCAGCGAGAACGCCTTACTGCGCGCTATCGCCTGCGCAATAGCTCGGGTGCCTTCGCCGAACTGCTCGAACTCGAACACCCCGACCGGTCCGTTCCAGAGGATCGTGCCGGCGGTTTGCAGCAGTGCACTCAGCCGATCGGCGCTGTCTGGGCCGATATCGAGGATCATCTCCTCAGCACGCACGTCGTGGATCGAACGCACGTCCGCGTGGGCCGTCGCCGCGAACTCCTTGGCCACTACCACGTCGGTCGGCAGCGGGATCTCCGCCCCACGCTCGCGCGCCCGTTCCATCAGGCGCCGTGCGACCTCGATCAGCTCCGCCTCGTAGAGCGATTTACCGACCTGCACGCCAGTGGCGGCGAGGAATGTGTTGGCGATGCCACCGCCAACGATCAGCTTATCGACCTTTTCGAGCAGCGCCTCGAGCACGGTCAGCTTGGTCGAGACTTTCGAGCCGGCGACGATCGCCACCATGGGCCGCGCCGGCTTCTCGAGCGCCCGCTCAAGCGCCTCGAGTTCCCCGACCAGCAGCGGGCCGGCACAGGCGATCTTGGCGAACCGCACGACGCCGTGCGTGCTCGCTTCGGCGCGGTGCGCAGTGCCGAACGCGTCCATCACGAACACGTCGCACAGTGCCGCCATCTGCCGCGCGAGCCCCTCGTCATCCTTTTTCTCGCCCTTGTTGAAACGCGCGTTCTCGCACAACACGGCACTGCCGGGCGCGCACTCGACGCCCTCGAGCCAATCCTGCTTGAGCGGCACAGGCATGCCGAGCAGCTCCGAAAGGCGCGCAGCCACTGGCTTCAGGGACAGCGACTCGTCATATTCGCCCTCCTTTGGTCGACCGAGGTGCGAAACGATGAACACCTGGGCACGCTGCTCGAGGGCGTAGCGGATGGTCGGCAGCGCCGCACGGATGCGCGCATCGCTGCTCACCACCCCGTCCTTGATCGGGCAATTGAGGTCTTCGCGAATCAGGACCCGCTTGCCGCGCAGATCCGTGTCCGTCATTCGCAGGACCTTCATGACGCCTTGGACCAGGCGAGCGTCGTGTCGATCATCCGGTTGGAAAATCCCCACTCGTTGTCATACCACGCACACACCTTGACCAGCGTACCGCCGAGCACCTTGGTCAGCGTCGCATCGAAGATCGAGGAGTGCGAATCGTGGTTGAAATCGATCGATACGAGCGGCGCGGTGTTGTATCCGAGAACACCCTGCAGGGCACCGGCAGCCGCGGTGCGCACCGCCTCGTTGACCTCCTCAACAGTCGTGGCGCGCTTGGCCGTAAAGGTCAGATCGACCATCGAGACATTGATGGTCGGGACGCGAACTGCAAAACCGTCAAGCCGGCCCTGCAGCTCCGGCAACACCAGACCGACCGCCGCAGCGGCACCGGTCTTGGTCGGGATCTGCGATTGGGTCGCCGAGCGTGCGCGGCGCAGATCCTTGTGATAGACGTCGGTGAGCACCTGATCGTTGGTGTAAGAATGCACCGTAGTCATGATGCCGGCGGTGATACCGACCGTGTCGTTCAATATCTTCGCGACCGGCGCCAGGCAATTGGTCGTGCATGAAGCATTGGAGATGACCGTGTGCTTGCTCGAGAGCAGCTCATGGTTGACGCCATAGACAATGGTCGCATCGACGTCGTCCCCGCCGGGCGCGGAAATGACGACTTTCTTCGCGCCGCCGGCAATGTGCGCCGACGCCTTCGCTTTGCTCGTGAACAAGCCGGTGCACTCGAGCACGAAATCGACCCCGAGGCTGCCCCAGGGAAGCTTCGCCGGATCACGCTCGGCGAGCACCCGGATGCGCTGCCCGTTGACCACGAGCGAATCGCCCTCGACCTTCACCTCGCCGGGGAAGCGTCCGTGGACGGTGTCATATTGCGTCAGATGTGCGTTGGTTTTTGCATCGCCGAGATCATTGATTGCCACGATCTGCACTTCGCCGGCGCGCTTGCCCTCGAACAGGGCGCGCAGCACGTTGCGACCAATGCGGCCGTAGCCATTGATTCCCACCTTGATTGCCATGAGCCGTAACCTCTCAGCGTGTCATCAGTTTGCCGTATCAAGCAGCTCACCAACCTCGCGCTGAATGCGCTCGGCGGTGAAGCCGAAATGAGCGAACAGCTCGGGGCCTTTGCCCGAAGCGCCGAATTGATCGAGACCGATGACGCGCCCATCGGTGCCGACATAGCGCCACCAAGATAGCGTAGCGGCGGCCTCGACCGCCA
>DAHVTM010000077.1:0-3325 GCA_027324195.1 Gammaproteobacteria bacterium | reverse complement strand
AGCGCAGGGTCAAGTCTGGGTGCCAACTCTTTGCCAATACCGCCGCGGAGCGTCTGTTCGGCGCGGCCGGCGCGCAGCTTGCGGGCGAGCCGATCGAGCATCTGCTGCCCGAGCGCCTGCGCGCACGGCACGAGGCGCTGCATGCGGAGTTTCTCTCAGCTCCGCGCACCCGCCCGGTAAGCGTCTCAGCGGCTACTGATTTGACGGGATAGGGCCTGCTCTGCTTGTCTACGCGCTCGAAGGCGAGCGGAGCGGCGAGTGAGCACGACGGCGGCAGGGGACGAGAACGCACCGGAGACGGTGCATCTGGCGACGATTGACTGGCAGCGCGGCAAGTGGGCCGGGGCCAAGGGGAAGTACTCCCGAGAGCACCTGTGGCACTTGGTGGGCGGGGCGAAGCTCAAGGCCTCCGACTCCCCGGCGATGCTGCCGAAGGCGTTCACCGACCGGGCAGCGGTGAACCCGGAGAACATGTTCGTCGCGGTGGTGGCGAGCGCGCACATGCTCTCGTGGCTGAACGTGGCGTTCGGGATGGGGATCGAGGTGGCAAGCTACCTGGACCGGGCCCATGGGGTATTGAGCGAGAGCGCCCCCGAGGAGATCTGGGTGAGCGAGGTGATCCTGTACCCGAAGATCACGTTCGATCCGCACTACGAGGTGACGGCCGAAGCGATTGCGAAGGTGCACGAGCTGGCGCACGCGCGGTGCTTCATCGCCCGCTCGATCAAGGCGAAGGTGACCGTGCGGCCGGACTGATCAGCCGCTATCCGGCGGATGCTCTCGGGCGTAGTCGTGCGGCAGGATGGCGGTGGCGGTCCTGTTGGTGGCCGCGGCGAGCCTGGGCAAGACCCAGGTCAGATACGCCTCGGGATTGACGCCGAGGAGCCGGCAGGTCCCAACGATCGAGTAGATCACCGCCGAGCACCAGCCGGATTTGGGATTGCCGATGAAGAGCCAGTTGCGGGACCCGACCTTGGTCGGGCGGATAGTTCGCTCGACGGGGTTCTGGTCGATGCTGATGTGGCCGAAGCCGACCTTGGCGTAGCCGGCAAGATGCGGCCAGCGGTTATTCGCGTACGTGACCGCCTCGCCGAGCTTGCTGGCCGGCAGCGCTGTGGCCGAGAGTGCCAGGAAGCGCCGCTGCAGACGCTTCAGGATGGGCTTCGCCAGGCCGTGTCGCCAGTAGCCGCGCTGCAGGATACTCAAGCCCCGGGCGTCAGCCTCGCGCTCGATGCGATAGAGCTCGGTGATGTCCTTCAGCAGCGGCAGCGCCTCGAGCTCATCGGCACGGATCGCCTCCACTACCCTGCGGCGCAGGTGCGCCATGCACTCGAGGTGGATGATGTTCGGGCGATCCCGGAAGACACTCGGGTAGACCTGGTAGCCGTCGGTCTGCGCAACGCCCCGCCACTCGAGGGGGAAGAAGGCCCGGGGACTGTCCGCCCCGCGGGAGGGGGAGAACTCAAAGAGGACGGCCTTGCGGTGGATCGAGAGGTACGTCCAGAGGTAGGCCGTGTGGGCGCGGCCGCTGCGATCGCGATCGAGGAGCTTGACGAAGGTCTCATCCACCTCGACGTAACCGCTTGCCAGGATCAGGGCCTTCAGATGCTGGTAGATCGTGATCAGCAGGTATGCCGCCTCGCGCACATAGCGGAACCGAGCCTGGCGCGAGATCACCACCCCGGCGCGGGCATCGATCGACTCCTGACGATACAGGGGCAAGTGGTCCACGAACTTGCTGACCAGGGTGTGGGCCACGAAGCCGGGGCCGACCATGCCCTGAGTGATCACGCGCGGCGGCATCGGAGCCATCACCGGGGCATGGAGCCGCTGCGGGTGGGCATAGACCGGGCGGATGAACTGCCGGCGAAAGAAGCTGCTCGGGCGGTAGTCGATCTCCCAGCTGATCTCGTGACGGATGAGGACCAAGCCCGTCCTCTGCTCCTCGGGCAGATCCAGGCGGACCGTATCCCCGATCGGCAGATGCTCGGGCTCGCGGCGCCGGCCGCCGCCGCCATGGCGTCGCTTGCCCTTCTCGGCACCTGAGTTCGCCGAGTTCGATGGCCTCGGCTGCACCGAGAACGCCGGAACGTTGGCGAGCCCGAACAACGCGAGCTGCTCGTCGGTGAGCTTCTCGCTCTTCGGTCCATAGAGCCGTCGCAGCAGGTCCCGCAGCTTCGACTCGGCCCGCTCGCGCAGCGCCCGCTCGTTGATGAGCAGCGTACGGAGTGCGGCCAGCTCCGTACGCTGCTTCTCGACGATTTCCCTGAGGGCGGACATGTCCTCGCAGAGGATGTTGGTGTTTTCGTTCGCAGCGTCAGTCACGCGATGTTAGAGCGTGCGCACTGCGAGAAGTTCAGGCTCAGGCTTCGGTGCCTGAAGTTTCTCCTCGCGCCGGTACCAACCGCGGCGTCTCTTGAGTTCGAAGCCCTCGAGCAGCAGCCGCAGCTGCGCCACGCTCATCTCCATCACCGCCTGATCGGTCTTCGGCCAATCGAACGTCGCGCGCTCGAGACGCTTGGTCGCCACCCAAAAGCCGCTGCCGTCCCAGTACAAACAGCGGATGCGGTTGTGGCGCCTGTTGCAGAACACGAACAGGTGCCCGGCCAGCACGTCCTGGCGGATCACGTTCACCGCCAATGCTCGCAGTCCCTCGAACGACAGCCGCCCGTCGGTCACTCCGGCCCTGAGGAAGACCCGCGTCTGCTCGCTCAGCCCGAGCATGCCAGCGCCTCCCTGACGAGCGCCGCCACCCACTTCGGATCGGTCTGATCCGAGACCTCGAGCTCGATGTGATTCGGTAGCCGGATCGCGACGCCCCGCGCTCCTGCGGTGCCGCCGGCCTCGCTGACCGCCGCCGACGGCACCTCAACCAGCACGCCCGCAGCCGGTCCCGCTGCCTGCCGCGCCCGGCGCCGCCAGAAAAGCAGCGTGGATACCGGCACCCGGTGCCTGTGGCAGAAATCCCGCACGCTCGGCCCACTGCGCTCGAAGCGCTCAAGCCATCTCGCGCGGTCCCTCGCGCTCCACCGCCGTTGCCTTCGAATTACGGCTGTCTCTGAAATCCCAATCGATCTTCGCGCCATGTCGCAGCACCTTTCGTGGTGAACTGCGCCGGTCTATTACCTGTGGGACGCCCATCCGGCCAGACAGTCCTCGGTGTGACGCTTACCCCGCCCGATGAGCTCGGGGTTCGATCTGCACGCGCGGCGCCGCGACGGATCGGAGGTGCCGGTCGAAATCGCGCTGAGCCCCGTGACGCTCGCCGAGCGGACGCTGGTGATCGCTGCGATTCGCGACGTGAGCGACCGCAGACGCATCGAGG
>DAHVTM010000050.1:0-7262 GCA_027324195.1 Gammaproteobacteria bacterium | reverse complement strand
CGGGCCTTGCCGTTGAGATACGCGAACACCGCGTACTCGGCGGGCGTCGGGCGCACATAGGCCTGATCGATCTCGGCGGCGAGGTACGCGAGGTGGCTGCGCACCTTGGTCTCGAACAGCAGCGTGCCCTCGCTCGAGCGGGTCTTCAGCTGCACCACGTTGGCGATGGCGGCATCGAGTGCAGTGCGAGCCTGTTTCAGGGCCTGCACGTTGGCGGGCACCTTGCCGATGGCGGCCTTCACCCGCTGGCGCAGCGCAATCGCGCGGTTGATGGTCGCATCGAGCGTGTTGAGCGCCGCATGAATGCGCATCTGCAGCGCGAGGCGCGCCTGCAGGTCCGCGGCGCTCGGGTGCAGTCGCGGATCGAGTTTGACCACCAAGGGCGCGCGCAGCCGCTCGCCGTGGTAATCGAGCACCACGGTGTACTCCCCCGGCAACACGGTCGGACCGATCACCGAGTCCGGCAGCCCGCCGGCGGCGACCGGGGTCCAAAAGCCGGGCACGTCGGTTGCATCCGGATAGCGCAGGTTCCACTGGAAGCGGTTGTTGCCCGGGGTGATGCCGGTGGCTCGGGTTTGCGCGGCGGCGTGGGCCTCGGCCGGGGTGCGGTTGTCGCGCACGGCGGCGCTCGGCTTCGGGGCCGGATGGGCCAGGTGCAGCGCGAAGCTGCGGATCGTCTGGCCCGCGGCATCGAGAAAGCTCAGGCGCACCGGGAACTGGCCGTGATAGTCGGCCGGGATGTGGAAGAACACCGTTGCGCCGAATGGCGGGTTGGTACCGGCCGTGCCGACGCGCCGGGTGTAGGCGCTTTGCCCGTAGGCGTGCGACAGCCACGCGCTCGCCGGGGCGTACAGCGCCGGCAGGTCCGGCGCCGGAGCACGGTGGTGCGTCAGCTGCTCGAGCAGCGTCAGGTTGTCGAGGATCCACAGGGCGCGACCGTGGGTGGCGATAGCCACCTGGCCCTGACGGGTGTCGATGGCGATGCCGCGAACCTGCACGCGCGGCAGGTTCAGCGTCAGCGGTTGCCACTGTCGACCGCTGTTGAGGCTCACGTACACCGTGTTCTTGGTCCCGGCGAAGAGCAGACTCGGATCCCGCGGGTCCTGCGCCAGTGACAGCACGTACTGGCGCGCGGGCAGGCCCGTGGTGATCTGCTGCCAGTGCGCGCCGTAATCGGTCGTCTCGAACACGTAGGGGTGGAAGTCGTCCCACATATACCGCGAGGCGCTCAGGTAGGCCGTGCCCGCGGCGGCGGCGGACGGCACGATGGCGTTGATTTCGGTCCACTCGGGCAGTGCGGGCGGTGTGACCGCCTGCCAGTGCTCGCCGCCGTCGCGGGTGAGGTGCACCAGTCCGTCGGCCGAGCCCGCCCAGATGACTTTGGCAGTGCGGGGCGAGACCGCGAGCGCCGAGATGTCCGGGAAGATCTCCGCCCCCGAGGCATCGAGATTGATCGGACCGCCGCTTGGGCCCTCGGTGGATCGGACGTTGCGGGTCAGATCCGGGCTGATGCGTCGCCAGGTGCGCCCGAGATCATCGCTCTCGAGCACGTATTGCGAGGCGAGCAGCAGCGTGTGCGGATCGGTGGGGGAGAAGAAGATCGGATGGGTCCAGCCGAAGCGGTACTTCATCTGGCTCGCCGGCGCCCCCTCCTGGTAGTCCGGCCACGGGCTCACGTCATTGAACTGTCCGACGGTCTTGTCGTAGCAGACCAGGATGCTGAAGTAGCCGCTGCCACAGGTGACTTCGGGGTTGCGCGGATCGGGGGCGACGAAGGTGGCCTCGTTGTAGGCGACCCCGTGCCAGGCCGACAGCGGCACCATCCCATCCGCGGTTGCGCTCGGCCCCTCGAAGGAGCCCTCATCCTGCTGCGCGCCGTACAGGTTGAACGGGAACTGGTTGTCGAGGGCGACGTGATAGAACTGGCCGGTGGGCTGGTTGTGCTCGGTGCTCCAGGTCTTGCCGCCGTCGGTCGAGACCGTTGCGCCGCCGTCGTTGCCTTCGAGCAGGATCTTGGGGTTGCGCGGGTTGATCCACACGATGTGATTGTCCCCGTGCGGGGTGTGCAGCATCGCGAAGTGCTCACCGCCGTCGTGCGAGACCCACAGCGCATCGACCTCCGGGACGTACACGGTGTTCGGGTCCGTCGGATCGGCATAGATCGTCATGTAGTAGAAGGCTCTCTGGCGCAGGCTCCAGCTGCGATTGACGCGGCGCCAGTGCGCGCCGCCGTCATCGGAGCGGAACACCCCGCCGTGCTTGGCCTGCACGATGCTGTAGAGCACGTTCGGGTCGCTCGCCGCGACACTGATGCCGATGCGCCCGAGCAGCCCGCGCGGGAAGCCCGGGTTGTGCGAGATTTCCTGCCAGTGCGCCCCGCCGTCGACGCTCTTGTACAGGCCGCTGCCGGGGCCGCCGTCCTCGAGCTTCCAGGGCGTGCGGTACGCCTGCCACAGCGCGGCATAGAGCACCTTGGGGTTGCGCGGGTCCATCACCAGATCGATCGCGCCGGTTTGGGCATTGACGTAGAGAATCTTCTGCCAGCTCTTGCCGCCGTCGGTGGACTTGAACACGCCCCGCTCGGGATTCGACTTGAACACGTGGCCCATCGCGGCGGCATACACCACCTCGGGGTTCGACGGATCGACCACCAGCGCGCTGATGGTGTGGGTGTCGGTGAGTCCGGCTCGCTGCCAGGTCTTGCCGGCATCGCTCGAGCGGAACACCCCATCGCCGGTGATCACATCGCCGCGGATGTCGCTCTCGCCGGTGCCGACATACAGAATCTTCGGGTTCGAGGGAGCGACGGCAATCGCGCCGATGCTCTCGCTGCTGCCGGGCAGGGTGCGATCGGTGATATTGACCCAGCGGTTGCCGTAGTCGGTGCTGCGCCACACCCCACCATCGACCGCGCCCATGTAGAAGAGATCCGGGTCCTGCTCGACACCGGCGACCGCCACCACCCGTCCGCCGATCCACGGCCCGACGTTGCGCCAGCGCAGCGCCGCATAAGGCGCGCTCGGCGCACTCGACGGGGCGCTCGCGGCCGATGCGAGCGGTACGCCGAGGAGGGCGCCGAGGGCGAGCAGGGGCAGGGCGCGTGAGCGGACCGAGCGCGGGGCAATGGGCATGATGCGGCTCCTCCCGGGCGGAACGGTGGCGCCGATCCGCAGGTGTTATGGCTTTTCAGCGACGCGACCCATAGGGTAGAGGAAGCCCCTGGCGGGCGCCAATTCGGCTGGCCGAGCGGGGTGCTCGGGGCGGCGCGTCCGGACGCGCTGCGGGCGGCGGGCCGGCCATGCTAGATTAGATCCACAACAATGCTTGCCAAAGGCAGCGAGGAGGCGCCGTGAATGCCAGTGACGAGAGCCTGATGACCTCACCGAACGCCACCGGGCGGCAGGACGCGGCCGAGCGGCCGGTGCCCGCGCCCGCACGCGGCGAGTCGCTCGAGGGCCGGCTGCTCGCCAAACTGCTCGGACGGCTCGGCAATCCCGAGCTCGAATTCGTGCTGTGGACGGGCGAGCGCATTGCGCCGGTAGGCGCAGAAACGGTGTGCCGGATACACATTCCGAGCCGGCGCACGCTGATCGGCATCCTCGCCGATCCGCAGCTGCGCTTCCCGGATGCCTACAGCGATGGCAGCGTCCGCATCGAGGGTGACCTGGTGCCGCTGCTCGAGGTGATCTATCGCGCCGGCACTCGCGCCCCGGCTCCTTCGGGGCTGGCGCGGCTGATGGCTCACGTGCGCCGTCCGCACGTCAATACGCTCGCTGGCTCGCGCGAGAACATCCATCATCATTACGACATCGGCAACCCGTTTTATTCGCTGTGGCTCGGGCAGACGATGGCCTATACGTGCGCGTACTACCCGACGCCCGACACCACGCTCGATGCGGCGCAGGTGGCGAAGATGGATCACGTCTGCCGCAAGATGCGCCTGCAGCCCGGGGAGCACGTGGTGGAGGCCGGCTGCGGGTGGGGCACCCTTGCGCTGCACATGGCGCGCCACTACGGGGTGAAGGTGCGTGCCTTCAATATTTCCCGCGAACAGGTCGCCTACGCGCGCGAGCGGGCCGAGCGTGAAGGGCTCGCCGGTCAGGTCGAGTACGTGCGGGACGATTACCGCAACATCAGCGGCCGCTACGATGCATTCGTGTCGGTCGGCATGCTCGAGCATGTCGGGGTCGAGCACTACGAGGGCCTCGGAGCGGTGGTGTCCCGTTCGCTCGGGGACAACGGCCGCGGACTGATTCACTCCATCGGCCGGAACTATCCGGCGCCGCTGCAGCCGTGGATCGAGAAGCGCATCTTCCCCGGCGCCTATCCCCCGTCCCTCGGCGAGATGATGCGCATCTTCGAGCCCTCGGACCTCTCGATCCTCGATGTGGAGAATCTGCGCCTGCACTACGCGCAGACGCTGCGGCATTGGCTCGAGCTGTTCGAGCAGGCCTCCGGGCGCATCGAGCAGATGTTCGACGCCAAGTTCGTGCGCATGTGGCGGATGTATCTCGCCGGCTCGATCGCCGGGTTCACCACCGGCACGCTGCAGTTGTTCCAGGTGCTGTTCGCCACCCGGCAGAACAACGACGTGCCCATGACTCGCGCGCACCTGTACGGGCGCTGAGGGCCGGATGCGCAGCTGTGAGGTGTTGATTGTCGGCGGCGGGCCGGCCGGCTCGAGCGCGGCCTGGCGCCTCGCGCGCGCCGGCTGCGACGTGCTGGTGCTCGATCAGGCGAGCTTCCCGCGCCTGAAGCTGTGCGCCGGGTGGATCACCCCGGAGGTGGTGCGCGATCTGCAGATCGACATCGCGGCCTATCCGCACCGCTTCCTCACCTTCGAGCGGATGCACCTGCACGTCAAGGGGCTGCATCTGCCCATCCGCTGCGTGCAGCACTCGATCCGCCGGGTCGAATTCGATGCCTGGCTGCTCGAGCGCAGCGGCGCCCCGGTGGTGCAGCACAACGTGCGCCAGATCCGCGAGGAGCACGGTGGGTTCGTGATCGACGAGGCGTTTCGTGCCCGTTACCTGATCGGTGCCGGCGGCACCCGCTGCCCGGTGTATCGCACGCTGTTCCGCGAGCTCAATCCCCGGGCAACCGAGCTGCAGACCGTCACGCTCGAGCATGAAATCGAGTACGACTGGCGCGATCCGGACTGTCATCTGTGGTTCTTCGAGCACGGGCTGCCGGGTTATTCCTGGTACGTGCCGAAGCAGAACGGCTGGCTCAACATCGGCATCGGCGGCATGGCCGAGCGCATCAAGCGCTCCGGTCACAGCATCCACGATCACTGGGCGCGCCTGACGCGCAAGCTCGATCGCGAACTCGCACGCGGCGCGCACTACGAGCCGAGCGGCTACAGTTACTATCTGCGCGGGCGGGTCGACGTCGTGCGCAGCGGCAATGCGTTCATCGCGGGCGATGCCGCCGGGCTCGCCACGCGCGACATGGCCGAGGGCATCGGACCTGCGGTGCGCAGCGGACTGGCCGCCGCGGAATCCATTCTGACCGGTGCGCCCTATCACCTCGAGGCGGTGACCGGGGCGAGTCTCGGCGGCGGCTGGCCGAGCCGGCTCTTCGACTGGGCGATGACGGGCGGCGCCGGAAGGCCGGCAGCATAGTCCGGTGAGTGGGCCGCGCGCGCGACGTCAACGTTGGGCGCGGTACCGTGGCGCAGAGCGAGCGCGCAGCGTACTGGCGCATGGATGAGGTGGTGCGAGTCGCAGGGGGCAGGGCCTGACCTGCCAGCATCACCCCGACAGGCGACGTTCAAAACGCACCGCAGGGCTGCAGCCGATTTTCCCCGTACCGATGTGGCTGCGGCAAATCGGAGTGGTTTCGGGAACGTGGCGGGCAGCAGCGTCGAACCGGTGCCCATCAGGCGGTCCGCCGCGCGCGGCGCGTTATGCCCCATCGCGCTGCGTCACTCAGGCGTCATCATTCCTGATGTGCAGAAACAGATTGACCCCTTGGGGTTCAGCACCGATTCGGACATTGGCCTCGCGGATTCCGGCTTCCTGGGCGAGAGCGCAGAGACGGGAGGCGCTCCTGTGCTGCAGTGTCCATTCACCGATGATTTCCATATAGGCCCGACTCGGGTTGCCGGGGCCGAAATTGCCGAGGACGAGCTCGGCGCCGGGCCGCAGAGCGGGTGCGAGCCTGCTGATCAGCCGCACGACTCTGGCATCGCTGAAGTAATCGCACAGTCCGGCGACCCAGATGAGATCGTACTGCTCAGAGGGTCTGAAACGGAACGCGTTGGCGCGTGTCCAGCAGATGCGCTCTTGCAGTCCGGCGCACAGCCTCGAAGCGTACTGCAGAGCATGCTCATCCATATCAATGCAATCAAATCGGACCGGGCGCTGCGGGTGGCCCCGAAGCCACTCGCGCACATCTCGGCACGGGCCGCTTGCAACGTTCAAGACCCGCGCCGAATTGCAAGCTGCCAGTCGATCCAAGAGTCTGTGGAAATAGGCCTTCCGATTGCAAACGGCCCGGGTTGCCGGCTGTGCATGGAAGTACTCGTCCCACCGCGCCAGCCGCGGCTCGGTGGCGCGGTGCGTCACATAGATCCGATCGATAATCTCGAAGTCTCCGGGATAACCGTGCGGCTTTCTCAGGGCAAACCCCTGCATGGTGCTCACATCGAGCGTGTCCGCTAGGACATCCCGGATCATGGCAAAGTGCCCTCGGGCATGCTCGGTTCGCTCAAAGGCGCGCGTCAGCAAGGCGGTGAACAGCGGGTAGTCAGCCGGTTGCGGGCCGTTGCTCGCCAGGCGTTCCAACAGCTGACGCTCCTCGAGGTTAATCGGCATAGCTCAATACCGCGCTGTGCCCAGCGGAATTACCCCATCGGGTGAGCCCGCAGCTTGCGCCGTGCGCGCTGGGTCTCGAGGCCATGAGCATGACGGATGCATTGCGGGTACATCGAAACATGTGACGATCCACCAAGTGCGGAGGCTTCAGGCTTCCTCGGCTAGAACGGCGCCGCCTGCCGCCGGACTGTTCGGGCCCGCCGCGGCCTTGGCCGCAGCATTGCCGGTGTCGGGATTGTTCCCCGGGGCGCTCAGGTCGGCACCACCCAAACGGGTGATGCGTGTCGTTCGGCCCTATGTCATGAATTGGTTAAGACCAAGGCTGTGGTGCAGGCGGATCGCCACGCTGGGTGCTGCGGCCGGTCTTGGCGGGCGATGCGCAGTTGCGCGGGAATCGTCCGATTTGTTAGGCTTTTCGCAAACGACACAACATACGCCAGAGCC
>DAHVTM010000024.1:0-28049 GCA_027324195.1 Gammaproteobacteria bacterium | reverse complement strand
TTGTGAATCTGGCACGGAAAGACGAAAAGGATCTTCACACCGGTCCTTGGCTCATGCATCTGACACCCGCGTGAATTTTATCGCCATGGGCCAGCGAGCATAGCCACCGGCACGATATTTCGAACTCGCTGCGGATGCCTCTCGGATCGCGCCAGCCGCCTCGCCAAGCATGAACACCGACGGTGAGGCCTTCGCCGCTGCGGCCGGCCTCGACGCCCCGATGACGCGAGAGCTCATCGCTTGGGACATAACGGCGCGATTTTATTGATCTCGTTCACCGCCCCGTACCAATGGAACCGACCGTCATCGGTAAAGAGGTAGAACGTGACGCCGTCGGGCAGCAGCAGGACCGTGATTCCACCATAGCCGCTCATGAATGCGACCCGGAAGGTGCATGTGTACTGCGGAAACCGCTTCGGGGTGAAGGTCTTTCCCCAGGTTCCGTCCTGGTAATGAAAATCGTGATGGTGGGGATAGCGAACGGTGAGACCCGTGGCGCGTGCATCCCGAAACAGCGACTGGCGCAACCGCACCGGATCGATCACCTGTCGGCCATCAATGCGACCGCCGGCGTCATTCAGCCATGCGGATATCTTCGCGATGTCATCGCGATTGTAGAACAGCCCGTAATATCCCGTCGGATGTCCCGTTGGACTGTTGTCCGTGCGCAGCATCGAGCGGAATCCGGCGCTGACCCCGAGCGGCCCATACACCGATTGCAGCAGTTCCTGGAAGAGGTCCGCGCCGGGGCCCATCCTACGCTGCAAATATAGATTCATTGCCGAGGTTGCGAGGAACGTATCGGAGCTGTGATAAACGAACAGCGTGCCCGGCTTGGCGTAGGACTTATCAAATGCAAACGCGTCCGCAATCTTCCGCGAATATCGCTCGGCGTCAAAAAACGCCCCCATGACTCGACTGTCCTCATCAGCGCCGAATCGACTCGAATCGAAATTCCCGCTCGCCATGTTCAACGCATCCGCCAATGTTGTTCGCGACCAATCGCCGCCAGTCGGCGTGATGAAGTCCTTGATCAGCAGCCGATACACCCCGGCGCCATACATCTCACCGAGCCTGGCGAGGGCGACGTTGGCGAACAGGGTCTTGGCGGTGGAGTACGACGGCAATCTCATCGCACTACAGAATGCGTAATGACCGAAGCGTGTCGGACAGCGACTCGTGTAGTTGACCCCGTTGACGACCAGTCCGTAAATTCTGATGCAGTTCGGCTCGCGGGTCGTGCAGGAGCGCTGACTTGCGAAATTCCGCAGCACGAGGCGGGCTTTCGGGTACAGCCGAGACAACGCCCGCAACGGTCGAGTCGGCATACGATCGGCGATTTCCCGGGCCGCAGCGCTCTCGATGGCTCCCGCATGCGCGATGAGCTGCGGGCTGTATGTCGCCTTGAGCATTCCCCACTCGTCGAACTTCATCGGCAAGCAGGTTTCCGCCGTAATTTGATAGTAGACATTGGAAATGTTCGGCGTCTTGTCCCGGTTGAAGAGAAATGTCAGCTCGCCGTTGTGAACGCAGTTTTGGTTTCGCTGCACGAGACTGAAGGGCATGGCGGCGCGCATGTAGCCGTGATCGGACTGCTCCCGCCAGACTCTGCCCGGCCCCAGGATGTAGTTCCAGTGCGTGTTACCGGTATAGATCAGACCGTGCCGCACCGGAATGATGTGACTCCCGTTCTGCACGAACTGAAAGCTGAATGCGGGCAAGTGCCGCCAGGCGGAATTGCCGGCAGGAATCTGCCGGTCGCGGTCCGAGAGGATCCGGAACCTGTCGTTCGCCAGACCGCTGAGTGTGAGCGTGCCCTCGAACGATTGGGTCGGCTCTGCGGCCGCGGGGGGCAGGGCAAAGCCGCGCATGTCCCGTACCGGAGAGCGACCGTAACGGAGGGAGAAGAGCTGGCGATACGGCAACACCGTACGCACCACGTTTCCATCGCCGCTCAGCCGGTCACCGCGAACGGCGAGGACGTGTGCATGGGCGTGCGCCAGCGGGCAACCGAGCACGATGAGGCCGCCGATGGCAGCGTGGAACGGACCTAAACGTTGCATGAATACCACACAGATCTCGGGTGACGGACCGAGCCGATGTTGCCGCCTGCGGAGGGAACCGATAGGTCCAGTATCATGGCTGCATTGAGGCCAGTGCGGCGAGCGGCTCGCCGCACTGGCCTCCATTGGACCGCTTGAGCCCCCGGAAGTCTCGCGCAACGCGCCCGCTGCGCTGGCCTCATCGATCTCGGCGAACTGGTACCACCGAGGCCCGTCGCGGGCGATCAATTTCTGCAGGAGAGGGACACATGCGTGAGCTCAACGTGAAGCTCGATCGGGACAGCAGCGTCGGGCTGCAGGTTCAGGTCCGGCGCTGGCTGATCGATGCCATTGCCCGGGGGATCCTGCGCCCGGGCCGGCGATTGCCCTCCTCGCGGTACCTGGCCAAGCGGGCCGGTGTTTCGCGCAATACGGTCGCACTGGCCTATGCGGCCCTGCTGGCCGAGGGTCACCTCGTCAGCCGCGCGCGCAGTGGGGTCTTCGTGGCCGAGGGAGTCTCCTGTCGGCGTCTGGCGGTCCGGGTCAAACGGGCGCCCGGCCCGCTGCCACCCGCGGCCGGGCACCGGCACGATCCGCAGGAGCACTGGCGCCTGCCGAATTGGCACCGCTATCCGTACCCCTTCGTCGACGGCTACGTGGATCCGAAGCTGCTGCCGACGGCCGAATGGCGCGAGGCTACTCGCATGGCCTTCGGCCGCCACGAAGTCGGCCACTGGAGCATCGTGCCCGACGGCGCGGACGATCCATTCCTGCTCGAGGAGCTGCGCACCAAAGTGCTGCCCACGCGCGGGATCACGGCATCGGCCGATGAAATTCTGGTCGCACTCACCGCCCGCCAGGCACTGCATCTGATTGCCGAGCTGCTCGTTCAACGGGGCACGCCGGTGTACTGCCAGGAATCGGATGCATCGCTCCTGCATCGCATACGCGAACGGCAGGCGCAGTTGCTCCCAGCCGATGCATTGTCTCGACCGCTGCCCGAGGGCACGGTGCTGTTCAGCTGCCCGGTTCGGGCCTTCCCGAGCGGAACGCCCGCCCAACCCGTCCACGCCCTCGACGATACGGGAGTCCTCGTCGAGCACGACGTGCCGCCGGACCTGCTCGATGAGCCCGCCCGATTTCCCTCACGCAGCTGCGAGCCGGGCGGCTCCGTGATTTCCGTGATGAGCCTGTCCGCCGTCGCCAGCGCCGGACTGCCTCTGGCGCTGATCGTAGCCGACCCGTCCGTCATCCGCAGACTGCGCCACCTGCGCCATCACCTCGGGCTCCTCGTCCCGATTGCGCAGCAGCGCGCCTGGGGACATTTCGTCGGACTCGGTCATTACGCCGCGGTGCTCGCGCGGACATCGAAAATCCTTCAGGAACGACGCATGGAGCTGCGTGATGCGCTCAATTACTACATGCGCAAGAGCGTCGTGATCGAGGCAGCCCCGGGCACCAGCGCGTATTGGGTGCGGGGCGCAAACGGCCTTGATGCTCGGGAGTTCGTTGCCAAAGCCGCCGCACGCGGAATCCTCATCGAGCCGGGCCCGGCCGCGCTCGGCAATGTCTTTCGCGTCGGGGTGACCGGTATTGAAACCGCACGCGTGCGCCCCGGGGTGAAGCTACTCGCCAGCCTGCTGCGGCGCGAGCCGGCGCAGATGCCGCGCAGCTTGAGCGAAGACACGATTGCGCCCTTGTCGAGCGCCGAGTTGCACCGGCGAATGACCGGAGCGGTGTTGCTCTACACCACCGTTTACGGTGATCCGTGCACGATCGAAGTGCACGCCGATGGCACTCTCATCGGTCGCGCCGGACATCACGATGAGGATTGCGATCGCGGCCGCTGGTGGATCGAAGGAGACCGCTGGTATCGCCAGTGGTACAACTGGGTGTACGGCGAACTGAGCGGATTTCGCATCGTCGTCGAGGGCGAACAAATGCGCTGGTATGGCAGCGACGGACTGCTGGCCGATACCGCCGTGATCGCAGACGGCCCGGCGCAAGCCTCAGGCGCCATTGCCGCCTGAGGCGCGAGCCGGCGCGGCTGGATCTATTGGCTTTGCGCACCTGGCACCACCACCCCGTGGCGGCCTCGCTAAGGTCGTGACTTTCCAACCTGGAGATCGGGAATGCGCACATTTGGGATTGCCGGACTGCAGTTGCCGCTCGCTGAGGGCGACAACCTCGAGTACATCGGCGCGGAGATCGCCGCCGTCTGTGCGCGCCTGCCGTGGGTACAGATGGTGGTGATCGGTGAGTTGGCGAGCTTCGGCGCATCGTTGACTTACGCACAGCCCCTGCCCGGTCCGGCCGAGGAGCGGCTGCGGACCATCGCCCGCCAACAGAAAATATGGCTGCTCCCCGGCAGTCTATACGAACGTTGCGGCAATCACGTCTTCAACACCGCGCCGGTGATCGCGCCGGACGGCAGCGTCGTGACGCGCTGCCGAAAGCTCTTTCCATTTCTGCCCTACGAGCGCGGCGTCGAACCGGGCGACGAGTTGTGCGTCTTCGACATTCCGCAGGTTGGGCGATTCGGCGTGTCGATCTGCTATGACATGTGGTTCCCGGAAACGACCCGGTCCCTATGTTGGTTGGGTGCGGAGGTGATCTTGCATCCGACCATGACCAATACCGTGGATCGCGACACGGAACTGGCGATCGCACGCGCCAGCGCCGCCATCAATCAATGCTACTTCCTCGACGTCTGCGTCGCCGGTTCGCTCGGCAACGGTCGCTCGATCGCCTGCGGGCCGGGGGGCGAGGTTCTGTACCAGGCCGGTATGGGACGCGACGTCTGGGCACTCGAGCTCGACCTCGATCAGGTTCAGCGCACGCGGGAGACCGGCTGGAATCGACTGGGACAGACCTTGAAGAGCTTCCGCGACAGTCGCATCGCCTTCCCCGCCTATCAGGCCGGTGTCGCCCCGTCCCCTGCGCTCGATCGCTACGGCGCGCTGCGCACGCCCTCCAGCCGCGAAATCGATTGATCGACAGCGACAGGAAACTGGACCCAGATTGCATGGGCATCTGGACCCACGAGGGCGCGCGCGCTGTCCTCACAATCGCCTGACGCACAACACATGACTTCCGGGGGGAAGATGCAAAGATCAATCCTGATGGCAGCCTGCCTGTCGGCCCTGCTGCCTGCATTCTGTGCCGCGGCCACACCGGCCGGCCAGCCCGCCGGCGCCTCGGCCGCGACGCAGCAGACCGGCGCACCCGCGCCGGCGGCCGCCCCGATACTGCTTAAGCAGATCATCGTCACCGCCGAATTGCGCAAACAGCCGCTGCAGTACGTACCGATGAGCATCCAGGCTCTCAGCGGCACGCAACTTCGGGCGGCCGGCGTGCACAGCATCGATGATCTCGCCCGCCTCACCCCGGGGGTGAACTTCCAGCGCACCGGTGGGCTGCTCAATGGCGAGGACTCGGAGATCGCTATCCGCGGCATTCAGTCCTCGGCCGGCGCACAGACCACGGGCATCTATCTCGATGACATTCCCATCCAGGGCCCGCACCTGCAATTCGGTACGCTCGATGCCTATCCGGCGCTGTTCGACCCGGCCCGCGTCGAAGTGCTGCGGGGGCCGCAGGGCACGCTGTTCGGCGCCAGTTCCGAGGGCGGGGCGATCCGCTACATCACCGTTCAGCCGAGTCTGCGGCACTTCTCCGCATACTCGCTCGCCGATGGCGCCTACACCGACGGCGGTGGACCCAGCTATGAGCTCGGGGCAGCCGCGGGCGGACCGATCATCAAAGGGAAACTCGGCTATCGCGTCAGCGCCTCGTATCGCAGGGCCGGCGGCTGGGTCAACCGGGTCAACTTCCGCACCGGCAGCCCGATCGAGCGAAACTCGAACTGGCAGGACGTTTACGTGCTGCAGGGCGCACTCACCTACGCCCCCACCGACAACCTCAAGATCACCCCGTCGATCTACTTCCAGGACCTCTATCTGCACGATACTCCGGAATCCTGGAGCACCCTGTCGAACATCTCCGCTGGCGTCTTTCGCAACGGCAACCTGATCAACAACTCGAGCCGCGACCCGTGGTTTCTGCCGTCACTGCGCATCGAGTGGGACAATCTGCTCGGCGGCAGAGCCAAGCTGATCTCCGACACCGCTTACTTTCAGCGCAACCAGAGCGCCCGGGTCGACTATACCGAGTTCAATCGCATCATCTACACAGGCTATCCGTACGCGCCGCCCGGGCACGTTGCAATCGGTTACTTCAGCGACACCCAGAACAACATCTATCAGGAGCTGCGCCTGCAGTCGACGGCAGCGAAATCGAAGCTGCACTGGCTGGTCGGCTTCTGGTATGAGCATCAGCGGGAAAATACCACCCAGTTCAATTACGATCCGACGCTGCCGCAGGACGTCCTCGCTCTGGCCGGCTATTCGACCGGTCCGCTGGTCGATGGCGTGTATTCCTACCTGCAGTCGCCGTTTCTCGCGATCGATACCCAATATGCTCTGTTCGGCCAGGCGAGTTACCGCATCCTCAAGGGGCTGACCCTGACCGCCGGTGTGCGCGTCGAGGCCGACACATTCCGGGGACAGGCCTACTATGCCTACCCGGTCGACATTCTCGGGCCGCCCGTGACGAGCAATGCCTCATCGAGCGAGCACCCGACCACCCCCAAGTTCTCCCTGAGCTATCGACCCAATAGAAACGTCATGCTTTATGCCTCGGTTGCGAAGGGATTTCGAATCGGCGGCATCAACGCGCCGCTGCCGAACGTATGCGATGCGGAGTTGGCGGCACTCGGCCACACCCATGGCGTGCCGACCCAATACGGAGCCGACTCGCTGTGGAGCTACGAACTCGGCGCCAAGACGCTCCTCTGGCGCAACCGTCTGTCGGTCGATACCAGCGTCTATCGAATCAACTGGAGCGGCATCCAGCAGAACATCTACCTGCCCCTGTGCGGCTTCCAATACACCGCCAATCTCGGTTGGGCCGAGAGCCGTGGCGGGGACATCGACATCCGCGCCCAGGCGACGCGATCTCTCAGCCTCGAGGTCACGGCCGGCTACACCGATGCGCTGTATCGCAAGACCATTGCCGGATCTTCCGCCAATGTGATCACGAGCGGAGATCACTTGCCGGCCAATCCGTGGCTGATTGCGGCGTCTGCGAAATACGACTTCCCGGCGCTCGGGCGATACCGACCGTACCTGCTGCTCGGCTGGCAGATGAGCACGGCACAACGGAGCCGAACCGACGTGCAGAACCCCGCCGACATCAGCTACGATCCGAACATC
The DNA here is from genome assembly GCA_027324195.1 of Gammaproteobacteria bacterium. Taxonomy (GTDB): domain Bacteria; phylum Pseudomonadota; class Gammaproteobacteria; order Steroidobacterales; family Steroidobacteraceae; genus 13-2-20CM-66-19. The sequence continues at coordinate 20,734 of DAHVTM010000024.1, read as the reverse complement.
CCGTTGCAGCCGGCGACGCGCTGGCTATGGGCCCGCGCCGGCGCCTATTTCGACGGCTTCGACGTTTCCGTCTACGGACAGAATCTCACCAACACACACCCGCTTCTGTATGTGACACAGGACATCGCTACGGTGCCGTTCTACTATGACTATACGTGGCGGCCGCGCACGATCGGCATAACGGTGACCTACGCATACCATTGAGGCGGGAGCGGCTTGCAGATGCTGACGCCGAACTCCTCAGGCCGCGATTCGCTCGACAGACCCGGCGTCATTGCCGTTGCCGTCGTGTTCAGCTTCGTGTCGATGGCGGGCTTTCTGGTTCTACCCCAACTCGTCGAAGGGGTCGTCACCAGCCTGCATTTCTCGGAACGGCAGGTGGGATGGCTGTCGGCGGTCACCGCCGCTGGCTCCATGGTGAGCGCACTCGCCGCGACGCTCTGGGTGCGGCGAGTCAGTTGGCGGCGCGCTGCCTGCCTCACCCTCGGCGGAATCGCGCTGGCGAATGTGGTGGCCATGACCTGGCACCGGCCATCGGTGTTCTTTCCCGCCGAGTTCTTCGCCGGCATCTGCGGTGGCTCGCTCTATTCGCTGGCGCTGACCATCCTGTCCGACGGTACTCGAGCAGACCGCAGCTTCGGCTACGCGGTCGCAACACAGGTGGCATTTCAGGTCGTGGGCCTGGCGGCCGGACCGTGGGTGCTGCGCACGGCGGGACTCGATGGGCTGCTCGCGATTTTCGCGCTTCTCGCGGTGCTTACTCTGGCGCTGGTGCGCACCATCCCCCGGGGCGGCCGCCCGGTACCGACCACACACACCCGTCTGCGGCGGCTGAATCCGAGCACGCTGTTTGCCCTCGCCGGCTGCTTTCTCTTCTTCTTCAACGTCGGTTGCTATTGGACCTACGTCGAGCTGATCGGCACCGCCTCGGGACTGACCGCACAGTCGGTCGCGAGCGCCCTCTCGCTCGGCGTCGGGGTCGGAATTCTCGGTGCGCTGCTGGCCTCGTGGATGGGCGAGCGCGGCGGGCGCCTGCAGTGGATCGCGTGGGCGGCCGTGCTCAGCGTCGCTGCGGCACTGTTGCTGCTCGGCAAGGTGGGTTTGCTCGCGTTTGGCCTGTCCGCGATCCTTTACAACATCGCATGGAATCTCTCACTCAGCTACCAATATGCCACCGTGAATGCCGTCGACGGCACGGGCATCGGCGTGGCGGCCGCCCCCGCGTTCCATTCCGCCGGCGCAGCGGCAGGCCCGGCGATCACGGCAGTGCTGATCGTGCCCGGCAGTCATGCCGTGGTGATCTGGCTGGTGTGCGCCAGCGTCCTGGTGAGTCTGGGCTGTTTCACGGCCGCGGGCGCTCTGCATGGCCGGCAACGCTTGAAAACGCCGGAAACGGCATAAAGCCTCCGACGCGGGAGCAAAACGAGCGCACGCCTCGCCGCGATCGCGCCCCGCTCGCAACGAATGCGAAGGGTCCGGCCGCCTAGGCTAGCGGACGCTGTAGCCGCGCCCCTGCAGGCACGCACTCAGCGCACGGCGGTAATCCATCGCCTGGCGGGCGATGGCTCGCTCCTGGCGACGCGCCGATTCGCTCATCGCCTGATCATTCGCCTGTGCATTGGCGGCATCCCCGGCGCTGCCGATCATCGCGCCGGTGAGCGCGCCGAACACTGCGCCGGAGCCCCGATCCCAACGGTCCGAGACTGCCGCGCCCAGCACGGCACCGGCGATGGCGCCGATCGCCGTATCGGTGCCTGGCGGGGGTCCCTGCACCGCCACCCGGTCGTAGACCGGCACGCCGGGCGCGCTCGGATCAAAACCGGTCTGATGCACCGCCCAGACGCTGCACTCGTAACGGTCGCGACGCTGCTCTTCGGGGGATTGGTTATGCATGGGGTACGCATAAACTGTCGTATTCGGGGGCGGAACGGCATACCCCACCGTCTGCGGCTGCGGCGTTGCACAGGCGCTGAGCGCCCCAATCGCCACGCTGGCCACCGCCAGCATCACCGAAGCACGCCGGCGCCGGCTCGACCGCGAAAAATGCGAAGCAAGGGTCATACGTTTCCTGTCCAAACCACCGCTGCCTGCGCGCCCGAACGCGCGGGCAGCCTTAACAGTTGACGTCCCGCACCGGCGCGAAGTTCCGATCTTAATATTGAGCCGGGCTGGGCGAATCTCAAGAATCCCCAAGGCCGGGGTCTCAGCCGATGAGCGCCGCCACCCGGCGCAGATCCTCAGCGGTGTTCACATCCGGGCCCGGCCGCTCGAGCGCATCGGCAACCTGGATCACGAGCCCATGCTCGAGCGCCCGCAGCTGCTCGAGCCTCTCGCGCTGCTCGAGCGTCGAGGCGGGCAGCCCCGCAAGCGTGCGCAGCGCCGCCACCCGGTACGCATACAGCCCGACGTGCCGCCGCGCTCCCGCGAAGCGGCTCTGGCTCGCAAGTCCCGCCGGTGCACCGTCACGTTCCCAGGGAATCGGCGCACGCGAAAAATACAATGCCCGGCCGCTGCGGTCCGTCACGACCTTCACGGCGTTCGGATCGAGAAATTCCGCGAGTGACTCGATGGGCGTTGCCAGCGTGGCGATGGCGGCCTGCGGGTGCTGCGCGAGCAGCGCGGCGACCTGCGTGATGATCCGCGGCGGAATGAGCGGCTCATCGCCCTGCACGTTGACCACGATATCCGCATCCGCCCAGCCCTCGAGCGCCGCCAGCTCCGCGATGCGATCGGTGCCCGAGGCGTGCGTGGGCGAGGTCATGCGCACCCGGGCGCCGAAGGCGCGCGCGGCAGCGGCAATCGGTTGCGCATCGGTGGCGATCAGCACCTCGCTCGCACCGGCGGCGCAGGCCTTCTCGTAGACCCACTGCAGCATGGGTTTGCCGTGCAGCGCCGCGAGCGCCTTGCCGGGCAGGCGGCTCGAGTCGGCACGCGCCGGAATGGCGATGCGGTACACGCCGCCGCGCTCAGCGATCGAGCAGCGGATCGTCGGCGCCGAGCTGGCGCGCCTCCTCCTCGAGCATCACCGGCACGCCATCGCGGATCGGATAGGCGAGCCGATCGATGCGACAGACCAATACGGCCTCCTCGCGCCGGTAGATCAGCGAGCCCTTGCAGACGGGACAGGCGAGTATTTCGAGCAGGCGGGCGTCCACGAACTAACCTCCGGAGGGCCTTGCGAATGAGTCGACGGTGCGCATCAGCAGATCGGACAGCCGGGCGGCATCGGCTGCGCTGAAGGCGGCCTCGACCGGCACGAACCAGAGCCGCCGGTCGCTGCCCCCGGGGCATTTTACGGCATCCTTCTCCGTCATGAGTACCGGCAGGTCATCCCCGAAGTCGAGTTCGGCGGCCGTCAGCGGATGGTGATCGGGGAAGGCATGTTCGCGGACCTCGAGCCCGCGTGCGCGCAGATCACGGAAAAAGCGCTGCGGGTGCCCTATGCCTGCCACCGCATGCACCGCCGTGCCACGAAACGACTCGAGCGTGCGGCGCTCGGCACTGCCAAGCGCCACAGCCTGGCCGGCGAGCAGATCCATGCGCAGCACGAGCGGTGGGAAGTACTCGCCCGCCGACTGCAGCGAGGGGTGTTCGGCCGCACCGTTGATCACCAACGCATCGAGGCCGGCGAGCCGCTCGAGCGACTCGCGCAGCGGCCCTGCAGGCAACAGCTGCCCATTGCCAAAGCCGCGCGCACCGTCGGCAACGGCGATGCTGCACGCGCGCGGCAATGCCAGATGCTGCAGCCCGTCGTCGGAAACGATTACGCGTGCGCCGTGCGCGAGCACTGCCCTTGCCGCCTGCACGCGTTCGCGTCCGACGGCTGTTAGACAGCCGGTGCGTCGCGCGAGGATGAGCGGCTCATCGCCCACCTCGCGCCAGTCCGAATCCGCCCCGAGCAACCGCACCCCGGCGGCGTGCCGGCCGTAGCCACGTGAGATCAGACCAACGCACAGCCCCTGCCGCACCAGCGCATTCGCCACCCACACGGCAAGCGGTGTCTTGCCGGTACCGCCGACGGTCAGGTTGCCGACCACGATCACCGGGGCGCCGAGGGAAGTCGGTTGCGGCGCACGCGCGCGGCGCACCGCCACGCCCACCCCATACAGCCAGGCGAGTGGCCGCAGCGCTACGCACGAGCCGCGCTGCGGATCGTACCAACGCGAGTTGAGCCATGCCTGCATGGCCGGTCAGTCGCTGAACTGCAGACGGTGCAACTGCGCGTACAGCCCCCCGCCGGCCAGCAGTTCACCGTGCGTGCCGCTCTCGATCACCGCGCCGGCATCGAGCACGAGGATGCGATCGGCCTGCTCGACGGTCGAGAGCCGGTGCGCGATGACAAACGTGGTCCGGTTGCGCACCAGGTGCGCGAGTGCGGCCTGGATGTGCCGCTCGGCCTCGGTATCGAGCGCCGAGGTGGCCTCATCGAGGATCAAAATCGGCGCATCCTTCAGCAGCGCCCGCGCAATCGCGATGCGCTGGCGCTGCCCGCCCGAGAGCAGCACGCCGCGGTCCCCGACCAGCGTATCGAGCCCCTGCGGCAGCGCCGCGGCAAACTCGAGCACGTGGGCCGCCTCAGCCGCGCGCAGCAGCGCCTGTTCACTCACCTGGCGGCCGAACGCGATGTTGTTGCGGATCGTGTCATCGAAGAGCGTCACCTCCTGGCTCACCACCGCGATCTGCTCGCGCAGCGCCTTCAGCTCGTACTCGCGCACGTCGCGCCCGTCGATCAGGATCGCGCCGGCCGTCACGTCATAAAAGCGCGGCAGCAGGTTGACCAGCGTCGATTTGCCGCTGCCCGAGCGCCCGACGATCGCCAGTTGCGAGCCGCTCGGCATCGCGAACGACACCCCGCGCAGCGCACTCGGGCCGCCCTCGGCATAGGCGAAGCTCACGTCGCGATACTCGACCGTTCCGCGCACCCGCGGCGGTCGGTAATCACCCGTCTCGGGTTCACTCGGCGCATCGAGCAGCTCAAACAGACTCTGCGCCGCGGCGATGCCCTGCTGCATCGGCCCGGACTGGCTCACCACCTCGCGCAGCGGCTGAGCCATGCTGGTGAGGGCGGTGAAAAACCCGAGCAGGTCGCCGAGGCTCATATGCCCCTCGACCCGACTGCGGATCGCGAGCGCGAGCACCACCGCGCCGCCGATCGTCGTGACCATCTGCACCGTGGGATTGGCGAGTCCATTGGTGAGGATGGCCCGCATGTTCGAGCGGCGGTTGTGTTCGTTAACGCGCTCGAACTGTGCCGCCAGATGCGCCTGTGCCCCGTAGATCTTCACCAGCCGTGGTGACTCCAGGCTCTCCTTGGCGAGGCGGGTCACATCCTCCATCGAGTGCTGGATGCGTCGGCCGTAGCGGCGGAACTTGTGATTGATCACCGAGACCAACCAGCCGGCCACCGGCCCGACGATGAGCGCAATCAGCGTCAGGTGCAGGTTCTTCCACAGCAGGTAGGTGAGCAGCCCGACGATGGTCAGTCCAGCGCGCAGCACGATGATGACCGAGCTGGTCGAGGCCTGGCCGACCTGCTCACAGTTGTAGGTGAGGCGCGAGAGCAGCGAACCGACGGCCTGCCGGTCGAAGAACGACACCGGCAGCTCGAGCATGCGCGCGAAGACCTCCCCGCGCAGGCGCTTGACGATGCGCCGGCCGACGTAGCCGATGCAGTACGTCTGGGTGAAATTGCCGATACCGCGACCGATGAACAGCACCACCAGCAGCGCCGGGATCCACAGAATCTGACGCGGATCGGGATGCGTGAGCGTATCGCCGAGGTGCTGGGCGAGCTCAGCGAAGCTGGCCGTGCTCGCCGCATAGAGCGTGCTGCCGAGAATACCGAGTACGAACACCCCGAGTTGTGGGCGCAGATACCCGAGCAGCCGGCGGTAGGTGCGCCGCGCCTCCTCTTGCCCGTCCTCGGCGCCGCTCACGAGCCGCTCTCGAGGTGCGCCTTGATGGTGGCAATGTCGAGCTTGACGAAGCCGAGCTCGCCGAGCACGTCCATCGCCGTGACCACCGATTGCTGCGTGGCGCGTGCATCGGCGCGGATCAACACCGCCTCACTGCGCGCCCCAGCCGGCTCACCGGCAAGCGCCGCCCGCAGAGTATCCGGACTGTTGTTGAGCAGTTCGCGGCCGTTGACGAGGTAATCGCCATTCGCGGTCACCGTCACCACCACCGCGTGCGGCCGTGACTGCGCCGCCGGCACCGCCCCGGCGCGCGGCAGCACGACGTGCAATCGCCCCTCCTGGGTAAAGTGGCTCGAGAGCATGAAAAACACCACCAACAGCAGCACGACGTCGATCAGCGATACGACGTTGATTTCCGGCTCCTCGTGGCGCCGCGGCTTGAGGTTCATGTGCGGATCAGGCGTCGCTCGCGGCGGCTTTACCTGCCGCCTCGAGCGCATCGGCCATGCGCAGCGCGTGCTTTTCCATCTCGACGACGATGCCCTCGACTTTGCCGCGCAGATATCGGTAGGAGATGAGCGAGGGGATCGCCACGACGAGCCCCGCGGCCGTACAGACCAACGCTTCGGCGATGCCGCCGGAGAGCGCCCGGGGATTGCCCATGCTGCTGCTCTGGATGGCATCGAAGGCGCGAATGATGCCCGTGACGGTCCCAAGCAGCCCGAGCAGCGGGGAGATGCCGGCGATGGTGCCGAGCGTATTGAGGAATCGCTCGAGTTCGTGCACCACGTGCCGGCCGGCATCCTCGAGCCGCTCCATCAGCACCTCGTGAGGCCGGTGGCGATTGGCGAGTCCCGCGGCCAGCAGCCGCCCGAGCGGAGAGTGCTGCTCGAGCGCGGCGATCACCTTGTCAGTGACCTGCCCGGTCTCGATGAGCTGCCAGACCTTCTGCGGCAGATCGCGCGGCAACACGCGCCGGTCCTGCAGGGTCCAGAGCCGCTCGAACACGATCGCCGCGGCGACGATCGAGCAGAAGATGATCGGCCACATCAGCGGGCCGCCGGCCCGCACGATTTCCCACATCAAACGACCCCAATCAAGCAGTGAGGCGGCATCATACCTAAGTGCGCCCGGCACCGAAACGCAGCGCGCGGCCGGCACTGTCGCTCGCGTGGTACAGTGGCTTGCTTATGCCCCGGCGCATGCTGAAGAAGATCCTGCCCAAGCCCCACCACCTCGAGGGGCACCGGCTGCTGCGCGTGTTCGGCGATCGGCTGATGGACCCGCGACTGTGGGTCGTGCACCGGCGCTCGGTGACGGGCGCATTTGGCGTGGGCCTCGCCATCTGCTTCATTCCACTGCCGGTGCACACGCTGGTGGCCGGGCTGATCGCACTCACCTGGCGACTGAACGTGCCGGCCATCTACGGCACGATCTTCCTGGTCAATAATCCGCTCACCATGGTGCCGATCTACTACCTCGCCTACCGGGTGGGCGCGGTGCTGCTGCGCACCCCGGCACAGCACTTCGCCTTTCACCTGAGCTGGCAGTGGCTGCAATACGGCCTCGGACCGCTGTGGCGGCCGTTCCTGCTCGGCTGCCTGGTGTGCTCGCTGCTCGCCGGGCTGGCCGGCTGGTGCGCGCTTGAGTTCGTGTGGCGCTGGGAGGTCAGGCGGCGCTACCGGACGCGTCACTGCGCGGCGCCGTAGCGCCGCGGTGCTCGCACAGCCGTCCGCTCTGCAATGCATAGATGCGATCCATTCGGCCGGCGAGCCGCGGATCGTGCGTGACGACGATGAGACTGGTGCCGCGTTCGCGGTTCAGTTCGAGCATCAGCTCAAACACCGCTTCGGCATTGGCGCCATCGAGATTGCCGGTGGGTTCATCGGCGAGCACGATCTTCGGCTCCGTCACGAGCGCCCGCGCCACCGCAGCGCGCTGGCGCTCCCCGCCGGAGAGCTGATGCGGCCGATGCGCCAGCCGCCCGCCGAGTCCCACCCGCTCGAGCAACTCCTGCGCGCGCGCACGCGCCTCGGCGACCGGTGTGCGCCGCACCAGCAGCGGCATCGCCACGTTCTCGAGCGCGGAGAACTCCGGCAGCAGATGGTGGAACTGGTACACGAAGCCGAGCGTGCGGTTGCGCAGCATGGCGCGCTCCTTCTCGCTGAGCGCGTGAATGTCCCGCCCATCGATCAATACCCGCCCGCGGGTCGGTCGATCGAGTCCGCCCAGGATCTGCAGCAGCGTCGTCTTGCCTGAGCCGGATGCGCCGATGATCGCGAGGCGCTCGGCCGAGCGCACCGTCAATGCAACCCCCTGCAGCACCTCGAGAGTGGTCGGGCCCTGCACGAAACTGCGTCCGACGTCGCGTGCCTCGAGCACAGCCTGCCCATCCTGGGACGGAGGCGTGTCGCGCTGCTGCGGGCGAGCCCCCCTGTCGTGCGTGGCCGAGAGCCCCCCGGACGAATCATTCATGGCGCAGCGCCTCGGCCGGTGCGGTGCGCGCGGCACGCCAGGCCGGGTACACCGTCGCGAGCGCGCACAGCAGGAACGCCACGCCGCACACGCGCAGCACGTCGAATCCCTCGACGTAGGCGGGAAGCTCGCTCATGTAATACACCTTGGGATTGAGAAATTGAGTGTGCAGCAGCCGCTCGAGCAGCCCGACCAGGCTCTGCAGGTGCTCGGCGAGGAGCACCCCGAGGCCGGCCCCCAGTGCGGTGCCGGCGAGCCCGATCAGCAGTCCCTGAATGGCGAATACCGCCAGCACATTAACCGGGGCGGCGCCCAGGGTCCGCAGGATCGCGATATCGGCCTGCTTTTCCTTCACGATCATCACCAGGGTCGCCACGATGTTGAAGGCCGCGACAGCGACGATCATCGAGAGGATGACGAACATCATCGACTTGGTGATCTGGATGGAGCGGAAGAAGTTGGCAAGGTGGTCGGTCCAATCGCTGACGTAGTAACCCGAGCCGCCGAGGTCATAGGCGATGCGGCGCACCACCTGCGGGGCCTGCCACGGATCGGTCAGCTTCAGTCGCAGCCCCGTCACCCGACCGGGTGCGAGCGCGAACAGCCGCGCCGCATCGGTGATGTTGACCAGTGCGAGCTGCCGGTCGTACTGATACATCCCGGAGTGAAACAGTCCGACGACCCGAAAGCGGCGCATGCGCGGCATCAGCCCGGCCGGGGTCGCAATGCCCTCCGGCGCGATCAACACCACCGAGCCGCCGGGCCGCACGTGCAGCGCCCGGGCCAGGTCGACCCCGAGGATCACGCCATAACCTCCCGCGCGCAGCGCGCCGAGATCCCCATGCTCCAGATGGCGCGCCAGGGCGGTGACATGTACCTCCTGCTGCGGCAACACCCCGCGCACCGCAGCACCGGCGATGTATTGCCCGTGAGTGAGCAGCGCCTGTTGCTGCACATACGGGGCGACCGCCCGCACGTCGCGTTGCATACGCACCCGCTGCTCGAGCGCACGCCAGTCCCCGATGCTGCCGTGCAGCCCCATCAGGCTGGCATCGGCGGTGACATCGAGAATACGGCTGCGCAGTTCGCGGCCGAAGCCATTCATCACCGAGAGCACCACGATCAGCGTGGCGACCCCGAGGGCGAGTCCGCACACGGACATCACCGCCACGAACGAGACGAACCCGCGCCGGTGCGTCGAGCGCAGATGCCGCGTGCCGATCAACCACTCATAAGCGTCGAACATCGTTGGCCTACTCGTAGCGCAGCGCTTCGGCCGGCGCCACCCGTGCGGCGCGCACTGCCGGATACACCGTGGCCGCTGCCGTCAGCACGAGCGCCGAGACGCCAATCAGCGCCACGTTGCTCCATTTGACCACCGCCGGAATGGTGGTCACGTAATACACGCTGGAGTTGAAGATTTGAAAGCCGAAGGTGTGCTCGAGGAAGCTCGCCACTGCATTGACGTGAAAGGCGATCGCAAGACCGAGTCCGACCCCGAGTCCGACCCCGAGCCAGCCGATGGTGAGTCCCTGGGTGAGGAAGATGGCCAGCACGCGCGCCGGCGAGGCGCCGAAGGTACGCAGGATCGCAATGTCGGTGCGCTTGTCGGTGACCACCATCACCAGCATTGCAACGATGTTGAAGGCGGCCACCGCCACGATCAGCAGCAGAATCAGCGACATCATGGTCTTCTCGATGCGGATCGCACGAAAATACGCCGCATTGTCCTGCGTCCAGTCAATCACCCGAAAGCCCTTGGGCAGGCGCGCGCGCAGCGCGGCGGAAATCGCCGGTGCATCGAGCGCATTGCGGTAGCGCACCCGCAGGCCCTGATCGAGCCCGCCGCCGGGCAGCAGCGCGCGCACATCGGCGATGTTGCCGTAGACGAGCGTCGCGTCGCTGTCGGCGAGACCGACCGAGAACACCCCGGCGACGGTGAAGCGGTGCAGTTGCGGCACGGGCAGCCCACCGGCGCTCACCCCGGGGATGAGCAGTGTCAGCTGATCCCCCGGCTCGAGGCCGAGTTCCTCGGCAATCACCTCCCCGAGAATCACCCGATCGGCACCGGGCCGCAATGCCGCGAGCGCCCCGGCCGTGCTCACCCGCGCCAGGCGGGTCACGGCCGGCTCGGCCGCCGGATCGATGCCACGCAGCAACACCGGCAGCATCTGCGGGGTGCGCACGGCGAGCGCCTGGGACTGCACGAACGGAGCGACGCCGCTCACCCCGGGGCTCGCACGCACGCGCTGCTCGAGCGCCTTCCAGAGCGCCGGGGCGGGGGTGCCGGCCGTCTCGGCCGAGCGGCTCGCGACCACGCGTGCGTCGGCATCGAGGGCGAGCAGCCGCTGGCGCAGATCACCCTCGAAACCGTTCATGACCGAGAGAATGACGATGAGCGCCGCCACCCCGACACACACGCCCGCGAGGGAGGTCCAGGTGATGAACGACACGAAGAACTTGTGCGAGCGAGCGCGCACGTAGCGCCAGCCCACGAACAGCGACAGCGGGTGAAACATGCGCGGATTTAACCATAGTTCCGCCCCGGCCCGCCGGCTGCACTGGGTCACAGATTTGGGCGCCACCGCGGAGCGGCCGCTTTGACAAAATGCCCCCGGGTGTATAGTCCGCGCCGGAGGTTCCGACATGCGCGCCCGAATACTTTTGGCCGTGCTGATCGCCGGCGCGATGAGCGCTGCGGCGACAGCCGCAACGAGGGTGGTGGACGGCCGGCTGCAGCTCGTGCCGAGCACGGTGCCCCGTCCGCATCGCAGCCAGACCATGCGCCAGGTCGAGCAGCGCTTCGGGGCGCCCGAGCGGCGCTATCCGGCCGTCGGACGCCCGCCCATCACGCGCTGGGACTACCCCGCATTCAGCGTCTACTTCGAGTACAACCGGGTGGTGCACGCCGTCGTGCATGCCGCCGCCGCGAACTGAATCCGCGCGCGCTTAAGTCTCGCCCCCCAGAGCCGTTAACCTTAATACGGTGCGCGGCTTGCAGCGCGCCCCCGCCCCGGGGGTCGCCAACCTGCGACGCACTGCGCAGGGATTATGGTAGGCTCACGTTTCACAGAAGAATGATGGGATAACCGTCCCGTGGCACTGGATAATTCGCTCAACATCGAGGAGCTGATCCGCGCCGGCTCGGTGCGCCGCGAGCTCGCCCAGGCCCATCTGCAGGCCGAGGTGCGCCGACGCGAGGAAGTCCTGCGGCGCGCGGTGCGTCGCTACGTCTCCCCGCAGCTGGCGGAGAAAATCCTCGAGGACGTGCACCTGCGCGAGACGCTGCTGTCGGCCGACGATCTGCGTACCCATGCGGTGGTGCTGTTTGCGGATCTGCGCGGCTTTACCGGCCTGTCCGAGCGGCTCGAGCCGCGCCAGGTCGTGCCACTGCTGAATGAGTATTTCTCGCTGCTCACCGAAATCACGCTGCGTCACGACGGCACAGTGTTCCACATGGCCGGGGACTGCCTGATGCTCGGCTTCGGCGTGCCGCTCGAGCAGCCCGACGGTCCCGGCCGCGCCGTGCGCGCCGCCCAGGAGATGCTCTGCAGTTTCGCCGAGCTCGCCGGCTCGTGGGTCAGCCGCTACGGGGTCGATGCCGGGCTCGGCATCGGCATCAACGAAGGGGACGTGGTCGCCGGCAACATCGGTTCGAGCTCTTATATGAGCTACACGCTGATCGGTGACACGGTGAACGTCGCCGCCCGGCTCTGTCAGCGGGCCCGTGCCGGGGAGATGCTCTTTTCGGACACGGTCAAGCAGTCCCTCGATGCGCTCGGGCTGGATGTCGGCGCCACCCCCCTGCCCCCCATGCAGCTGCGCGGCCGCCGCCGCAGCATCGACATTTTCTGCGTGCCCGCCGCCGTGCCACGCACCCAGCTTACGGAAGTTCCGGTCGCAGTTTGAGAGTACTAGATCCGCCCGTTCCGGGCCCCGCCAAGCGCCAGTTGCGCTGGCAGCAGCTGCGCGGCAGCGCCCCGGCGCTCGCCCTCGCCGAGGCGGCCCGCTCGGACCAGAAGCTCTACGTCGTGGTCACCGACGCGGCGCGGGAACTGGCGCGCCTCAGCGCCGAGCTCGCCTTCTTCGCCGGGCCGCAGTTGCCGCTGCTCACCTTTCCCGACTGGGAGGTGCTGCCGTACGACCTGTTCTCCCCGCACCCGGACATCATCTCCGCGCGGCTGCGCACGCTCTTTGAGCTGCCGCGGCTCACGCACGGCTGCCTGATCGTCACCGCCGACACGCTGATGCAGCGCCTGGCGCCGCGCCAATACGTTCAGGCGCGCGCCTTTGAGCTCTCGCGCGGCGAGCAGCTCGACCTCGAACCCTTTCGGGCGCGCCTGATCGAGGCCGGCTATGCCAGCGTCAGCCAGGTGCGCAGCCCCGGGGAGTTCGCCGTGCGCGGCTCGCTGTTCGACGTGTTCCCGATGGGCACCGCCGAGCCGCTGCGGATCGATCTGTTCGACGATGAGATCGAAGCGATCCGCCGCTTCGATCCGGACACGCAACGCTCGCTCGAGCCGATCGAGCACGTGCGGCTCCTGCCGGCGCGCGAGCTGCCTCTCGATACCGAGGCGGTGAAGGAGTTTCGCCGCCGCTTCCGCATCCGTTTCGAAGGCGACCCGACCCGCTCGAGCGTCTACCGCAGCGTGAGCGAAGGAGTGGCACCGGCGGGGGTGGAGTTCTACCTGCCGCTGTTCTTCGAGACGACCGCGACGCTGTTCGATCACCTGCCGGCCAACGCGGTGATCGTGCGCGATGCCGCTCTGCCTGAGGCGCTTGCCCGGGCCTGGCGGGACATCGAGTCGCGCTACGAGGAACGTCGCCACGACCTGGAGCGCCCGGTGCTCGCCCCGACGGAGCTGTTCCTCGAGCCCACCGCCCTCGCCGCCGCGCTCGAGCGCTTCGCCTCGATCACCCTCACCAGCACGGCCGATGCGAGCGCCAGCACGCCGGAGCGAGACTTTGCGACCCTCGAGCCAGCGGAGCTGCGCATCGACACGCGCGCCGAGCGGCCGCTTGAGCGGCTCGATGCGTTCCTCGAGACCTTCCCCGGCCGGGCGCTCATCACGGCCGACTCGCCAGGCCGGCGCGAAGTGCTCAACGATCTGCTGCGCAGCCACGGTCACGCGGTGGAACTCGTCAGCGGCTGGGACGGCTTCCTCGCCGGACGGGCGGCGCTCAGCCTGACGGTGGCCGCGGACGTGTCGGGGCTGAGCCTCGCCCATCCGCCCCTCGCACTCATCGCCGAGTCACAGCTGTTCGGTGCCCGGGCACGGCAGGAGCGGCGCCGCACGCGGGCGGCCGCCGACCCGGAGGCGATCCTGCGCGACCTGCAGGACCTCACCGCCGGGGCCCCGGTCGTACACGAGCAATATGGTGTTGGCCGTTACGTCGGGCTGCAGCCGATGGAGGTGGCCGGCGAGGCCGGGGAGTTCCTGGTGCTCGAGTACCTTGGCGGGGACCGCATCTACGTACCAGTCCAGCAGCTGCACCTGGTCACCCGCTACACCGGCGCGGCGAGCGAGAGCGCGCCGCTGCACAAACTCGGTACGGATCAGTGGGCCAAGGCACGCAAGCGCGCCGCCGAGCAGATCCGCGATGTCGCCGCCGAGCTGCTCGACCTGTACGCGCGGCGCAAGGCGCAGCGCGGCCTGCAGCTCACGCTCAACGAGAGCGACTACCGCAGTTTCGCCGGCGCGTTCCCCTTCGAGGAGACCGAGGATCAGGCCGAGGCCATCACTCAGGTGCTCACCGACCTGCAGAGCGAGCGGCCCATGGACCGCATCGTCTGCGGCGATGTGGGCTTCGGCAAGACCGAGGTCGCCATGCGCGCGGCATTTGCCGCCGTGCAATCGGGCAAGCAGGTCGCGGTGCTCGCCCCGACCACGCTGCTCGCCCAGCAGCATCTGACCAACTTCCGCGACCGCTTCGCCGACTGGCCGGTACGCATCGAGGGGCTCTCGCGTTTCGGCAATGCCAAGGAGACCCGCACGACCCTGGACGGCATCGAGCGCGGCGTGGTCGACATCGTGGTCGCAACCCATCGGCTGTTACATGCGCATGCGCGCTTCAAGGATCTGGGACTGCTGATCGTCGATGAGGAGCAGCGCTTCGGGGTGCGCGACAAGGAGCGCCTGCAGGCGCTGCGCGCCAACGTTCACGTACTGACTCTCACCGCCACGCCCATCCCGCGCACGCTCAACATGGCTCTCGGCGGGCTGCGCGACCTGTCGCTGATCACCACCCCGCCAGCCGAGCGCTTGGCCATCAAGACTTTCGTGATCGAATGGCACGGCCCGACGCTGCGCGAAGCGGTACTGCGCGAGCTGCGCCGCGGCGGGCAGATCTATTTCGTGCACAATGAGATCCGCACCATCGAGAAAATCGCTGCCGAAGTTCAGCAGCTCGTGCCCGAGGCGAGTCTGCGCATCGGCCACGGACAGATGCGCGAGCGGGAACTCGAGCAGCTGATGGTCGATTTCTATCACCGGCGCTTCGATCTGCTGCTGTGCACGACCATCATCGAGAGCGGCATCGACGTGCCGACCGCCAACACCATCATCATCAACCGCGCCGATCACATGGGGCTCGCGCAGCTGCACCAGTTGCGCGGCCGGGTCGGCCGCTCGCATCACCGCGCCTACGCCTACCTGATCGCCCCGCCGCGCCGCGCGCTCAGCACCGACGCCGCGCGACGCCTCGAGGCGATCGAATCGATGGAGGAGCTCGGCGCCGGCTTCGCCCTCGCCACACATGATCTGGAGATCCGTGGCGCCGGGGAGTTGCTCGGCGAGGCGCAAAGCGGCCAGATGTCCGAGATCGGCCTCGCGATGTACCTGGAGCTGCTCGAGGAGGCGGTCGAGGCGCTGAAGGCCGGCCGCGAGCCGGCGCTCGAAAAGCCGCTCGCAGCGGCCACGGAGGTGGAGCTGCGGCTGCCGGCGTTCCTGCCCGAGGCATACATCGCCGATGTGCAGGTGCGTCTCGGGCTGTACAAGCGCCTCGCCGCGGCCGACAGTGCCGATGCGCTCGATGCTCTCACCGCGGAGCTCTACGATCGCTTCGGTCCGCTGCCCGATCCGGCCCAGCGCCTCGTGCGCATCAGCAAGCTCAAGCTCACTGCGCGCGCCCTCGGCATCCGCCGCCTCGACCTCGGCCCGCAGGGCGGCCTGGTGCAATTCGAGGAGAACACCGCGGTGAACCCGCAGAGTCTGGTCAAGCTGATGCAGCAGGCCCCGCGCGAGTACCGCCTGGAGGGCGCGATGAAACTGCGCATCGCCCGTGCGCTGCCCGATGAGCCGGCACGCTTCGAGTTTGCCGGCGCGCTGCTGAAGCGGCTGGCAGCCAAGCCGAATTAGCCGCCTTCGATTACACTGGTGCGCATGAGGCATCGCATCGCATCGGGCCTGAGCCTGCTCAGCGCGCTCCTGCTCGCCGTCACCGCCACCGCGCAGAGCACGCCCACCGCACCCCTGCAGGCGCATCCGGCCGGCAGTGCCGCACCGGCCGCCAATCCCGCCGCGGCCCCAACGGGTGCGCGCGGCGCCGCAGCGGTAGCGCCCGTGCCGCTGCGCCGTCAGTACGAAATCGAAATTATCGTATTCCGCGCGCTGAAGACGCTCGGCAGCCCCGAGGACTGGCAGGCCGAGCTGCACATGGCCCCGCATGTCAGCGGCGCGGAGAGCCCGACGGGCACCGGCGTCGGTCAACTGGTCCAAGTGCTGAGCCCGGCGTCCTACCAACTCGATGCGATCTGGAACGCGCTGCGCACCAGCGCCGATTACGCCCCGGTGGCGCACGCCGCCTGGATCCAGACCGCGAGCGACTGGGGCACCCATGCCGGCTTCAACCTGAGCGAGCTCGGCATTCAGGTGCCGGGGCTGCGCGGCCTGGTGTACTTCGAGCGCGGCACGTACCTGCACCTGGGGCTGACGCTCGATTACACCATGCAGCACCCCCCGGCCGGTCTCGGCGCCGCCCCCGGCACCACGTTCGTGATGAACGAAACGCGTCGGGTCCGCTTCTACCAGCGTAATTACTACGATCATCCGGCCTTCGGAGTGATCGCACTCGTGCTGCCCGTGCACAGCGCACAGACTTCCGCGCCCTAACCGGGGCTTCCTCCGTTCCGGCAGATCGGTCGCTTGAGCGTTGTGAGCCTCGGGTCTTCGACACGACTCTTCGCGTGCGCGCGCGAAACGCGCACGCCACGATCGTACGCCACCCCTGGCACACACCCGGACCCATTGAGCTGACCGGCGCACCCCCCGCCTGCGAACCTCCTGTCCTGGAAGGGCTCGAGCAGATCACCGCGTAGAGAGCGTCCCGACACCCTCGCTGAGTCGCTCGCCCGGAACGCAAAGCGACCCTGCGCTGCGCGGGCTGAGGACTGTCCGCCTGCGCGCGCGCCACCTCCCCGTACCACGCATTACGCGGGCGGGCACGCCCGCTCCCTGGACCGCTGCACCCGCCGCTTCCCTCACACCTCAATACCCCGGGCGTGCACCTTCCGGGACCGAGCTGCGGCACGGCATTGTCCGCCGCAATCCACGCCACGGTCTGCGGCTGACACAAAAGCGTCATCTTTCCGTCACGCCCCTGCAATCCCATCGCGACACGATCCTCCCCGGTCTCAACTCGCGCCGGTGGCATCGCCCGCAGCGGCGTGCACCTGCGCTCAACAACAACGGCAGAGGAGGCGCCCATGAGCACGCAAAAACCCCTTCAGGCATCCCAGGACCCCGCGACAAGAACATCTGTGCGGCTCACCGTGCACGCCGTGCTCCTCGCCAGCCTCACCACCAGTGCGCTCGCCTTCGCCGCTTCCCCCGGCCCCATGCCCGCCCCGGACGCTGGCCCGGCCACGATCGCCCAACTGAATGAAGTGTTGGTGACCGCGCGTCGCGAGCGTCACAAAAGAGCCTTCATCAGTAACGAGACCGTCAAGACGCTCGATCGCGATCAGATCCGCGCCAGCACCACGGTCGGCGGTGCCGCCCAGGCCATGATGCTCGTGCCCGGCGTGAGCGTCTCCTCGTACGGGGCCACCGGGGCACAGAAGTCCACGATCAGCATCGACGGCATCAAAGCCGGTTGGGCCGGCTTTTCCGGCGGCAATCCCGACAACGGCAGCATCGCCCCGAGCTTCGATGGGGTGCCGATGAGCAACCCGGGCAACGACCTCTGGCAGGCTACCCTCATCCCGCAGACCTCCATCCTCCAGACCATCAACGTCACCTACGGGCCGGGGCAGCCCAAGGACCGCTGGTGGACCAACATCGGCGGCGCGATCAATTTCGTGCCACTGCAGCCCTCGAGCGCCTTCGGCGGCGACGTCGCACTCACCTACGGCAGCTACCAGACGAAGAACGTTTCCTTCGATCTGCAGAGCGGCGACTTCCACGGCTGGCGCACCGTGATCGCCGGTGGCTGGAACCATGCGCACAACTTCCTGCGTGGTTCGGACGGCTACGACAACCCGAGCTACAATTACGCCTATTACATCAAGACCAAGCACCCCTTCGCGAGCGGCGATGGTGACTTCAGCATCGGCGCCTACATCTCACGTGCCAGCGCGCAGCGCCCGTTCCCGATCCCCGTCAGCCCGATCCCCGGGGTCTACCTCACCGGCCCGGCCACCCCTGGCCCGCTCATCAGTCAGCAGACCACCGGCTTTTACACCACGCTGCCGTACGCGGTGAACTGGAAGCTCGACGTCAACGCGATCGAGATGCTCTGGAGCAAGCTCAACGTGCGGCTCTCACCGATCACCTCGATACACAATCTCGTCTACTTCGACCACGAGCACCGCCTGCACTACACCCCGCTGCACGACTATCTGCCACCGCAGCAGTCGAGCTGGGAAATCAACCGGCCGTCCTCGCACGTGTTCGGCGACAAGCTGACGTTTGAACTGAAGCTGCCGTACAACCACGTGTTCGCCGGCGGCTACCTGCAGTTCAGCAAGTACTATTCGCAGGAACAGACCTATTTCCCGTATCAGAATTTCGCCCAGGCCGGCGTCGTCGGCCCGCCCGCACCGGCATCGCTGCTCGGCTCGCCCACCGCACCGAACGGCAATTACGACAGCGACATCTTCAACCAGTTGAACAGTGCGCTCTACGTACAGGACACCATCACGCCGGTGCCGACACTGCGCATCACCCCGGGATTTCGCGAAGTCAATTACACGATGGACTTCTATCCCAACGAGACCTCGGTCTTTCCGCTCGCCACCCAGTACAATCCCTGCGGCGACCTCAGCCAGATCACCCCGGACCCGAACTGCTCGGCCGCAACACCGAGTGCATATCCGGTGGTCAACCCCTCGCCCACGGCGCATACCAGCTTCTTCCGCGGTGAGCCGTTCATCGGCGCGAACTGGCGGGCGCTGCCCTGGCTCGCGCTCTATGCCAACTGGGGATGGACTTACCGCTACCCGGAAAACGGCGGCGGCACCGGACCTTACGTGACCATCGCCGCCAACAGCGTGCATCTTGAGAAAGGCACCGACACCATCGTCGGACTGAAGATCCACAAGCGCCGCTGGGGACCGGTCACGGACATGGAGCTCGACATGAGCTACTCGCACCTCGACTTCACCAACGAGACGATCCCCTCCGCCCTCGCCGCCGGCGGCGCACTGCTCGCCTTCGGTTCCTCCAAATACGACAGCGTGAACATATTCGGCGACGCCTCGCCGGTCCACAACTTCTACGTGTTCGCCAACGTCGGCATCGTTAGCGCCAAATTCACCAGCTACATCAACGGCAACACCAATCCGGATGGCAGTCTGACGATCTATCACGGCGTTCCGGTACCGTATACGCCGACCGCCAACATGAGCTTCGGGGCATATTATCTGCTGCGTGCCGGCCGCGTACTCATCGAGCCACGCCTCACCTATCTGCGTACCGGCTCGCAGTACGCCTTCGACAACAACCAGAACATCACCGCGAGCGGCGTGCTTGCGGACTCCTATGTCGGCGTCAATGGCAACACGATCAATACCGGCAGCACCAATATCCCGAGCTACGGACTGCTCAACTTCTCGACCAGTTTCGATCTGCCGACTTCCTGGGACGATGGCATCCAGGACCTCAAGGCCACGATCGAGGTCGACAATCTGGCGAACAAGCAATACAACTCGTTCGAATACATCACCTCCGGCGGGCTGTACAACTCCGTCGGCGGACCGGTGATCGCGTATCCCGGCGCCCCGCGCACCTGGTATGTGACATTGACCGCAAGCTTCTGAGCCATCACCTTCGGCGGTGCGGCCGGGACGATGCGCTCCCGGCCGCACCGCCGGGAGCGCATCGTCCGAGCGCGCGGCGCACTACACCAGAGCGCCTCAGGTGCGCGAAACATTACAGATATTTAATACAAGCATGGCGTGCTATGGGCGGCCCGCTCCCTGCCTGACGCACGCTCAGATCCGATGCTATAGTTAGTTTAGGATCGGCGGTGCAACCGGTGCGACGGAGGTCCGCAGCGGACCAGATCGAGTGGATCCGCCGGGGCTCACCCGAGCGGCGGCCGGGTAGCGCAACGGCAATCATCGCAGAGCCCGTTCGATCACCGACCAATACCAACCAGGGTGGATGTTGCAAGATGAATCAATTCGTTCGACGCCTGAGCTCCCTCACGGCCCTCAGCGCGCTGTTGCTCGCCCCGATCGCCATGGCCGGGACTCATCACAGTCATCACGCCAAGCGCACTCACCATGCCGTGGTGCACCACGCCAGCAAATCGCATCACGTGGTCCATCACCGCGCGTCCGCCAAAGCCAAGAGCAAGGCACGCAAGATGAGCCCCCAGCAGCGCAAGATGGCGATGTGCGCCCATCAGTCGAAGGGCATGAAGGGTGCCGCCCATCGCGCCTTCATGAGCAAGTGCCTGAAGAAGCGCTGATGCCCCGTGCAGCGGGGCCGGCGCGTGAGCGCGTCCGGCTCCGCTGCACCGCCAACCCCAATACGACCGGAGCAGCAAGATGGGACTTTTCAGTGGCGTGCTGAGCGAGGTACTCGATGGCGAGGCCGGCAGCATGGTGGAGAACGTCATTTCCGAGCACGGCGGCGTGAACGGTCTGGTGCAGCAGCTGCAGCAAGGCGGGCTCGGCGAGGCCTTGCAGAGCTGGATCGGCGGCGCGAACCTTCCCGTGTCGGCCGCGCAGATCAAGCAGGCGCTCGATCCGGACGCGCTGGCGAAGCTCGCGGACAGTCATGGTTTGTCCGTCGACGGTTTGTGTCAGCAGCTCGCGGCACATCTGCCGAAGGCGCTCAGCCATCTGAGCACCACGGATGACGGCACGCCCGCCGATGGCTCTGCCGATTCGTCCGATG
>DAHVTM010000010.1:0-14589 GCA_027324195.1 Gammaproteobacteria bacterium | reverse complement strand
GGACAGTCGGCGAGCGGCCCCGGCTGCTGCACGTGCAGCGGGTCGTGCATCAGTCGCCACTGATAGGCGAGCGCGCCGAGCCAGCTGGTGAGCGGGCGGCCGGCGCCGCCGCGAAACGGGCGCTGCTCGAGCCACTGCGCCAGCGCCTCAGGCGGCATCGGCCGCCCGAGCGCATAGCCCTGCCCGAAGCGGCAGCCGAGCACGATTGCCGCCTCGATGATGGCGGCATCCTCCAGTCCCTCGGCCACCACGTCGCGCTCGAGGTCCTCCCCGATCTGCACCACGGTGCGGATCAGGCTCAACGCCTTGACCGGGTCGCGCGCGAGGTCCTTGATGATGTTCTGGTCGACCTTGATCACGTCGAACGGCAGATCCGCCAGGCGCTTGAGGTTGCTGAAGCCCGAGCCCAGATCGTCCATGGCAATTCTCACCCCGAGTGCGGCGAGCCGCCCGATTGCCGCATCGATCGCCGCGGCCTCGAGTGTCTGGCTCTCGAGCAGCTCGAGCGTCAGATGTTCCGGGGCCACCTGCGCCTCGCGCAGCGCCTCCTCGACCCAGCGCGCGCAATCCGGGTGCACCAGGGAGCTCGGCGCCAGGTTGATCGACAGCGCCGTCGGCAGTTGCGCCTCGCGCCAGCCCCGCAAGTGCGCGAGGGAGAGCCTCAATCCCTGGCGCAGGAGTGCATCGAGATCGCTCTCCCCGAGCGCCGGCAGGAACTGTCCGGGGCTCAACCAAGCTCCCTCGTGCGTGCGCAGTCGTGCCAGCGCCTCGACCTTCACCAGCGTCCCATCGCGCAGATCGACGATCGGCTGCACCCACATCTGGACAGCCCCGCCGTAGAGCAGCGAGCGGATCTGCTCCACCTGGCGGGTGTCGATCACGAGCGCGTGGTTGTGCGAAGCGCGCGTCATCTGGCTCCAGCGGTTCTGCAGCGACAGCCGCCAGGGGTGCGTCCAGCCGGAGGAGAACTGGTGTGGGTAGGCGCCGTAGAGCATCAGTACCGCGTGGATCGTGCCATGCCGGTGCACTGGGATCGTCACGGCGCTGCGGATGCGACACTCCTGCAGCACCGCCTGCCAGGGCTGTACGCGCGGATCGTGCGCCACGGCCGAGGCTTCCTGTGCGCAGTCGGTCATCCACGTCGTGGCGACGAGCCCCTGTCCGCGGGCGTCTCTAGGGTCGAGTAATGGGTGCAGCGCACGGGTGCGGAAAGCCTCGCTCATCGTATCCGCAGCCTCGCCAGCGGCCCGCTCGATCAGCAGGCGGTTTTCCGTGTCCGGCCGAAACAAAACGGCCGCGCGCATGCCCGGAAGCGCCGCGAGCGCATTGAGCTCGGTCTGAGTCCAGTCGGCCGCCAGCGCTCGCCCGTCCATCGGACGGGCGAGCATCGTCTGGTACTGATCGAGTACGGACTGCATGGCTTGCAGCTCGCTCTCGATATCCATCTGCAGCCGGGCCTCCGCGGCCTGCAACGCGCGATAGCGTGTGCGCGCCGTGAGCAGCACGGCATCCAGATGCTGACGCAGCAGGTCGCGGTACACCCCCATGGCGAGCGCCATCCAGGCCCCGGAGACGCCAATCAGGGCATGGGCCGTGCCCAACCGGCGGGCGGCCTCCTGCAGCTGTTGTGCGCTGGTCTGCGCATCGAGCAGGAAGCGCAGATGAGTGGTCTGCTTGCCCGCAAGTCCCTGCAATTCCTCGGCCGACAGACACGTGAGGATGGCGGCCGTTTCCCGGTGCGAGTGCAGCTCGCGGTAGAACGCCGTCGAGAATTCTTCGGCGACCCGCGCCAGGTGCGGTCCGAGTACCTGCAGACATTCCCGCGCCTCGGCGCCGAACGGATCGAAGGACTGCTCGGCGAGCGGCTCGAGCGCCGCCGTGACGCCGAGCTGCCACCACTGGGCGCGGCCCTGCTTGGACTGTTTGGCCTGATACATCGCGGCATCGGCCCGGCGCAGCAGCTGTTCGGCCTCATCGCCGTCGGCCGGATACAGAGCGAGCCCCATGGTCATATCGACCGAGCACATCGTACCGGCGAGCGGCTGAAAGGGTGCCTCCACCGCATGATGCAGCCGCGCGAGCGCGCCGCTTAACTGCGGCGCCTCCTGTCCGCTCTGCAGATCCTCCAACACCACGACGAATTCATCCCCGCCCAGGCGAGCGATGAAGTCTGCACTGCGCGCAAACTCGCGCAGTCGGTGCGCCAGCGTGCGCAGCAGCTCATCCCCGGCATCGTGCCCCAGGCGGTCATTGACGGGTTTGAAGTCATCCAGATCGATAACGCCCACCGCGAGTGAGTGGCCCCGGCGGCGCGCGCGCGCAATCGCCTGCGGCAGGTACTCCTCGAGTGCCAACCGGTTCGGCAGCCCGGTGAGCGTATCGGTGCGGGCCATGCGCGCTTCCTGCGCCTGCAGCGTGCGGATACGCTCCTTCAGGTCGAGCTCATCGAGGCCGCGCCCGAGCAGCGCTCCGATGCGGGTGCACACTTCGATCGTTGCCGCAGCGAAGCCGGCGCGCCGGGGTGCGGCGAGCGCGAGGATCGCCCAGAGCCGCTGGTTGCGCAGGATCGGAATCGCGAGCAGGCTGAGCCAGCGGTGCGCGCCGAATCCCTCGTGCCACGGCTGCAGCGTCGGATCGGCGAGCGTGTCGTTGCACACGAGCAGCCGCTGCGTGCGCCAGGCCTTGACCACCACCGATGCGGTGTCCGATTCGCACAAGCGTGGTGGTGCGCAGCGCACCTGGCCGACGCCTTCGCCCGCGAGCGCCAGCACGTCGAACACGCCGTCGTGGCCTGGTCGGCCGATCCAGGCCGCATGGAAGGGGGTGTCGAGCGTCAGTTTGGCGCAGAGGCTCTCGAGCATCTCCTGCTCGTGGCGACATTGGATCAGCACGTCCCCGCAATGCAGCAACGCCTGGTACAGTCCCTGCAGATCGAGCAGCTGTTGGCGTTGGCTCAACAGCTCCAGGGTGCGGTGGCCCAGATGCTCCGTGACCTCGCTGACCGCTTCGACCAGATGGCGGCGTACGCCGAGCGCCTGCTCGAGAGGATCGGCGGGAACTGCGGACGGTGCCGCATCGGAGCGGCTCAGTTCGTGCGCCAGCTGCCGGTCCACCTCCAGGATGTGATTGAGCAGCCACTGGGCAAGAAATGCCAGCAGCTCGACGATCACATCCGCCGCGTGCTCCTGCGCCAGTGTTTGGGCTTGACGCAGAAACCTGCGAAAACTGCGGTGTGCACGCAGATGCATCGCCCGGTGCCGCGGGTCCACCGCCGATGCGAGCATGAGCCGCTCTTCCTCGCGGAAATGATAGCCGGTGTACTCAACCAGCGCCTCGAGGAGGGCTCGGGCGTGTGCCGGCGGTGCTCGCTCGGCATGCGCCTGCGCCGCGCGATTGAATATCTCCAGCAGCTGCTGATGCTGCTCGTCGACCATGGCAATGCCAGTGGCCATGGCGTCTGTCCACTGCAGCGCTCGTGCTGGATCGCAAATACGATCTCCCACTGTGCGTCATCTCCGGGAGGACTCGGTAACATCCGGGAACGCCTCTCGTGTCGGTACGATACCACCACGGCCGCGGTGGTGTCGTCGCCCTGCGAGTTCACGATTTGCGGCAATGAGGCTCCGCCTGCGCATGGTCACAGCGCTGGATGGCGCGAAATCCGCTACATTGCGCGCTTCACCCGTGGAAGGACGCCCCTCATGCCTGTGACGCGCATCGCATTCGCCCTGTTCCTGCTGGCGCCGCTCGCCGCTCTGGCGGCCCCGGCGGCCAAAACCGCGGCGCACTTCTCCGGTAAAGGACAGGTGGGCTTCGTCGCCTCTCAGGGCAACGCCCAGGGCAAGTCCGCCAACGTTGCGCTCGCCGTGAATTACCTCGATGGCCCCTGGAAGCACAGCCTGGATTTCGCCGCGCTCTACGGCCAGAGTCTCGGCGTCGTGTCGGCCGAGCGGTGGACCGCGATCTGGCAGTCCAATCGCAAGATCAGCACCGATGCGTACGCATTTGGCTCGCTGCGCTACGAGCACGACATGTTTAACGGCTTTCAATATCAGGCGAGCGCAGCGCTCGGTCTCGGCTACACGGTGGTGCACAGCAAATCAACGACGCTCAGCACCCAGGTCGGCGCAGGCTACACCGTGTCGCGACCCGAGAGCCTCACTGACGTGCCGCTCACCAACCCGACTCGAATTTTCATTGAGCGTACGCTGCTGCCGATCGAGCGGTACACGATCGGCACGCTCGGTGTCGACTACCAACACAAGCTCACCAGCACGACTTCGCTCAGCGACAAATTGCTGGTCAACGCCGGCTCGGTCAACACGTTGGTGACCAACAGTCTGGCATTTGTCGTGAAGGTCTCGACGAAACTCGCACTGAGTCTCGGTTACGACATCCAGGACAACACGCATCCGCCAGGCACCATTCAACACCTCGATTCCACCGAGACGGTCAATCTCGTCTACGCGTTCTGAGTCCGCTCGCTCAAGGCGCGGGCGGCTGGCGCAGATCCTCGGTCACCGTGCCGACTGCGCGCGTCTCGCGCTCGTGCGCATCGTCGCGCCACCGCTCCGCGAGTGCCGCGACGTACCAGTCGCGCATCGCCGGCAGCCCGAGTAGCCGCTCGGCATACTGCCGGGCGAGCGCTGCGAGCGGCGGCTGATAGGTCTGGATGCGAAACGCCACCGGTGCGTAGAACGCATCGGCGGCCGTGAAGCTCGCGCCGGCGAGATACGGCCCGCCGAAGCGCGCAAGTCCGTCTTGCCAGAGCGCCTGCAGCCGTTCGAGGTCGCTGTGCAGCGGCGCATCGATGCGGTGCAGGCGGATTCGCTGTCCGCAGGTCATGCTGCAGTACTGGCGCAGGGCGGGGAAGCCGGAGTGCATCTCGGCGGCCGCCGAGCGGGCGAACGCGCGCGCAACCGGCTCCTGCGGCCACACACCCGCGTGCCGCTCGGCGAGGTACTCGATGATGGCGAGCGAATCCCACACCACCGTTGCGCCGTCATGCAGGCAGGGTACTTTGCCGTTGGGTGAGAACTGGCGAAAATCGTTGCGCTTGCCCTGGTCGATGAACGGCACCAATCGCTCCTCGAATGCAATGCCGAGGTGGTGCATCAGAACCCATGGCCGCAGCGACCAGGAGGAGTAGTTCTTGTTGGCAATGTATAGGACGTACATGCGCAGTGACCTCCGTCTTCAGGATTGACCGGCCGGTGTGGCCGCCTGCTCGGCTCGCGGCCGGGGCCGTGTGTTGGCGAGGATGACTCCGCCGATCACCCCCACGCCACCCGCCAGCGTGAGTGCCCCGGGCCGCTCGCCGAGCCACAACCAGCCAATGAGCACCGCGAGCGGTGAGGAACAGTAAATGAAGCTCGAGACCTGAGTCGCGCTCGCCCGATGCAGGGCGAGGTTCCAGGTGAGATAGCCGAGGAAGGTCGGCGCCACCGCAAGCCACAGCAGCGCCGCCAGCCGCGCCCGCGGGGCACTGTACAGTGCGTGCGCCAGGCCGAGCCCGAACGGAGCGGCGGCCAACGCTCCGCCGAGCAGCGTGACGGCGGTGACCGCTTCGGCGCCGTAGCGGCGGGTCCAGGATTTCTGTCCGGTGAAGTACACGGCCGCCGCCAGCACACTCACCAGGACCAGCAGCGAGCGCGGCTGAAAGCGCACCTGACTCCCGCCGCTCACCACGACGATCACCACGCCGCCGAGCGCCAGTGCCAGCCCGACCACGGTGCGGGTGGAGAGGCGCTCGCGCAGCCACAGCGCCGAGGTCACGGCGGTAGCGGCCGGGATGAGTGCGAGCACGATGGCGGCGGTGCCGCTGGCAATTCGGGTCTCCGCCACGTTCAGACACAGGTGATACACACCGAGGCCGACCGCGCCGAGCGCGAGCAGCGCCGGCCAGGCCGACAGCGGTGGCAGCGACACGCCGCGCAGCCGCAGATAGAGCAGGAACAGTCCCGAGGCGAGCAGCAGGCGTCCGAAGGCGAGTTCTCCCGGTGTGAAGGCACCGAGGGCGTACGCGATCGATGCGTAGGCGGATGACCAGGTCAGCACCGCAACGCTGACGTACAGCAGCGCCCGCGCATCGAGATGACCGGTCTTCTCGATGGATGTTCCCAGAGATGCCCCCGTGTGCGCAGCGCGATGGCGCCGCGCTTACAACCAGCGATACGCCGCGAACAGAGCGCTCGCGCCGGCGGCTGTGAGTGCCCAGCCGGGCCAGGCGAGTCGATGCCAGGCAAGCCACAGCAGCCCGGCAAGCAGCACCGCCGAGGCGCCGGTGACGGCGTCGCGCCGCCGCGCGCTCGCGCGCAGCGCCTCGCGCAACTGGTTCATGCTCGCGACCTCGGGGTGCGTCTGCGGTTCGTGGACCCGGCGCACCGACTCCTTCAGCAGGCCCGGCAGGCTCTGCAGCGACTCGACGACATCCGGCAGCTGGCGCCAGAGATTCTTCACCAGCCGACGCACGCTCACCCGCTCTCGCATCCACTCGCGCAGAATCGGCGTCGCCGTGCTCCAGATGTCCAGTTGTGGATACAGCTCGCGCCCGAGGCCCTCGACGTTGAACAAAGTCTTCTGCAGCAGCATCAGCTGCGGCTGGATCTGCATGTTGAAGCGGCGCGAGATCTCGAACAGCCGCAGCAGCAGGTGGCCGAAGGAAATGTCCGCGAGCGGTCGGTCGAAGATCGGCTCGCACACCGTGCGGATTGCGGACTCCATCTCATCGATGCGAGTCTGTGGGGGCACCCAGCCGGACTCGACGTGCAGGACCGCCACCCGCCGGTAGTCGCGCTCGAACACGGCCAGAAAATTCTCCGCCAGGTAATGCTGATCGCGCGGATCGAGCGTGCCCATGATGCCGAAGTCGATGGCCGCATAGCGCGGGTGCTGCGGGTCATCGGCCAGCACGAAGATGTTGCCCGGGTGCATGTCCGCATGGAAGAAGTTGTGCCGGAACACCTGGGTGAAGAAGATCCGCACGCCATTCTCGGCGAGCCGCTCGAAGTTCGTGCCGAGCGCCCGCAGCCGCGTCATGTCGCTGATCGGAATGCCGTGGATGCGCTCCATGACCATGACGTCGGTGCGACAGAAATCCCAGTGCACCTCCGGCACGTACAGCAGATCGGAGTCCGCGAAGTTGCGCTTCAGCTGCGTGGCGTTGGCCGCCTCGCGCATCAGGTCGAGCTCATCGAGGATGGTCTTCTCGTACTCCTGCACCAGCTCGCTCGGGCGCAGCCGCCGCGCCTCGCGCCAATACCGCTGCGCCAGCCCGGCGAGGCTGTAGAGCACCTCGAGGTCGCGCGCGATGCGCGCCTTCATGCCGGGCCGCAACACCTTCACCACCACCTCGCGCCCGCCGCTCAGCCGTGCGGCGTGCACCTGGGCAATCGAGGCGGCCGCGAGCGGCTCGTCCTCGAAGGCGGCGAAGATTTCGGCAACCGGACGGCCGATGCTGCGCTCGATCGTCTGGCGCGCCAGCGCCGCGGGGAACGGCGGCACGCGGTCCTGGAGTTTGGCCAACTCCTCGGCAATGTCCGGCGGCAGCAGGTCGCGGCGGGTGGAGATCGCCTGACCGAATTTGACGAAGATCGGCCCGAGCTCCTGCAGGGCGAGCCGCAGCCGCTCGCCGCGCGGGGCATCCCGTCCGCGATGCAGCCACATCCTCGGCGAGAGGAAAAACAGAAAGCGCAGCGGGCGGTACAGGTGCGTCGCGCGCACGAAATCATCCAGCCCGTGCTTCAGCAGCACGCGCTGGATCTGCACGAGCCGGCCGATGACCCGCAGCCTCATGAGCCGTGCACCGGCGTCACGGTGCGGCCACTCGCCGCTCGATCTGCTCCAGGCGCGCGGCGAGGCGGTCGACGTCCTCGCGTAGCGCATCGACGCCGTGCAGGAAAGTCTCTCCCTCGGGCCGCGATACCAGATCGCCGCGCTCGTGGCTCGCGTACTCGCCGAGGTCCTGCCACAGCGTGCGGGCGGCGCGGCGGGTCCAATTGGCCGCGCCGCGGGCCAGATGGCTGATGCGGTGCGCCGGCACGTCGCCCACCACGAGGGCGAGCTCCTCCTCGAAATCCGGACCGAGCAACTGCAGCAGCTCCTGGAATTTGGCGGCGATCTCGGCATCGCCGCGGACCTCGACCTCCCCGCGCGCCGTCGGCTCGCGCGACAGACCGCTGCCGACGATCAGCAGGCTCAGCGGGCCGCCGACGATGGCGGCATCGGCGGGATCCTCGCTGCGCCGGATGCGCACCGCGACGCCGGTCGATTCGATCACCCAGCGCGCCAGCGCCGGCGCCTCGACGCCGAGCCGCCGGCCATCGAGTTCGCTGCACAGCTGGCGTGCGCGCACCGAGCGCGGCAGGCCGCGGTTTAAGAAATTCTCGAGCACTGCGAGGAGCATGGCGGGCCGCTCAGTACTTGTAGCCACGATGCACCGCCACGATGCCGCCGGAAAGATTGTGGTAGCGGCAGCCCTCGAGTCCCGCCGCGCGCATCATCTCGAGCAGCTTCTCCTGCGGTGGGTGCATGCGGATCGACTCGGCCAGATACCGGTAGCTGGCTTCGTCCTGCGCCACCCACTTGCCGAGCAGCGGCAGGAGACGGAACGAGTACGCGTCGTACAGCGGCGCGAGCCCTGGGGCGACGGGCCGGGAGAATTCCAGCACCAGCAATTGCCCGCCGGGCTTGAGCACGCGGCGCATCGAGGCGAGCGCGGCGGCCTTGTCGGTGACATTGCGCAGCCCGAAGCCAATGGTAATGCACTCGAAGCTGTCGTCGCGAAACGGCAGCTGCTCGGCATTGGCCTGCACATACTCGACGTTGCCGATCACCCCGCGGTCGGCGAGCCGGTCGCGGCCACGCTCGAGCATCGCGGCGTTGATGTCGCTGAGGATGACGCGGCCGCGCTCACCCACCTGCCGCGCCATTCCGGCGGTCAGGTCGCCGGTGCCGCCGGCCACATCGAGGGCGCTCTGCCCCGGGCGCAAGCCGGTGAGCGAGAGCGTGAAATGTTTCCACAGGCGGTGCGCGCCCCCGGACATCAGGTCGTAGCGGCTCGCCACGGAGTCAAAGACGCTGCGTACGCGGCGCGCCTTCTCCTCCCAGGGCACACGCTCGTAGCCAAAATCAGTCGCTGGTTGTTCGCTCATCTTGACGGCCGCCTCGGAACACCGCGCCATTGTATCCTCCGGCTGCGCAGCGGGCGTGACCGGCCGCGCCATACCCGGCCCGGTCCCCGGCTGTCAAGTTCCGTCGGACAGAGGACAGGATTTGCATTTTGAGGCAGTCGGTGCACACAATCGCCCCCGCGTACGGGGGTCTTGAAACCTTCGGGGCCGGACGGTCGAGCAGACCCTCCGGCCTTTTTTATTGCGAATGTCACGCGCGGCAGCGTGAAGGGCTAGGGCGCGGCGGCCCGATTGCACTATCATCGTGCATCCTTGTTCCAGCCTTCGAACATCGTGGACGCCACTGATACTTCGCACCCCGACTATTACCATCGAGTGGTCGATTGCCAGTGGGCCTGCCCGGCCCACACCGATGTGCCGGAGTACATCCGGCTGATCGCCCAGGGCCGCTTCACCGACGCATACCTCGTCAACCGCGACTCCAACGTCTTTCCGGGCATTCTCGGGCGGGTCTGTGACCGTCCCTGCGAGCCGGCCTGCCGGCGCGGCCGCGTGGAAGAGAAGCCGGTGGCGATCTGCCGGCTCAAGCGAGTGGCGGCCGATCACCACGAGGACCTCGCCGGCCGGCTGCCGAAGATTCCGAAGCTCAAGAACGGCAAGCGCATCGCCTGCATCGGTGCCGGGTGCGCCTCGCTCACGGTGGCCAATGACCTGCTGCCGCTCGGCTACGAGGTCACCATTTTCGAGCGCTTCGCGCAGCCCGGCGGACTGATGCGCAGCAATATCCCGGCGTTCCGCCTGCCCCAGAGCGTGCTCGATGAGGAAATCGGCCTCATCCTCGGCATGGGAGTGGATCTGCGCCTGGGCACGCCGGTCGAGAGCCTGCGCGCGCTGCTCACCGAGGGCCACTTCGATGCCGTGTTCGTCGGCTCGGGCGCACCGAAGGGCAAGGAGCTGGCTCTGCCCGGCCGTGACGAGGCGGCGGCCAACGTGCACATCGGCATCAGCTGGCTCGAGTCGGTGGCATTCGGACACATCGAGCGCATCGGCGAGCGCGTGCTCATCATCGGCGTTGGCAATACGGCCATGGATTGCTGCCGCACCAGCCTCAGGCTCGGGGCGCGTCAGGTCCAAGTGATGGCCCGCAAGCCGCGCGAGTTCTTCAAGGCGTCTGCCTGGGAACTCGAGGACGCCGAGGAGGAGAACGTCGAGATCCTGGTCAATCGCGCCCCCAAGGCGTTCGTGCTCGAACAGGGCCGGCTGGTCGGCATGCGCTTTGACTGCATGGAATACCAGCTCGATGCGCGTGGGCGCATCGTCTCGGAGCGCGTGACCGGCGAGGAGTTTCTGCCGGCCGACGACGTGATCCTCGCCATTGGTCAGGAGAATGCCTTTCCGTGGATCGAGCGGGACCTGGGTATCCAATTCGACAAATGGGACGTGCCGGTGGTCGATCCGAAGACCTTCGAGTCCACCCGCCCGGGCGTGTTCTTCGGCGGTGATGCGGCATTCGGGCCGAAGAACATCATCTGGGCCGTTGAGCATGGTCACCAGGCGGCGATCTCGATTCATCGACACTGCCAGGGCGAACCGGTGGCGGAACGGTTGGCTCCCGGGGTCACGCTGCACAGCCGCAAGATGGGCATGCACGAGTGGTCCTACGCCAATGATTACGCGCCGATCGAGCGCCGGTTGGTGCCGCATGTCTCGCTCAAGGAACGCTTCAAGAAGCTCAATATCGAAGTCGAACTCGGTTTCAATGCCGAGCAGGCCGCCGAGGAGGCGCAGCGCTGCCTTAACTGCGATATGCAGACCGTGTTCACCGCGCGGTTGTGCATCGAGTGCGACGCGTGCATCGACATCTGCCCGGTCGACTGCCTGACTATCACCGGCAACGGACCGGAGCGCGAGCTGCGTAGCCGGCTCAAGGCGCCGGCCGAGAACGCCACGCAGCCGCTGTACGTCTCGAGTGCGCTGCCGCAGACCGGGCGCATCATGGTCAAGGACGAGGACCTGTGCGTGCACTGCGGACTGTGCGCCGAGCGCTGCCCGACGGCAGCCTGGGACATGCAGAAATCCCTGGTCCGCTGGCCGCACGCGAGCGATGAAGCGGACGCGCTCGAAGCACGCAAACCCAAGATCGCCTGATCCGCTCGCTGGCGTATCCGCGCGCACCCCCCCACGCCCCCACTGACACCCATGGCCACACCTGCACCGAGCCGCATCAACGATTTCACGCTCAAGATCGCCACGGTCAACGGCACCGGTTCGGCGAGCGCCAACACGCTGCTGATGAAGACCATCTTCAGAAGCGGCGTGCCGGTGGTGGGCAAGAATTTCTTCCCGTCCAACATCCAGGGGCTGCCCACCTGGTACGAGATCCGCGTCTCGCGCGACGGGCATCTTGCGCGGTCTGGCTCGGTCGAGCTCATGGTGGCGCTCAATCCCGAGACCTATGCGCGCGACGTGCGTGAGCTCGCCCCGGGCGGCTATCTGCTGTACGACTCAACGTGGCCGCGTCCGGTGCTGTTGTCACGCGCCGACCTCACTGTGATCGGCGTGCCGTTCGCGCAGATGTGCAACGAGAACTTCTCCGGCGTGCGCACGCGCATCCTGATGAAGAACATCTGTTATGCGGGGGCGCTCGCGGCGCTGCTCAATCTCGATCTGGCCCGGATGCGCGAGCTGCTCGGGGAGACCTACGCGAAGAAGCCGCAACTGCTCGAGAGCAACGTCAAGGCGCTGCAGCTCGGCTTTGATTACGCCCGCGAGCACGTGGCCTGCCCGCTGCCGCTTGCCGTCGAGCCGATGCAGCGTACGGCCGGTCACATCCTGATTGACGGCAACACCGCCGCCGCGCTCGGCTGCGTGTTCGCCGGTGCCACGGTCGCAGCGTGGTACCCGATCACCCCGTCGACCTCGCTGATGGATGCGTTCAAGAGCTTCTGCGAGCGCTTGCGCGTCGATCCGCAGAATGGCCGCAAGCGCTTCGCGTTCATTCAGGCCGAGGACGAGTTGGCAGCGATTGGCATGGTGCTCGGGGCGAGCTGGAACGGGGCGCGCGCCTTCACCGCGACTTCCGGTCCGGGTATCTCCCTGATGAACGAGTTTCTCGGCCTCGCCTACTACGCCGAGGTTCCTGCCGTGCTGTTTGATGTGCAGCGGGTGGGGCCCTCCACCGGCATGCCGACGCGCACCCAGCAGGGCGACCTGCTTGCCTGCGCATACGCCTCGCACGGCGATACGCGGCACGTGTGTCTGTATCCGGCCAACCCGGCGGAGTGTTTCAGCATGGCGGTCGAGGCGTTCGATCTCGCCGAGCGCCTGCAGACCCCGGTGCTCGTGCTGTCGGACCTGGACATCGGCATGAACGATTGGATGTGCCCGGAATTTCAGTGGGACGATGCCTACCGGCCCGATCGGGGCAAGATGCTCAGTCTCGAGCAGATCGAGGGATTGGAGAAGTTCCACCGCTACCTCGATCCGGACGGCGACGGCATTCCCTGGCGCACGCTGCCCGGCGTGCACCCCAAAGGCGCGTACTTCACGCGCGGCTCCGGGCATACGCAGTTCGGGACCTACACCGAGGACTCGCACGATTATCAGGTGGTGATGGACCGCCTGATGAAGAAGTGGCAGACCGCCAAGACGCGGGTCCCGCGCGCGCTGATCGAAGGCACGGGCAGCAAGTTCGGCATCGTGTCGGTCGGCAGCGGGGACAGTGCGGTTCGTGAGGCACTCGTGCTGCTCGGCGCGGAGGGTGTTGCGGTCGATTACCTGCGCGTGCGCGCGTTCCCGTTTGGCGAGGAGGTCGAGCGCTTTCTCACCGAGCACGAGCTGCTGTTCGTCGTCGAGCAGAACCGCGATGCACAGCTGCGCTCGCTGTTGACGCTGGAAACCGCCGTCGAGAAGTCCAAATTGCGCTCGCTGCTGCATTACAGCGGCTTGCCGGTGAGCTCGCAGTTCATCGTCGAGGGCATACTGGCCGAGTTGCGCGCCCGTCCGAGCGCTGCGCAACCGAGCGCGGTCGGCGCCTGAGGATTCGCCATGACATTCATCGCCAAACCCAAAGTCACTCATCCGTCGCTGCCGCAGAACACCCTCGGGCTGACGCGGCGCGCCTACGAGGGCGCGCTCTCGACGCTGTGCGCCGGCTGTGGCCACGATTCGGTCACCGCGGCGATCGTCGAGGCGACCTGGCGGTTGGCGCTCGAGCCGCAGAACCTGGTCAAGCTGTCCGGAATCGGCTGCTCCTCGAAGACCACCGCGTATTTCGTCAGCGGTGCGCACGGCTTCAATGCCGTGCACGGCCGCATGCCCTCGATCGCCATGGGGGCCAATGCCGCAAACCGCCATTTGACCTACATCGGCATCTCCGGCGACGGGGACACGCTGTCGATCGGGCTCGGGCAGTTCTGTCATGCCATCCGCCGCAATCTCGACATGCTCTATCTGATCGAGAACAACGGCGTATACGGTCTGACCAAGGGGCAGTTCTCGGCTTCCGCGGACGTCGGCACCCGTGCCAAGAAGGGCGAGACCAATGTGCAGCCGCCGATCGATCCGGTGCTGCTCGCACTCGATCTGGGCGCGACGTTCGTGGCGCGCGGTTTCTCCGGCGACAAGCATCAGCTGGTGCCGCTGATCGAGGCCGGCCTGAAACATCGAGGCTTCGCGCTCATCGACGTGCTGTCTCCCTGCGTGACCTTCAACGATCACGAGGGGTCGACCAAAAGCTACGCCTATACGCGTGAGCACTACGAGCCGACGGTGCTCGCCGACTTCGTGCCCCGCGAGGCGCCGATTGTCGTCGATTACCCCGAGGGGGATGCCCGCGAGGTCACACTGCACGATGGCAGCCGGATCGTGCTGCGCAAGATCGGCGCCGATTACGATCCGACGAATCGTGCGGCCGCGAGCGCGGCGGTACAGGCGCGGATGAGCGCCGGGGAGTATCTGACGGGTCTGATTTATGTCGATCCCAGCGAGGCGCGGGCAGATTTTCACCAGGCGAGCGGCACGCCCGAGGAGCCCCTCAATGCCCTGCCGTTCGAGCAGCTCTCCCCCGGAGCGGCCGGCTTGCGCAAGGTGCTCGCCCGGTACCGCTGACCCGATGAGCCCCTTGCAACGGCTGAGGACGCTGAGTTAACCTAAGTGTGGGTCTGTGACCGTTTCCTTTCCTGCCGCCTGACAGCCGTTCGCTAACCCGGCCGGCGTACGGAGAAAAGCCGAATCGTTCCCGACCAGGTGGCAGTGACCCTGCCGGTAGTAGTTCGGAAACCGCCGCGTCCGCAAAACTCCAATAGAGCGCCACGGTGGTTCATTCCGTATCTGGAGTTTGATTGCATGACGAAGATTTACGTCGGAAACCTTCCGTTTTCGGCCACTGAGAGCGAAGTCCGCGAGCTGTTTGCGCAGCACGGGGCGGTGGAGTCGGTCAGCCTGATTTCCGACCGGG
>DAHVTM010000069.1:0-64926 GCA_027324195.1 Gammaproteobacteria bacterium | reverse complement strand
AAATATTGACACCTTGGCGGTCAACGGCTTAGCCTTGCCGCCCCTTTTTGGAACCCCCAATGGACCTTCTGGAGCCCGCGGTATGAAGCGTACCTATCAACCGAGCAAGCTGCGCCGTAAGCGCACGCACGGGTTCCGGGCGCGCATGGCGACCCAAAACGGCCGCAAAGTGCTGGCCCGGCGCCGTGCCAAAGGACGCAAGAAGCTGATCCCGTAGACCGGGACAGCGGCCCGTCCGCGGCGGAGTGCCTGCGGTGTACGCTTGAGCGGGTGTGAACCCGACCCGGCGCCCGACGGCAGCAGCGGACGAGGCGGTCCACGTGCCCCGCGTGCATCGAGAGCGACTGACTTTCCCGGCGCCGAGGCGCTTGCGACATAAGTCCGAGTTCGATGCGGCGCGCACGCGTGGCCGGCGCTTTGGCAACGGATTTTTCGCGGTGACAGTGATCAGCAACGACAAGACCGGTCCCCGTCTCGGCCTGGCGGTCGCGCTGCGCGTCGCCCGGACTGCCGTCGAGCGCAATCGCATCCGGCGCATCATCCGCGAATCCTTCCGCCTGCACCAACGGGATCTGCCCGCGGTCGATATCGTCGTCAGCGCGCGGACCGCGGCTTACGGCGCCCCGGGTGCACAGCTGCATGGCAGCCTGGCGGGCCTCTGGCGACAGGTGAACGAACGATGCGCGCCCTCGCGGTCGGCCTGATCCGCCTCTATCAGTGGACGATCAGTCCGCTGCTCGGCCCGAACTGCCGATTCCATCCGTCCTGCTCCCAGTACGCGCTCGAGGCGATCGATCGCTTCGGCGTCCTGCGCGGCAGCTGGCTCGCGGTCAAACGCATCGGCCGCTGCCACCCCTGGCATCCCGGCGGCTACGATCCGGTGCCGGCTCATGGCTCGAACCGCATTGCTCACAGACATGACTAATCAACTGCGCTACTTCCTTTGGCTCGGCTTGCTGGCCCTGCTGTGGTTCAACTACACCACCTGGAGCGAGGATTTCGCTTCCACGCCCCCCCCGGTTGCGACTCGGTCGACCGCGGCGCCCGCCCCCAGCCTCTCGAACAACGTCCCGCAGACCTCTGCGCCAGCCGCCGCGGGCCAGCCGCCCGCGCCCACCAGTGCGCCGCCGCCACCGGCGCCGGGTGCGGTGGCAGCGCCAGTGAGTTCGAGTGCGCCGGTGATTCAGGTGCACACGGACGTCTATGACCTGCAGATCAGCACCGAAGGCGGCACGCTGCAACAGGTAAAGCTGCTGAAGTACGCCCAGGCGAAAGGCAAATCACCGCGCGTCGAGCTTGAGAACACCGTTCCGGCGCGCGTGTACCTCCTTCAAACCGGGTTGACCGGGCCGGCCGGCCAGAACTACCCCACGCAGACGGCGCGCTTCAGCAGCGCCCGTCTCGACTATCGGATGGGACCCTCCGGTGTGCTGCAGGTGCCACTGACCTGGCACAGCGGTGGCGTCACCGTGACCAAGACGTTCATTTTCCACAAGGGCTCGTACCAGATCGGACTGCAGTACGCGGTCCACAACACCGGAACCGCAGCCTGGACCTTCACCCCGTATGCGCAGCTGTTCCGCAACGACCCGCGCACCGGCGGCAGTTATTTCGATCCTGGCAGCAAGGCCTATCACGGCCCGGCCATCTGGAATGGCCACGAATACGTGAAACTTGATCCCGCCAGCAGTGACTATCAGCACTACGCCCGCGAGGTCGCCAACGGCTGGATTGCCGTGCCGCAGCACGATTTCGTCACGGCCGTGGTGCCCCCCAAGGGCGAGACCTATCGCTTCACGTCGCACGTCTCCGGCTCCGATTATCTGCTGGCGGCCACCGGACCGGTGCAGACCGCCGCCCCCGGCGCGACCCTCACCGTCGGCCAGACGCTATTCGTCGGTCCCACGCTGCACTCGCAGCTGGACCAGGCCGACCCGACGCTCACCTATCTGGACGATTACGGCAAGCTCACGATCCTCGCCCGGCCGCTGTTTTGGCTGCTCAGCCAAGCCCATCGACTCACCGGCAACTGGGGCGTGGCGATCATCGTTGTCACGGTCCTTCTGAAGCTGCTGTTCTATCCGTTGTCGGAGGCCAGCGGCCGCTCGATGGCGAAGATGAAGGCACTCGGGCCGCGCATCAAGAACATCCAGGAGACCTACAAGGACGACAAGGAGAAGCTGGGTCGCGCGATGATGGAGCTCTACAAGCGCGAGAAGGTCAATCCGGTGTCGGGGTGTCTGCCGATGATTCTGCAGATCCCGGTGTTCATCGCGTTTTACTGGGTTCTGCTTTACAGCGTGGAGCTGCGTCAAGCGCCGTTCATGCTCTGGATCCAGGATCTGTCCGCGCGCGATCCGTTCTTCATCCTGCCGGCTGTCATGGCCCTGACCGGCTTCCTGCAGTACAAACTCAATCCCGCTCCGCCCGACCCGGTGCAGGCCAAGATGTTCATGTTCATGCCCCTGGTCATGGCCGGAATGTTCGCGTTCTTCCCGTCGGGCCTCGTCTTGTACTACGTCGTGAACAGCCTGCTGTCGCTGGCGCAACAGTGGAACATCAATCGCCGCATCGCCGCGGCCACGGCGCGGCGCACCTAGCCGGCCGGGCCTCTTCAATCGGCGGGGCTGCCGAGGTAACCTTGAGCGCATGACGCGTACGGATACGATCGTGGCACCGGCTACCCCGCCGGGACGCGGCGGCATAGGGATCGTGCGCGTGTCGGGACCGAAGGTTCCTGAGCTGACCGCCGTCCTGCTCGGCGGTGATCTGCCGCCGGCCCGCGTGGCGCGGTTCGAGCGTTTCCTCGATGCCCGCGGCGAGCCGATCGATGCCGGTCTCGTCCTGTTTTTTCCCGCTCCGCATTCCTACACGGGCGAGCACGTGCTGGAACTGCAGGGGCACGGCGGACCGGCGGTGCTCGAGGCGATCGTGGCGCGGGTTGTGGAACTCGGCGCGAGGCGTGCCCAGCCCGGGGAATTCACGCTGCGCGCCTTTCTCAACGACAAGGTCGACCTCGCCCAGGCCGAAGCCATCGCGGACCTGATCGATGCCGGTTCGCGTGAAGCGGCAGCGGCCGCGATGCGCTCCCTGCAGGGGGAATTTTCCGCGATGGTGCACGGTCTGACCGAAGCGGTCATTGACGTGCGCACGCATGTCGAGGCGGCCATCGATTTTCCCGAGGAGGAGATCGATTTTCTTGCGGACCGACACCTGCATGAACGCTTTCATGCGCTCGTGGACCATTTTTCGGCGATCGAACAGAGCGCGCGGCAGGGTGCGCTGCTGCGCGAAGGGATGACCGTCGTGATCGCCGGTCGGCCGAACGCGGGCAAGTCAAGCCTCCTCAATCGGCTGGCCGGCTATGAGGCCGCAATCGTCACGCCGATCGCCGGCACAACGCGCGATGTGCTACGGGAGCGGATCGACATCGACGGCATGCCGTTGCACGTGCTCGATACCGCCGGACTGCGTGACAGCACCGACCTGGTCGAAGCAGAAGGCATCCGGCGCGCGCACGAACAGATGCAGCGGGCCGATCGGGTCTTATTTGTGATCGATCTGCTCGACGATCCGGATGCTGTTGCATTTGTGCAGGAGCGAGACCGCCTGCCGCACGACGTCCCGGTGACGCTGGTGTTGAACAAGACCGACCTCGCCGCGGGCATTCCGCTCGCGGACACGATCGCCGGTCCACCGCGCATCGCCATTTCCGCGCTCGATGGCCATGGCATCGATCAGCTGCGCAGCCACCTCAAGGACTGCATGGGGTTCCGGACGGTGGAGGGCGGCACCGTCTCGGCGCGCCGACGACACCTGCACGCATTGCAGCGCGCCCGGGACCACGTCGAAGCCGCTGCGCGCCAGCTGCGCGACAGCCGCGCCGGGGAACTGGTGGCCGAAGAACTCCGTGGCGCGCAGCAGGCGCTCAGCGAGATCACTGGCGAATTCACGACGGATGATTTGCTCGGCCGCATTTTCGGCAGCTTCTGCATCGGCAAATAGCAGCACATCCACAGTGGTCACAGACCATCCGCCGTTCACTCCCAGCCTGCCCGGTCTGAAGACTCTTCGTCTGCCTTCGACCGTCGCTGGCCACCGGCGATCCGCTCGCCGATGCCCGGCAGGGTCGGGACGGCCCTACCCGAAACCGGCCGCGCTAAGCGATTCTCGAACGGAAGTGCGCGGCAGTCTCGCGGTCGGTACAGAAAATGTAACAGCCCTTCATGCCGCGGCTCATCAACGTCCTATATGTGTTTTTGATGAGAGCGTCGGCTTTACGGTGCGCCGCATGGGGCTGCTCTCGCAGCGCCTTCTTGTAGCCCTTGAGCGACTGGTCTTGCCGCGAGCGCTGCTCCGGCTGCGTCACGATCCGGCCGCCGCGGGCGATCAGGTCCGGCCCCACGATGACGCCGATATAGTCCACCTCGAGTCCCTGACACGTGTGTATGCACCCGATCTGCTCAACTGAATGTTCGGCAGTGATCCACAGGCCACCGTCCTGGGCGAGGTTCCAGCGCATCGCGAACTCATGCTCGGGAATGACGACGTCAAATGCGGCCGGATCTCTCTTGCTCTTCCAATCCCAACAGTAGCCGGCGACTATGCGCGCGCGGTTGCTCTGCAGGTTCCTCTCTTCGATCAGACGCCGAACCTCATTCGGTGAATCAAGCACTCGGAAATCGAACTCATCGGCTCGCAGGACCGGATTGGCGGTATCGCGAACTCCGAGCATCTGGTCCAGCCATGCGAGGTATCCATCGGATCCGGCGCACCGGAACTGTGAGGCAAGCGTCAGCTGCCTCACCGTTGCCCCGGCCTTCTGCGCCCAGGCCGCGATCTCCGATTTGCGGCCAATATCGTTCCAGGTGACCCGCTGGTCTTCGTCAATGAAGAAGACGGCGCATCTGGCGGCTCGAATGATCTCCTCGATCTGGTTGTTGCCGAGATTGGCATAGAGGCCGGACTTCTCGTTGAGCCGATGTGCTTCGTCCACGACCAGCGCATCGAACGTATCGGCGGGCGTGTCGATGAATTCCCCTGATCCGGCGAACAGACTCGCAATCTGCGACCGGCGGTAGGATCCCGACAGCGTCTGCTCGAATACGGCACGCGGTGCCCGGTTCTTGGTCACATATTTGGTCATCATGCGCTGGGCCGTCAGCGCGGCCAACAGATTAATTGCAACGACCGATTTGCCCGTTCCCGGCCCGCCCTCGATGATGATCACTCGCTTGGCGCCCTCGGCAACCTCGATGGCGTCGGCGAACACAGTTTCGTAGGCCACCTTCTGATCGTCGATCAAAACGAACTCGCGCTTGCCGGCCAACATGCCGGTCAGCGCATCGATCAGTCTGCGGGAGGGCCGAATGCGGCCATTTTCGATCTGCTCGATGAGACTGCCGCGGTCGCCACGACGGACGTGCTGCGCGATGAAGGCGCGTAGACGCTCACGTTCCTGCTGTCCGGACAGGAAAATCGGCGCCTTTTCGACGTACGGCCGGTAGAGAGGGTCATTCAGTACCTCGCCGCCGACGAAGTTGTGGAGGTAGGCACAAGGCTGCAGCGGAATTTCGTTCGAATACACCTCCTCATTGAAGTTACGCAGGAGCTCCGCGTAGGACCACGCCTGGTAGGACGGATGGCTGGTATCCGCCTCCCCGCCCCCGAACCGGGTCCGGATCAGTCCGTCCTTGCGGGTCAACGTCGCGCTTTCCCACTGTTTCAGTTCGACGATGATCAGCTTGCTCCGGTCCCGCTCGTCGATTCCCGACAACAACAGGTCGATGCGCTTGGCGGTTTGAGGAATGACGTACTCGATGGCGATGCCACAGTCGGTCGGTATCGAATCGTCGCGAAGCACCTTTGCCATCGCGAGCAGCGATTCCTTCCAGGCGCGCATCTCAGCCTTGGTGACACGATGTCCGGTCCGTGCCGCAAACGCCGCGAGCACGACCGCTTCAATGTCGTGACCGAATGTGTCGTTGAGAAATCCGTCCTTGGTCGATCGATAGATGATCATCGGCGGCAGCGGCGCTCACGTATCCGAATACTTGCGGGCCGAACCCTTGAAGAGGCTCGCTGGGTACTTCTCCGCGTTCCGGACGATCTTCTCGCGCACGGCTTGCAGCAGGTCGACTTGCAGCTTGTCGGCGAGGCGGATCAGGTAGATCTGAACATCAGCGAGCTCCTCGATGACTGCTGTCCGCTGCTTGTCACTGAGGTTCCTGCTCTGTTCTTCAGTCAACCATTGGAAGGGCTCCAATAGTTCTGCTGCTTCCACAGCGAGGGCCGACGCCAGATTCTTCGGCGAGTGAAACTGATCCCAGTCCCGTTCCGCCGCAAATGCTCGCAAGGTATCGCGCAACTCCGTTAATTCTGACATGGCAGTGATCTCTGCGTTTTGACCGTGATCGTGGTGGGCCCGGATACGTGATTGCAGGAAGCACGTGGGTTCCGCTATCGCGTCTAGGCCCGAGACGCTGCGCCGATGACCAGTCCGACATGGACCGCACGGTGAGAACGGCCGTATGGCGCAGACTGGCTGTCGTGCTGCGCGCGCCGAGCTTCATGAGGCGTGACATCATGACCGTTCGGCCTGCGATGCTGCCGTCACCATAACAAAGCGGATGGGAACATCCGCACGATCACGCTGATTCGGGCCATCGAGTCCGGCGACCGGCAACTGTTGTCGCCGGCGCGCCGAGTCGGGGGCGGGGCCCTTGACGAACGTGATCTCCAGGACGTTCGGTAGTCCGTCGGGCGCGATGTAACTGTGATTGTTGCCGTGCACGTGGACGATGTGAAATTCCCTCAGCAGTCGCTGCAGCGCGGCGCAGAACGTCTCGCGCAGCGCCATCGTCTCGTGAAATTCCACGATCAGTAGCTGGATTCTGCCGGCATGCCGCAGCACCTCGCCGATGATTCCGTACTCCGCCCCTTCGATATCGATCTTGAGAAGCACTCGATCGGAGTTTGTTCTGCCGAAGACCTTGCCTATGGTCGCATGACCCGGACCGGCATTCACCGCGTGGATTCTCTCCTTGAAATGGGTGGCCTCGCTGGCAAAGAATTGCCGATAAGTGCGCCAGGTTCGGAACCTCGCCTGCAGCTCTCGAAGGGTGATGCGACCACGCAGCAAGCGCGGAATACCGCGTTCGAAAGCGCGTCTGAATTTTCTCGCGCCTACCGTATGGTCATACGCGTGAATCGTCGCAGAGGCATTGATCCGCTTGAATTCTTCTTCGAAGGTCCAGTCCGACGAGAGACCGAAAGAGAGCAGGGTGTCCACACTCTGTACGGTACTTCGCGGCACGACGTAGCCGCCATCGTGCGGGTTGCCTAACCGCATGAGGCCATCGACCTCGACCGGCGCCAGGAACGCGAGCTCTGCTGGCAGCGATTCCGGTATCGCATTTTCCATAGGCATACCCGATTCTAATGGATCTGACTACCCTGCGCAGCGCGTGCCGGGGGCACGCGCTGCGCCAACTGCTGCCAATGCTCCACCACCAGTTCCACGGGAATCTGCTCGACCCGGCTGTATTGGGGGGGGCCGCCGAGCCCGACAACGGGGCTTGCGGCACTGCGCGGCAACCACTGTGTGGGCGAATGAGCACCGAACAACACAACCAGGGGCACGCCCAGCGCGGCTGCGGCGTGTGCCGGCCCGGTATCGATCGAAATCATGCTGTGCGCGACCTCGCACAGCGCAAAGAGCGCACGCAAATCCAACACCGCGCCGAACACGCACTCCAGGGCCGCGGCCTGGCGGATCTCCTCGATGAACGGCGCCTCGCTGGCCGCCCCGCACAGCAGCACGACCGCCTGCGGCATGCGCGCGTGGATCGCATGCAGCAGCTGTCGCCAGTTGCCAGTTGGCCACGCCTTGTCGTCTCGATTCAGCTTGCGGTGGCGGTCGCGCTTGGAGCTCATGGTTCGCCGATTGCCGGCTTGCACGAGCACGA
Organism: Gammaproteobacteria bacterium; assembly: GCA_027324195.1. GTDB lineage: Bacteria > Pseudomonadota > Gammaproteobacteria > Steroidobacterales > Steroidobacteraceae > 13-2-20CM-66-19. The sequence continues at coordinate 56,959 of DAHVTM010000069.1, read as the reverse complement.
GCGGTCGCCCCAACCAACCGTGCGCCTCGAGCCAGCGGTCGCGCGCCTGTCGCTCCGCCTCGAGCACCACCAGGTGTGGCACCGTCGCGAACGCCCCGGAGGCATTCGGGTCGGGGCCGCAGACCCGCAGCAGACGCTCGATCGAATGCTCCGCCGGCTCATGCGGGCCATGCCGATGCGACAGGCGTCGTGAGGGCTCCACGCCAGCGAATGCGAGCAGGCGCTCCACTGCGGTAGTGGCGGATGTCTCGCAGAGGTCATATACGGGCACGTCGTGACAGCGACGGACAGCCGCCACTGCGGCCCACCAGCGCATATCGAAGGGGAATGGAACGCGCCGGCTGACGGCGATTACGCGGCCCACGTCGGGGTTTCCCCGGCACACAGGCTCGGGCCACCATCCGCGCCCGATGACGAGACAGGGACGGCCATGGCGCTCGCGCAGGCAGCGCAGCAGCGGCAGCGAGACGATCAGATCGCCGAGTGCGCCGAAGCGGATGACAGGAACGAGCGCCTCTGCGGGATTCTGCGCTCTCAGGTCCATCCGCTCGCGCCTCGCGCCTTCATCATTCCTCCGGCAGTCACATGCGAAACCGAACGGGTTCGCCGGTTGCCGTCCGCACGCGGATGCGCGCCTGGCACCTCGGCTGCTTCAGCCCGGCGAGCATAGCGAATGGCACCGGCGCTGCATATCTGCCCCCGTCCGGTGCACGTAAGCCTTCCCAGCCCCCGACGCTCACCCTACACTGCCGGCCTGCGAGCCGAGCGACCACGATCCGCCGCACTCCCGTGCCGCAACGGCAGGCATGGGAAACGAAATCCAACCACCGAAGACCATCAGGACGTCATGAAACTACTGCGCTACGGACCGCCCGGCCAAGAAAAGCCGGGACTCCTCGATTCGAACGGTGTGCTGCGCTGCCTCGCCGCACACGTCCCTGATCTGAGCGGGTCACAGCTGTCGCCGCAGACGCTGACGCGGTTGGCGGCGCTGGATCCGGCCGACCTCCCGGCCGTCACCGGCAATCCACGGCTTGGGGTGCCGGTTGCGGCCAGCCGCAAATTCATCGCCATCGGTCTGAACTACGCGGATCACGCGGCAGAGGCGAATCTGCCAATACCCACCGAGCCGGTGATCTTCAGCAAAGCCGTGAGCTGCCTGCAGGGTCCGAACGACCACATCAGGCTGCCGCGGGACTCAACGAAAACCGACTGGGAGGTTGAGCTCGGCGTCGTCATCGGCACGACAGCACGGTACGTGCCAGAACACGACGCGCTCGCCTATGTCGCCGGTTACTGCGTGGTCAACGACGTGTCCGAACGCGAGTACCAGCTCGAGCGGGGTGGTACATGGGACAAGGGCAAAGGTTGCGACACGTTCGGTCCGGTCGGTCCATGGCTCGTCACCCCCGACGAAGTCGGCGACGTGCAGAACCTCCAGATGTGGCTTGAGGTCAATGGCCGACGCATGCAGAGTGGCAACACGCGCACGATGATTTTCGGTGTCGCAACCCTGATCAGTTACGTCAGTCGCTTCATGAGCCTCGAGGCGGGCGATATTCTCACCACCGGAACACCGCCCGGGGTTGGAATGGGACAGAAACCCGAGCCGGTGTACCTCGCGCCCGGCGATCGGCTCCGACTCGGAATCGAGAAGCTCGGTGAGCAGCACCAGACCGTACAGGCGTGGCGGCCGAATTGAGCCATCGGCGATCCCGACGGACATGGCGCGCTCAGCGTCCGTCGTGACCGTGCATCGGCATGGTGCCGATGCCGACCCGCGGGATCGCATTCTGAAGTTGAGCAGCGGATTCCAGTTCCGACTCCGATCTCGGCACGCCACGATACCCTGGGAGACCCACCATGCCGTGGAAGCGCAAGCCCTTTGTCGGCCGGGATGTCCGTGCCGCGCTCAACATCGCCGATCTGCGCGAGGCGGCCCGGCGCAGCGTGCCGGGCTTTGTGTTCGAATACGTCGAGGGTGGTGCCGAGGATGAGGTCACACTGCGTGCCAATCGGGACGCGTTTGCCGCTCTGCGCTTCCTGCCGCCGACTCTGCGCAATACCGAAGGCCGCAGTCTAGCGACCAAATTGTTCGATGCGCCCTGCGGGGCCCCACTGGCGATCGCACCGACGGGCTTGAACGGCATGCTCCACCCGCAGGGAGACATCGCCCTTGCCCGGGCCGCTGCCGCCTTCGGCATCCCTTATACGCTCAGCGCGCTCTCGACCACTCTGTTAGAAGACGTTGCGAAGCAAGCGGGCGGGAGATTGTGGATGCAGCTCTACGTCATGCGTCAGAGAGAAATCGCCGAAGACATCATGCGGCGAGCGGCGGCGAGCGGATACGAGGCGCTGCTCTTTACCACCGACGCCAACGTGTTTGGCAGCCGTGAGTGGGACAGGCGCAATTACCGCAGACCTGGACGGCCAAGCCGGCGCGCGATGCTCGATACGCTGCGCCACCCGCGCTGGCTGACACAAGTGCTGTTGCGCGGGGGGATTCCGCGTTTCCGCAACCTCGAGATGTTTCTCCCGCCCGCGGCGGTGAGTGCCGTTGGCGGTAGCACCATCATCCCGCAGATGTTTGCCCCCACGATCAGCTGGAACGATATCGCCTGGGTTCGTGATCACTGGTCGGGCAAGCTGCTCATCAAGGGCGTGCTCACCGTCGAGGATGCACGCCGCGCCGTGCAACTGGGCTGCGACGGGGTCGTGCTCAGCAACCACGGCGGCCGCCAGCTCGATCATTGTGTCGCGCCGATTGAAGTGCTCGCGGAGATCGCCACCGCCGTCGGTAAGCACCTGACCATCGTGATCGACAGTGGCTTCCGGCGCGGCACCGACGTCGCCAAGGCGCTCGCCCTGGGTGCCGATGCGGTGATGATCGGGCGAGCGACCCTCTACGGGCTGGCCGCCGCCGGAGAAGCGGGCGCACACCGCGCCCTGGAGTTGCTCACGATCGAGCTCGAGCGGGTCCTCGGTCAGCTCGGCTGCCGCGCGCCGCGTGAACTCGGACCGAACCTGCTGCGCGTCTCGTCCCGCGCATGTTGAAACCACAGTATTCCCTGCCAACTGAGGAGCCGAGTCCGGGCCGCGCAACGGCGCTATACTGAGCGCCCTCCACCGCTTCGAGAGTGCGCGAGTCATGCGAGCGAGGACGCCTGCGTCGTCCATCACCGCACAAGGGAGTAAAGCCCTGCGGCTGCACGGCACCATCGCCCGTGACATCGGCATGCGAATTGTGTCGGGCCAGCTCCCGCCCGGCTGCGTGTTGGACGGGGAGATCGCGGCCAGCGAACAGCTCAAGGTATCCCGCACCGCCTATCGCGAGGCGGTGCGCATCCTCGCCGCCAAAGGTCTCGTCGATTCGCGTCCCAAGCTCGGCACCCGGGTGAGCGATCCGAGCACCTGGCATCTGCTCGATCCAGACGTGATTTCGTGGCTTTTCGGCGCAGATCCTGAGCCCCGGCTGCTGAATGCACTGTTTGAACTGCGGGCCGTCGTCGAGCCGGCCGCGGCGGCGCTCGCTGCGACACGCCGCAGCAAAGAGCAGCTGATCGCCCTGCGGCGCTCGCTCGAGGCCATGGCCGCCGATTCCCTGGCCGTCGAGACCGGCCGGGAGGCGGATCGTGCCTTTCACTCGGTGTTGCTCGCCGCCTCGGGCAATCCGTTTCTCGCTTCGCTCTCGAGCGGCATTGCCGCTGCAGTCGCCTGGACGACGATCTTCAAGCAGCGCGCCGGACCGCTCAGTCGCGATCCACTACCCGATCACCAGCGGGTGTACGCAGCGATCGAGCGGCGAGACTCTGTGGCTGCACAGGCGGCGATGACCGAGCTGGTGCGGCTGGCGCTGCTCGATACCACACGGGGCGGGTCCCGGCGCGTTGCGCGGCTCAAGCGGTGGTCAGGCGCTCGTCGTGCGCGGCAGCGGTGACGCGGTAACCACGCAGCGCATAAAAGAGCACGTAGCCGTAGCAGACCCACGGTAGGACGTAAGACAGGTGCAGGCCAATGGCGTCGGCGAGCACGCCCTGCAGTTCGGCGAGGGCGCCGCCGGCTATCGCCATGATGAGCAGGCCCGAGCCCTCCTCGGTGAGTGGCCCGAGGCCGCGGATCCCGAGCGTGAAAATGGTCGGGAACATGATCGAATTGCACAACCCGACCGCGAGCAAGCTCCACATCGCGACAGGTCCGCTCGAGACGATGGCCACGCCGACCAGCACTAGAGCCCCGACCGTGACCGCCGCAAGGACTCGCTGCGGCCGCATCCACCGCAGAAACCATGCCCCGATGAAGCGGCCGGCCATCGCTCCGCCCCAATAGAGGGTGAGGTAATCGGCCGCCCGGGCGTGGGGCATCCCGCCGATCGAGGGCAGCGACAGGAAGTTCACCAGCGTCGAGCCGATTCCAACCTCACAGATCAGATACAGCGCGATGGCCGGCACCCCTAGCACGAGGTTGCGGTGCCGCCAGAGGCTGTGCTGCGCGCGCTCCGCCTGCGCAGCACGGCGGGTCTGTTTGCCGAGGTCCGGCAACCGTACCCGCCAGACCAGCAGCGCGAGCAACACGAGCACCCCGGCAATGATCGCGTAGGGGAGCTCTACGGTGTGGACGTCTGCGGCACGCTGTCCGAGCGTCAGGTGAGCAGCTGCCCGGGCGGTGTCGGTGCGGCCGTGGCCGAGGATCAGCAGACTGCCGAACAGGGGCGCGAGCATCGTTCCGGCGGAATTGAACGCTTGAACCAGGTTCAGCCGGCTCGAGGCGGTCTGCGGTGACCCGATCACCGTCACGTATGGATTGGCCGCGACCTGCAGCAGTGTGATTGATCCGGCCAGCACAAACAGGGCGAGCAGGAACAATCCGTAGGACTCGAGCATCGCCGCCGGGATGAATCCGCCCGCGGCCGCGGCCATGCCGAGCAGCCCCAGCACCACGGCCAGCTTGTAACCGGTGCGCTCGAGGATCTTCGCCGATGGCATGGCCATGACCAGATACGCCAGAAAGAACACGAACTGCACGAGCAGCACCTGTGCGTAATCGAGCCGGAACGCGCTCTTCAGGTGCGGAATCAGGATGTCATTCAGGACGGTGGCGAAGCCCCACATGAAGAACACTGTAGCGAGCACCGCAAGGGCCGCTCCATATCGCCTCGGCCCGTCCGAGTGCGCAGCGGTTGCTGCCTCGCCAACCGTCAGTGCCATGCTAAGGGCTCCGGATCGGAGGAATCTGGATTCAATTCGCGCTACGGATCATCGCGCGTATTACTCAGACAATACGGAGTGCCAGGACCCGCTGTCAAGCACGCTCTCTTTAACTCAGACAGTTGAACGCCGCTGCACTATGATGCGGGGCAAACCGCGCACGCCGGCCTCATGGGGAGCTTATGCCGTTGCGTCTCTTGCAGATCGAAGTCGATGGCGCTCGGTGCGTCGCCGCACTGGTGGATGAGCGGCGCGCCGAACTGCTCGTGGGGGCGACGAGCGTTCACGCGCTGGCAAGCGCTGCGCTTGCGCAGGGTATGAGTCTGGCGGAGGCCGCCGAGCGCAGCCGTTCGGGCCGGTACCTCGATCTCGCCGGCGTGCGGCTTCTGCCGCCCATCGACCATCCCGACCCCGCCCATCTGTACCTGACCGGAACGGGGCTGACTCATTTGGGTTCGGCCGCGAGTCGCGATCGGATGCACGCGCTCGCCGCCTCCGGGGGCGGGCAAACCGATTCCATGCGCATCTTTCAGGAGGGACTGAAGGGCGGCAAGCCCGCTGCGGGCGCCGTCGGGGTGCAGCCGGAATGGTTCTACAAGGGAGACGGGTCGAGCGTGGTGCCGAGCGGTGCAGCGCTGCGGTCTCCGGACTTCGCGCTCGACGGCGGCGAGGAGCCCGAGATCGCCGGGATCTATCTCATCGATTCCGAGGGCGTGCCGCGGCGGCTGGGCTTCTGCCTGGCCAACGAATTCTCCGATCACCTCACCGAGCGACACAACTACCTGTGGCTCGCCCACTCGAAGCTGCGCCCGGCAGCGCTCGGTCCGGAGCTGCTCACCGGTACGCTACCGGCCGATGTCCGGGGCACGAGCCGGATTTATCGAGATGGGCGTTTGCTGTGGGAGAAGGCGTTTCTGACCGGCGAGGCGAACATGTCCCATTCGATCGCCAACCTCGAGCATCACCATTTCAAATATGCCGCGTTTCGCCGGCCCGGTGACGTGCATGTGCACTTCTTCGGCACCGCAACGCTATCGTTTGCCGATCAGATTCGAACCGAGCCGGGCGATGTCTTTGACATCAGCGCCGATGCGTTCGTGCTGCCGCTGCGCAACACGCTGGTGCGCGGCGCCGCCGCGACGGCGGCACCGCGCCCCCTGTGAGCGCTGGCATCAGTCCATGTGCTGCGCCCGAGACTCAGACCGGCTTGCCGAGACGCAACTCGCCGTCGAACCGGTGCGGCCATCGCGACAGCTCGGTGGTGTGCAGCTCCGCGGGCAACAAGTCCTCCGGAAACCCCTGGTAACACACCGGACGCAGAAACCGCTCGATCGACAATGTGCCGACCGAGGTACTTCGGCCGTCGGAAGTCGCCGGGAACGGCCCCCCGTGCACCATCGCATGCGACACTTCGACGCCGGTCGGCCAGCCGTTGATCAGAATGCGGCCGGCCTTGCGCTCGAGCGCCGGCAGCAACTGCAGCGCGAGCGCCCGATCGTCGTCCGTCATCTGCACGGTCGCCGTCAGCTGACCGTCGAGTCGCTCGATGATCTGTCGTACTTCCGCCGGGCACGAGCAGCGCACGAGCAGCGAGGCGGGGCCGAAGACTTCCTCTGCAAGCGCCGGCCGCGCCAGCAGGGTGGCTGCCGGCACGCTGAACAGAGCCGCGCGGGCCGCGTTCGGCGCCTCGGGTGCACCGGCCTGGGCCAGCCGCTGCGCCCCTTGTTCGGCCAGCCGCTCGAGTCCCTGCGCATAGTTGCGCCGAATGCCCTCGTTCAGCATGATCCCCGGTGGGACGGCATCGAGTGCTGCGGCTGCCGCGGCGACGAACTGTTCCATGCCCGGGCCCTCCAGCGCGAGCACGAGACCGGGATTGGTGCAGAACTGCCCGACGCCCAGGCTTACCGAGGTGACGAACGCCTGAGCGAGGCTCACAGCGCGGCTCGCCAACGCCGACGGCAGCAGGATCACCGGATTCACGCTGCTCATTTCGGCGAACACCGGGATCGGCTTCGGCCGGGCTGCCGACGCCCTCATCAGCGCCTGTCCGCCCGCGCGCGAGCCGGTAAACGCCACCGCGGCAATGCGCGGGTCGCCGACCAGCGCCGCCCCGAGTGCGACGTCAGGTCCGTTGAGCAACGAGAAGACGCCCGCGGGCATGCCAGTTTCCGCAGCCGCCGCGATGATCGCTGCGGCGACCCACTCGCTGGTGCCGGGATGGGACGGATGGCCCTTCACTACGATCGGACATCCTGCGGCGAGCGCCGCAGCGCTGTCGCCTCCGGCGACCGAAAACGCAAGCGGGAAGTTACTCGCGCCGAACACCGCCACCGGCCCGCACGGGATCTTGCGCTGGCGCAGGTCCGGGCGCGGCAGCGGTTGGCGGTTTGGCAGCGCTGGATCGACGCGCAGTCCGAGCCAAGCCCGGCTGCGCAATTCGGCGGCAAACACGCGCAGCTGCCCGACCGTGCGGGCTCGCTCGCTCGTGAGCCGTGCCGGTGGCAACGCGGTCTCCTCCCGGGCCCGCTCGAGCAGACCCTCGCCCTGATCGAGAATGTGCTGCGCGATGGCGTCAAGAAATGCCGCGCGCCGTTCGGGCGTCAGCGAGCGGTAGGGATCGAACGCCGCATCGGCGAGCGCACAGGCGGCATCGACCTCCGCGGTGCCCGCGGCGCTGAAGGGCGGCTCGAGCAGGCTGTTGCGAGCCGGATCGACGGCGTGAAAACGATGCGGCGTACTGTGGCGTGCGCCTCCGATGAACAATTCCCCGGTGAGTGCCATAGGTGCCTGATGCTCCTCGCTCTATGGTCGCCGCTCGGCGCGGCGGTCCGAGACCACGCAGTATGATGCGCGCATGAGCGCATCGCGCCGCGCCGGCCCGATGTGACCACTCTGCCACGGAGACCGATGACGATGTCAGCTTTGTATTCTGAACTGAAGGAACGGATCGTGCTCGTGACGGGCGGCGGCTCGGGCATCGGCGAGGCGATCGTCCGGCAATTTGCTGCGCAACAGGCCCGGGTGGCGTTCATCGACGTCGCCGAGGGCCCCGCGCTCGCGCTCGCGCAAGAACTGGCCGGCAGCGGGGCAAGCGTGCACTTCGAGCATTGCGATCTCACCGATGTGGCCGCCTTGCGGCGCGCGATTGCGGCCATTGGCGTTCGCCTCGGGCCGATCGAGGTGCTGGTCAACAACGCCGCGAACGATGAACGACACGCCAGCGATGCGCTCACCGAAGCGCTGTGGGACCGGCTGATGGCGGTCAATCTGAAGCAGCAGTTTTTCTGCGCGCAGGCGGTACTACCGGGCATGCAGGCTGTTGGCCGCGGCGCGATCATCAATCTGGGCTCAATTTCCTGGATGATCGGCCAAGGCGGCATGGTGGCGTATACCGCGGCGAAATCCGCAATCCTCGGTCTGACCCGCTCGCTGGCGCGGGACTACGGTCCTTACGGCATTCGGGTCAACGCGGTCGCGCCCGGCTGGATCATGACGCCGCGCCAGCTCGAAAAATGGGTCACACCGGAGACCGAGCGTGAAATCACGCAACGGCAGTGCCTGAAGCGCAAACTTCAGCCCGCGGAAGTGGCCAATGTGGTGGTCTTTCTCGCCTCGGATGCGGCCAGCGCCTGTACCAGCCAGCAGTACATTATCGACGGTGGTTGGGTGTGAGGCGGGTTCGTGCCGTTCAGCCCGGCACGCCGCGGTGCTTGCGCTGATCGATGCGCCGCACCGCGGTGTCGATCACCGCCAGGATGCGCTGCGCTGCGCCGGGCGCGTCTCCGGCCTCGATCGCATCGACCACCGCAGTGTGGCCTGTGACACTCGCAGCGTGATCGGTCGGGTCATCCACGGGCGAACTGTAGGTGAACGAGGCGACCAGCGCCGTCTCGATGACCCCCGCAATGGAGCGGATGAGTGGGTTGCCTGAGGCGCTGCCGATCGCCAGGTGGAAGTCCAGATCAGCGGCCGCGAAGCTCTGACGGGATTGACCAGCGCGCCCGATCAGCCGCAGACACTCGCGCAACCGTGCGACATCCTCCGGCCGGCGCCGCCGCGCGGCGAGCGCGGCGGCGGCGGGTTCCACCGCGCGACGAACCTCGGTCAGTGTCATGCGAAACTCGTCGTCGAGTCCAAGCCGTAGTCTCCACGCGAGCACATCGGCGTCAAAATAATTCCAAAAGACCGCATCACGCACCCGCGTCCCGACCCGTGTCTTGGGGACAACAAATCCCTTGGCGGCGAGCGTTTTCATGACTTCGCGCAACACGGTGCGGGAGACGTCAAAGCGGGCGCAGAGTTCTGCCTCGCCGGGCATGGTGGTTCCGGACGGATAGCGTCCTTGCAGCAGCTCCGTGCCGAGAATCGCTGCAATCTGATCGTGGCTCGATCGGCCGCGCTCCGGTGCAAGCAGACTGAAGCGCGGCAGGGGCCGCGGCAGGTCCTGGTGCATCGGCCCGGCATCGCCCTTCTCGCCCTGATTTGCGGTGGGGACCTCGTGCGAGATGAATGAACGGCTCATGCTCCAATGCTCCCACGATCGGGCTGACGGGCGGCAGCTGCCGGCGGATCGAGCGGAGCGCGGAGGTCTTCTCTGCGTCCCCTGTATTGCAGTAAGACGTTCCAGCACGGAGAATCTTCCCCCGAGCGCGCCGGCGCAGCAGCGAAGTGCGGCGACCGGCCATGGGGCCGTACTCGACTGCAGGGTCGGGCAGATGCCCGGCGTCGACTTGACCCGCCACCGAATTGCTATATTTTAGCGTCGTCATTCGACCCATCACAGCGGCAGTGCACCTCACCACAATCTTCCGGGACGTGGCCAACGGCGCCGCGCGCGGCGTGATACCGTTCAGCGAGACGCACCTCTCATGCACTATGCAGGCGTGCTCAAGCGCCTGTGGGCGGCTGGGCGACGCTGCTTAGCGCATGAGCGTCACCGGCCTGCTCCGCCACCGTGCCTTGCGCACCGCCTTGTGTGCGCTCGGCGCACTCGCGTGCGCCTATCGTGCGCCCGCCGCTCCGGCGGCAGTCACAGCGCTGCCCGCGGCGGCCATCCGTCGCATCACCGCCAATTCGCGCGGTATGTACCGGGACATTGAACGGCGCACGTTCGAATATTTCTGGGATACGACCAATCCGCGCAACGGCCTCGCGCCGGATCGCTGGCCCACCGCGGCGCCCTCGAGTATCGCCGCCACCGGTTTTGCGCTCACCGCCGAAGTCATCGGTGCACAGCGCGGCTACGTCAGCCGCCGCGCCGCCGCCCAGCGCGTGCGCACGACGCTGGCCTTCCTGCTGAGTCTCCCGCAGGGCCCCGCGCGCTACGGAGTGGCGGGCTATCAGGGCTTCTTCTACCATTTTCTGAATCTGCGCACCGGCCTGCGCGTCCGGCACAGCGAACTGTCGACGATCGATACCGCACTGCTGATGGCCGGCGTGCTCACCGCCGGAAGTTATTTCGACCGGCCAACGCCGCTCGAGACGCGCATCCGCGCCCTGGCCCGACAATTGTATCTGCGGGTCAACTGGCGCTGGGCTGCCCCGGGTGTCGATCCGCGCGTCAGCATCGCCTGGTATCCCGAGAGCGGCTTCTCCCCGGTGCGCTGGAGCGGCTATAACGAAGCATCGATTCTGTACATTCTCGCTCTGGGTTCTCCCACGCATCCTTTGCGTGCTGGCGCGTGGCAGGCGTGGACGTCCACCGACGCTGCGGACTGGCGTCACGTCGATGGCCAGACACTGTTGGCGTTCGGGCCGCAGTTTGGTCATCAGTACACGGCAGTGTGGATCGACCTGCGTGGCATCGCCGACGCGTTCATGCGCGCACACCACGAGACGTATTTCGAGAACGGACGCCGCGCCACGCTGGCGCAGCGTCAGTACGCCATTCGCAATCCGCACAACTGGGCCGGCTATGGACCGACCATCTGGGGGCTGACCACGTGTGACGGCCCCGGCAATGTCACTGCGCCGTTCCAACACGGCACCCGCCGTTTCTACGGCTACGTCGCACGCGGGATCACCCGGCCAAGCAAGGATGACGGTACGCTGGCGCCGACCGCCATGGTCGCATCGTTGCCCTTTGCGCCGCGCGTGGTCAGCATGGGGACCACGGCCGTGCTGCGCCGCTATGGCACGCTGATCTATACACGCTACGGATTTCTCGATTCCTTCAACCCGAGTTTCCTCGATGGCGCGCGCGCACGCCACGGACACGTCGTCCCTGGACTCGGCTGGGCGGACGGAGATTACCTCGGGATCGACCAGGGTCCGATCATCGCAATGATCGAAAATGCGCGCTCGGGACTCCTTTGGCGCCTCATGCGCGCCAATCCTTATGTCCGTCGGGGCCTGCGGCGTGCCGGATTCACCGGCGGTTGGCTGCAGGCAGCGCACCGGTAGCCGGCTCGTCGGCCCGGCCGCCACGGTGCGCCGTGCCCGCTCGAGGTGGCGAAAATCCTCTACCATGGCGGTCGAGCCGCCTCGAGCCACGGAATCTCATGACCTGCCGCCGCGGAGACACTGCCATGACGCGCACCCTGCTTTTGGTCCTGCTCATTGCACTGGCGTGCGGCGCCAGCACGCAGCTTGAAGCGGCGCCGGCAAGCGCCGCGACCCCGGCCGCCAGCGAGGTCCTGCACATCGATGCACAGGCACCGGGTCAGGCCTTTCCGCACTTCTGGGAGCGCATGTTCGGTTCTGGCCGCGCGGTGCTGGTGCTGCGCGCGAATTATCAGCGTGACCTGCGGATGATGCGCGCCGAGACGGGCATCCGTTACGTGCGCTTTCACGGTCTGCTCGACGACGACGTGGGGCTCGCCGATGCACATGCAGCGCTCTTTTATGACCGCCATGGCCGGCGGGGCAAGAGCCGCGAGCTGGCTGCGCCATACAATTTCTCCTACGTCGACCAGATCATGGACGCGCTGCGCGCGCAGGGCGTTCGGCCATACGTGGAACTCGACTTCATGCCCCAGACGCTCGCCAGCAACCGGCACGAAGTGCAGCCCTTCTGGTATCGCCCGAACGTGTCCCCGCCGCGCAGCTACGCGGCATGGGATCACCTGATCGAGGCGCTGGCCCGGCATTTCATCGCGCGCTACGGTATCAACGAGGTCGCGAAGTGGTACTTCGAGGTCTGGAACGAGCCAAACCTGAGCTTCTGGGGCGGCGTGCCGAAGCAGAAGACCTATTTCACGCTCTACGACCATACGGCACGGGCGTTGAAGAGCGTCAGTCCCCGCCTGCGCGTCGGTGGTCCAGCAACCGCTCAGGCCGCCTGGGTCAGTGCATTCTTGCGCCACGTTGCGCGCGTGCACGCGCCGATCGATTTCGTCAGTACCCACGTCTATGGCAATGACACCGCGGCGCACGTTTTCGGGGCGCACGTGTCCGTCTCACGGCGCACGATGGTGTGCCGGGCGGTGCGCAAGGTTCACCGCCAGATCGCCCGCTCGCCGTATCCGCATCTGCCGTTGATCCTCTCGGAGTTCAACGCGAGCTACAGCAATGAACCGGATGTGACCGACACGCCCTACATGGGCCCATGGATTGCCTCGACCATCCGGCAGTGCGACGGACTGCTGCATGCGATGAGCTATTGGACGTTCTCGGATGTGTTCGAGGAGGGCGGAGTGATCCGTAAGCCCTTCTACGGCGGGTTTGGACTGATCGCCGAGGACGATATTCCGAAGCCATCCTTCAATGCCTTTGTGCTGCTGCACAAGCTGGGACACGTGCGTCTGCAACCTGCCGCCCGTTCCGTATTGATCACGCGGACCCGCTCTGGCTCGCTCGTGCTGGCGCTGTGGAACTACGCCCGACCGGATGGCCGGGGGCGCCATTACACTCCACCGCCGCGCCAGCGCACTCGGCGCGTATTCGACCTCACGCTCGAGAGATTTCCCGCTGCAGCGCACGGGCTGTTATGGCGAGTCGATGATGCGCACAGCAACGTGCTGCGGGTGTTCGATGCCATGGGCAGGCCATCTTGGCCGACGCCGCAGCAGATCAAGGTGCTGCGCGCGGCAGGGCGGCTTGCACCGCCGCGCCCGGTGCAGCTGGTCGGTGGCCGGATCTCAGTCGCGGTACCGCAGCACGGCCTGGCGCTGCTGCTGTTGCCTCGCGGTTGAACGCTCAGCGCGACCGTGCAAACGTTCGCTCCAGCTGCCGCAGGTCGCGGCCGCGGGTTTCGTGTCCGAAGCGGGCGATCAGGAAGAGGCTGAGCAGAACTGCAATTGCGGTAACGGCACTCGACAGGCGCAGTGCCGGTACCAGTGCGAGCGCTCCGAGCCCCTGGCAGATCAGGCCTCCGGCCTTGCTGCAGCCGGCCACCCAGCCGGTGGCCCGTCCGCGAACCGCAAGCGGGTAGTTCTCCGCGGCATAAGGCAGAAGAATGGCGATCACTCCGGTCGAGCCAACGATGAGCAATACAGAAGCGAGCAGCGGGTTGGCCGCAGCCGGTAGCCCGGATTGCTGCAGCGTGAGCGCCAGGACGCCGGCGGCCGTGATCGCGGTCATCACCAGCAGCGCGCCCTTGGTGCTCCAGCGCGAGTAGAGTACCGCGGCGAATATCACCACCGGCGCGGCCAATACAGATGAGCGGGTCATCAGTGTGGCGGCAAGCCCCATGTCGCGGCCCCCAGCAATCAGTTCGCCGGGCAGCCACAACAGCAGTCCGAAATTAACGAGCCCCCAGGACAGCCCGGCAACGCTCAGCGCCATCGACGTGCCGGGCAGGCCCCGCCGCGCGGGCAGCTCTCGGTCCCGTTCCCCAGCCGGTGCCTCGTCCGCTGCCGCCGGCGCGATCATCCGCGCGCCGAAGCGCTCAAGCGTCGCACGCGCCGCATCCGGGTGGCCGATGTGCAGCAGAAACCGGGGTGATTCGGGAATCAGCGGCGATAAGGCAATCAGCAGCAGTCCCGAGGGGAGATTGAGAAACCACATGATCCGCCAGCCGAAGTACGGCTGCAGCAGTGCCGAGAATCCCGAGGCTGCAAGATACCCGCCGAGCGCACCGGCGCCGCCGACCAGCACCAGGCTCCAGCCGCGATGCTGCGTCGGCATGATCTCCGCGAGCAGCGCGTAGGCCACCGGCAGCAGCCCGCCGGCCGAGGCGCCCATGAGAAAACACATGAACACGTTCCACTCGAAGGACGGCATCGCTCCGCAGATCGAGGTGCCGATGAACATGACGCCCGCGAGCAGAATGGTTGCGCGGCGGCCGTACCGATCTGCCAGCGAGCCCCAGATGAACGAGCCGAGCGTTGCGCCCGTCAATGCCGCAAAGGGTAGTACCGAGACCTGCGCCGCACTGAGGCGATACTCGCTGCGCATACCCGGGATGACAAAGCCGAGCGAGCTGACCTTCATGATGTCGACGGCTAGCGCAATCGCAAGCGCCGCGCAGGCCGCCCAGTGCCAGGCGGTGAGTGGTGCTTCTTCGGGCGCCACAACGCGCTCGAGCACCGCGCCGCAGTCGCCGGCGGCCGCGTCGGGCTGCAGACCGTATGCGGCCGCCATCACACCGATCAGGATGCACGCCATCCCGAAGAGCATCGGGGTACCCATCGGCATACCGGCCATCCGGTAATGCATTGCACGAGCCATGAGGAATGGCGGGATGTGCAGCAGCACGCCGAGCACGATGCCGGTACTGCCGAGCCAGAACGCGGCCGGGCTGCGTCGGTCCGCGAACATGAACCACTTGTGCACCGGCTTCTCCCTGAAATCCCGGCGCAACCGCCGGCTGGCGCCGACGCGCCGGAACGATCTCAGCGCAGTACGATGAGCAGATCTTTCGGGTCGACCTGCTGGCCCGGCGTGATCACGATCTCCGCCACCTCGCCGTCGATCTCGGCCCGCACCTGGGTCTCCATCTTCATCGCCTCGAGACTCACCAGCACATCGCCGCGTGCGACTTTGCGCCCCACGCTCACCGCAATCGTCGCAACCGTTCCGGGCATGGGTGCGCCAACCTGCCGGGCATCGCCTGGCTCGGCCTTGCGTTGCGGTGGGCGCTTGGCGATCTGACTGCGGTCCGCAACGCGCAGCGAGCGGGGCTGGCCGTTGAGCTCCATGAACACCGTGCGCATGCCGTCTTCGTGCAGTTCGCTGCAGGCCACGTAGCGCACGAACAGACGCTTGCCGCGTTCGAGATCGACACTGATCTCATCGCCCGGCTCCATGCCATAAAAGAACACCGATGTCGGCAGAATGCTCACGTCGCCGTAGCGGGCCCGCTCGGCGGCGTAGTCGAGCCAGACTTTCGGATACATCAGATAGGACGCCAGATCGTCATCGCTGAGTGCACGCGGTGTTGCCTTCTGGATCTTCGCCCGCGTGGCCGACAGATCGGCCGGTGACATCGAGGCGCCCGGCCGCTCTGCCAGGGGGGCGGCATTTTTGAGCACCTTGCGTTGCAGCGCCGGCGGAAATCCCCCGTACGGCTGCCCCAGATCGCCGTGGAAGAACTGCACCACCGAGTCGGGGAACGGTACGTCCACTTCAGGGTCCAGGACCTGCTGCGGCGTCAGCCCACTCGTCACCATCAGCAGAGCCATGTCACCGACCACCTTGGAGCTCGGCGTGACTTTCACGATGTCGCCGAACATCTGATTGACGTCCGCATACGCCTGCGCCACCTGCGGCCAGTGCGCGCTGTCGATGCCGAGCGCGCGTGCCTGCTCGCGCAGATTGGTGAACTGTCCGCCGGGCATGCCATGGACATATACCTCGGAGGCTCCGGAGCGGATGTCGCTCTCGAAAGCGACGTACAGACGGCGCACCTGCTCCCAGTATGAGGAAAGCATGCGCAGTTTCGTCGGATCCACGCCGCAATCGCGCGGGCCGTGCCGTAGCGCCTCGACGATCGAGCCGAGATTCGGCTGCGAGGTCAGTCCGCTCATCGCGTCGATGGCCCCGTCGACGGCATCGGCGCCGGCCTCGATCGCGGCCAGGACGCTGGCGGCGGCGATGCCACTGGTGTCATGGGTATGGAAGTGCACCGGCAGGCCGATCTCCTCCTTCAGCGCCTTGACCAGCGTGAAGGCGGCGCGTGGCCGGCACAGTCCGGCCATGTCTTTGATGCCGAGCACATGCGCACCGGCGGCTTTCAGTTGCTGCCCAAGGCTCAGGTAATAATCGAGTGTGTACTTGCGCTCGTGCGGATCAATGAGGTTGCCGGTGTAGCAGATGGCCGCTTCGCACAGCCGCCCGGTCTCGAGCACTGCGTCGATTGCCACCCGCATGTTCTCGACCCAGTTAAGCGAGTCGAAGATGCGGAATACGTCAATACCGCGTTCGGCCGCCTGCTTGACGAAAAAGCGCACGACATTGTCAGGGTAATTCGCGTAGCCGACCGCATTGGCGGAGCGCAGTAGCATCTGCAGCAGCAGATTCGGCATGCGCTCGCGCAGGGCAGCAAGCCGCTCCCAGGGATCCTCGCGCAGGAAGCGCATCGCCACATCGAAGGTCGCTCCGCCCCAGCATTCCACCGAGAACAGCTGCGGGACGAGGCTCGCGTAGTACGGCGCGATCGCAGCCATGTCGATGGTGCGCATGCGCGTGGCGAGCAGCGATTGATGCGCATCGCGCATGGTGGTGTCGGTGAGCAATACGCGCTGCTCGGCGAGCATCCAGCGGGCAAAGCCCTCCGGCCCAAGCTCATCGAGTTTCTGGCGCGTCCCGGGCTGCGGCTCGGCGAGCGCTACCGGCGGCAGCTTCGCTGTCTCGATCCGCTCCGGGCGCGGCCGGGCGCGCGTTTCCGGATTGCCGTTGACGATCGTGTCGGCGATATAACTCAGAATCCGGGTCGCACGGTCGCGTTTGCGCGGCCAACGGAACAGTTCCGGTGTCTCGTCGATGAACTTCGTGGTGTAGGTTGCATCGGCGAAGTTCGGATGACAGATCACCTGATCGAGGAAGCGCAAGTTGGTGACCACGCCACGAATGCGAAATTCCCACAGCGCGCGGTGCATGCGCGCGATGGCCTCTTCGGGGCTCGACGCCCAAGCGGTTACCTTGACCAGCAGCGAATCGTACGAACGGGTGATGATGGCGCCGGTATAGGCGGTGCCGGCGTCAAGGCGGATGCCGAAACCGGCGGGACTGCGGTAAGCGCTGATCTTGCCGTAGTCCGGAATGAAGTTGTTTTCCGGATCTTCGGTCGTCACCCGGCACTGTAGGGCGTGTGCCTGGATGCGGATGTCCGGCTGCGCCGGCACGCCGCTTTCCGGCGTGCCGAGCCGCGCGCCTTCGGCGATACGGATCTGCGCCTTGACCAGATCGATGCCGGTGGCGCACTCAGTGACCGTATGTTCGACCTGTATGCGCGGGTTGACCTCGATGAAATAGAACCGGCCGCTGTCGGCATCCTGCAGAAATTCGACCGTGCCGGCATTGCGGTAGTGGGCCGCCCGGCCGATGGCGAGGGCCGCCTGACAGATCTCCTCGCGCTGCGCGGCGCTGAGGAACACCGCCGGGGCGCGCTCGACCACCTTCTGGTTGCGCCGCTGCACCGTGCAGTCGCGCTCGTACAGGTGCACCAGCCCGCCATGGGCGTCCCCGAGGATCTGTACCTCGACGTGGCGGGCGCGGCGCACCAGCTTCTCCAGATACACCTCGTCGTTGCCGAACGCCGCCTTGGCTTCGCGCCGAGCAACCGGCAACAGCTCGTGCAGCTGTTGGTCGCTCTCGACCACGCGCATGCCGCGTCCGCCGCCGCCCCAGCTCGCTTTGAGCATGACCGGGTAACCGATCTGGGCCGCGAGGCGCACGCACTCTTCGATCTCCTGAGGCAGCGGTGCGGTGGCAGGCATGACGGCGACCCCGGCCCGCGCAGCGAGATCGCGCGCAGATACCTTGTTGCCGAGCAGCCGCATCGTTTCGGCTTCGGGGCCGATAAAGACGATGCCCGCGCGTGCGCAGGCCGCCGCGAACTCGGGATTTTCGGCGAGAAACCCATAGCCCGGATGCACCGCGTCCACGCGCGCCTCGCGCGCGATGCGCAGGATGTCCTCGATGTCGAGGTACGCCTCGATCGGGCCCTTGCCCTCACCGACCAGGTACGATTCGTCGGCCTTCGTGCGGTGCAGGGAAAAGCGGTCCTCGCGCGAGTAGACGGCAACCGTGCGCAAGCCGAGCTCGTTGGCGGCCCGCATCACCCGGATGGCAATTTCGCCCCGATTGGCGATCAGAATGCTTCGAATCCCGTGCGGCATGTGTTCGTTCACCATTAAAATCCGCATCGATCATAGCGACTGCGGGCGCAATGCGCGCGGGGTACTCGTTCTATATGTATTCCATTGCGATTCATGGCGGCGCTGGCGCGCTGCCGACACAGGGGCTGTCCGCGGCGCGGCAGCAGCAGTACCAGGAGGGTCTCGGCGCGGCACTCGACCAGGGTTACGCGGTGCTCGAGCGGGGCGGCTCGAGCCTCGAGGCGGTGGTCGCCGCAGTGCGCGTCCTCGAGGATGATCCGTTGTTCAATTCCGGCCGCGGCGCGGCGCTCACGCGCGCCGGTGGCGCGGAACTCGATGCGGCAGTGATGGACGGCAGTACGTTGCGCGCCGGTGCGATCGCGGCTGTCCGGCACGTGAAGAACCCGATCGATCTTGCGCGGCGCGTGATGGAGAAATCGCGCCACGTGCTGCTGGTGGGCGCCGGCGCCGAGGAGTTCGCGCTGGAGGAGGGCTTTGCGCTCGTGCCGAACGCCCACTTTCGAACCGCCGAGCGTCAGGCCGAGTTGGAACTGCTGCGCGGCGGCGCCAGCGTCTCGGAGCTGATGCCCTCCCCACAGGGCACGGTGGGCGCGGTGGCGCGCGATGCCGCCGGCAATCTCGCCGCGGCCACCTCCACCGGTGGCATGGCCAACAAGCGACCGGGGCGCGTGGGCGACTCGCCCATCATCGGTGCCGGTACCTACGCCAAGAACGGCGTGTGCGCGGTGTCGGCCACGGGGCATGGCGAATATTTCATGCGCTTGGTCGCAGCCCACCAGATATGCGCGTTGGTCGAATACCGTGGTGTCAGCCTTGCCGAGGCAGTGCGCGAGACGCTGCATGAGCGGCTGCAAGCGCTCGGCGGGGCCGGCGGCATCATCGCCGTCGATGCCGCCGGGCGCATCAGCCTGGACTTCAATACCGAGGGCATGTTCCGCGCCGCGCGGGATTCGGCCGGTATGCACCAGATTGCGATCTAGGCCGACTCCCGGCGGCTCCTGGGGCGCAGCGCAGCGGCCGTCTGCGCCGCGAGCAGGCGCATGCCTTGGATCCGGGCGCGCAGCTGGGCGGCACCGCCTTCGGCAGCCGCTTGCAGCAGTTCGTCCCAGAACTCGGGCGTATCCAGCCAGCGGGGACGCAGCCACATCCACAGCCGGTGGCCGAGCTGGTGAGCGCCGAGCACGCTGTCGGCCGTGATCCGTTCGGCGCACAGCGGGTGCAAGCCGAGGGCGAGGCGAGCCTGCACGGGGTGCCGACGGGCGAGTGACCAGGCGAAGACGAACATCATCTCCGAGGCGGCGACGGCCCGCGAACCGGTGAACAGAGCTCCGTACGCTTGCGGTGAGCCGTCATTGATCTGCGGACGGTCAAGGTTTTGCCAGCGCTGCGGATCGGAAAATCCTGCATCGAACAGCAGATACGGGTGATTGGCGGCGCGCAGCCGGCCCGCCGCGTTCAGCTGCAGCCACAGATGTGCGATGCGGGACACCGCAGCGTGTGGACAGCCCGCGCGCGCCTGCTCGGCGAGCACTTGCAGACAGAAGTCATTGAGCTCGGGCAGCGTCTCGATGACCTCACGTGGCGCCCGCGTGACCCACGGTGGGGTCCTCTGGCGAGCCTCTGTTTCGGGATCCGACATCACGCACCCCCGTCTCACCCGATGCACGGCCGATGGTACCGCGGCCACGGCCGAACGCCACCCCTGCATTTGCGTCGACTTTCGTCGCATTGTCCGATTGCCCTTTGCCGCAGATAGCCGAAAATGCATCGCTTGGGGCGCGGCACAGTGGCCGGGAAGGAAACGTGATGCGTATCCTCGAAGATCGCTACGAGGGCGAGCTGCAGAATTTTCAGCTGGCACTGCGGCTGGTGCGCTACGAGGCCCGTACGCGCACGATCCGACTGTATACCGGGCTCACCGATCACCGGATCCGAAAGCTCTGGCAGCGCTACTGCGGCGGGGCGAGCAATCTGCCGCGCCATCGCGGCAAGTCCCCGCAGCAGGTCGGCTATTTCACGCGCTCGGCGCGCGTGCGCACCGAGGCGGCGCTGCTCGCAGCGGCTTATTGCGCGTGCGGGCTCGTCGGCGAGGAGCCCTCTACAGGCCAATCCGCCTCGCCGCAGCGCCGGCACGTCGGTGCGCTGCTCTGCGATGTCTATGATTACTACACCAAGCTGGTGCCGCAGCCGGCCATCTCGTTCGAGCATGCGCAGTTTCTGGCCCAATGCCTGCGCTCGGGCGAGCAACTCGCGGTGCGGCACTGCACTCAGTGCCGCGGGCACATCGTCGTCGAGCGGTTCCCGCTGCGCCCGCGATGGTGCGATCATTGTGCCCCTCCGAAGGGAAGGCGCGGGGGCGCACGGCGCACGCGTGCCACTCACATCACCCGCAGGCCATGACACCCGTCCGACCGAACTTCTTCTCTGGCACCTACGTTGACCGCCGCACCGAACTGCGCGAGCACGGTGACTGGCTCGAGCGCGCGCTCGCCGATCCGCACACCCAGTTCCTGCTCGCCCGCGGCACGAGCCAGCTGCTTTATGCCGACGCACCGCCGCGCATCGCATTCGTCTCGCCGCACCATCCGGCGGTGGCGGCAGCCGAGCCTGATCGCTTCGTGCTGCTCGGCTGGTTCCGCGGGCGCCGCTGCGTGTTGCTATCGCTGGACGCGCGATGGCAGGACGTCGAGCTGCCCGCAGGCGCCTCGTTCCAGGAGCTGCGCCCGCTCTCCCCAGAGCTCGACGTCGAGGAGGCGGGCCTGCTGGCGTACGCCCGGGCGCTGTCGGTCTGGCGGGCGCGTCAGCGCCGCTGCGGTGTGTGCGGCGCGCCGACCGCTCCGGCGCGTGCCGGGCACAGCGTGATCTGTGTCGAGACGCAATGCGCCGAGGAATATTTCCCGCGCATCGACCCCGCCATCATCGTGCTCGTCAGCGACGGGGAACGGGCGCTACTCGGGCGCCAGCGCACGTGGCCGCCGGGCCGGTACTCGACCATCGCCGGTTTCGTCGAGCCCGGCGAGAGCCTCGAGGACGCCGTGCAGCGCGAAGTGCTCGAGGAGACCGGCGTGCAGGTACTCGCAAGCCGCTACGACTCCTCGCAGCCCTGGCCCTTCCCGGCGTCCCTGATGGTGGGCTTCCAAGCGGTTGGGGCCCCTGGGCCGGTGCGCGTCGGCGGGGAACTCGAGGATGCGCGCTGGTTCTCCCGTGAGGCGCTGCGCGCTGGCAGCATTCAGCTGCCGCCGCCGCACTCGATCTCCCGCCGGCTGATCGACGCCTGGCTCGGAGCGCAGCCGTAGTGTGTCTGCTGGTGCTCGCCTGGCGGGCTCATCCGCACTACCGGCTCATCGTCGCGGCGAACCGCGACGAATATCACGATCGTCCGGCCGAACCGCTCGCACCGTGGCCGGCGCCCCCTGCGCTGCTCGCCGGGCGCGATCTGCGTGCCGGAGGCACCTGGCTCGGCATCGATCAGCGTCGACGCTTCGGTGTCATCACCAATTATCGCGAGCAACCGCAGATCTCCACCGACACCCCGTCGCGCGGTGGCCTGATCCCGGAGTTCCTCACCGACCCGGCGGGTGCCGGGGACTATCTGGGCGCGCTGCGGCCGCGCGCCGCCCGCTACGGCGGCTTCAATCTGCTGCTCGCGGACGAGCACTCGCTATGGTACGGCTCGAACCGGGTCGCGCCATTCGCGCGACGGCTCGAGCCCGGCGTCTATGGGCTTTCCAACCACAGCCTGGACAGTCCCTGGCCGAAACTGACCCGCGTGCGCTCTGCCTTCGAGCGCTGGCTGGCGGATGCCCCGGATGGCGAGGACGCCTCAGCCGTGCTGTTTGGGATGCTCGATGATCGTCGTGCGGCCGCGACGGGGACGGAGCCGGCCCACGAGGGCACACCGGGGTCCTGGGAGCGGGCGCTGTCGGCTCCGTTTGTCGAGCACCCGCAGTTCGGTACCCGCTGCTCGACGGTCCTGCTGCTCGAGCCGAGTGGCGCACTGCACATGTCCGAGCGACGCTTCGATCGCCACGGACGTCCCGTCGGGCAGAGCGAATACCGGCTGGCCGCAGACCAATGGTGCTGAGTGGTCCGGGAACCGTCACGGTCATGCGCGGTCATGACAGATTACAATGATTAATTCATGGTCTGCCGGTCGGAGTCTCAACGCTAAATGGTGCGTCGCAATCGGAACTGCGGGGCTCGGTTGGCGCGGGCCGCGCTCGCGCTCGCCGCGCTGCTTGCTGCCACTGCGCACGCCGACATCGCGCTGACGATCCGCGGGGTCGGCGGCAAACTACGCGCCAATGTGCTCGCCTATCTGAGCTTTCAACGCTACCGCAAGAGCCCGCACCTGAACGCCGAGACGATCGAGCGGCTGGAGAATCGGGTCCAGAGCGAGGTGAGAGCGGCGCTCGAACCGTACGGGTACTTCCAGTCGAGTGTGCATCCGGCGGTGCGCCAGACCGGCCCGAATGACTGGCGAGTCCTGCTCGACATCACGCCGGGACCGCCGGTCATCTTGCGCACCGTCGAGGTGCGCGTCACCGGTCCGGGCAGCGCTGACCCACGCTTCACGCACATCACCGCCCATCTGCCCTTTCACCCCGGTGAGCGCCTGAACGAGGCGGCTTACGAGACGTTGAAGAGCGAGCTGCTGCAGACCGCGGCGATCTATGGCTATGTCGATGCGCACCTGGTCCGCCACGAGATCCTCGTCAACCCGCACGAACATCGCGCCAGTGTCTTGCTCACCGTTGCCACCGGGGTGCGCTACCGCTTCGGGGCGACACACATCGAGCAGCATGCCGTGACGAACGCGCTGGTGCGCCGCTACCTGCGCTACCGCCCGGGTCAGCCTTTCGACCTCACGCGGGTGCTTCGCACGCAGTTCGTGCTCGATGACGCGGGGTATTTCTCCGACCTGGAAGTCGTGCCGGGCACGCCGGACAAAACGCTGCACACGGTGCCGGTGCACATTCAGGCGCATCCGAGCCGGCGCAACGTGTACTCGCTTGCGGCCGGCTATGCGACGGACACCGGCGCGCGTGGGATCATCAGCTGGCAGGATCGGCGGGTGAACGAGGAAGGCCATCGCATGAGCGTCGATCTGGAAGCCGCGCAGGTCACCAAGTACAGCCTGCAGAGCCGCTACGTCATCCCGATCGGCGATCCGGCCACCGAAAATCTGAGTTTTATCGCCAGCGTCGAGCAGCGCGAGCTCGCCGCCGTGACCGCACGCACCATGACCCTCGGGGCGAGCCTGACGCGCGTCACCGGCCGCTGGCAGACCGTGTGGTACCTCGATGGCGTACACACCACCGGCTCGGTGTCGGGAGCCATCTGTCCGGCGCAGATCCTGACCCAGACTGGAGCGTGCGCAAACCCGGTCACGGGCATTGCCAGTGTGGTCGGCAACATGCTCGTGCCGGGCGTCGACATCACCTCGGTCCCGAGCGATTACTTCGGTGAGCCTGTTTTCGGCCATGGCGTGTCGATCGAGGTGCGTGGCTCGCATGGCGCGCTCGGCTCGCACGCGGACTTTCTGCAGATCCGAGTCGAACTCGAGCGGGTGTTCAAGCTCGCGCCCCGCTGGCACCTGCTGCTGCGCGATGCCTTTGGCGCAACCGCCGTATCGCATTTCAACAGCATGCCGCCCGTGATGCGCTTCTTTGCCGGTGGTGAGAGCAGCGTGCGCGGCTTCGAGTACAATTCCCTCGCTCCCGAGCAGACCTTCTACGCCACCGGCGTTTATCAGGTCATCGACAAGGCCGCGAAGACCACCACTGACTATTACTGTTATGTGGGTCAAAGCCCGCCGGCCAACGTCGTCAATCCGGTGCACTGTCCGTTGCCGCCGCAGCAGGCTGGCGGCAAGGACATGATCAGCGGCACCGTGGAAATCGATCGCGATCTGCCGCACAACTTCGGAATCGCCGCGTTTTTCGACTACGGCAATGCCTTTAACAGCTTCCATATCCCGCATCTGCTGCAGTATGGCGCGGGCATCGGCTTCAGGGTGCGTCTGCCGGTGATGACGCTCGGCATCGATGTCGGCGAACCGCTCTCGCAGCCCGGCAGCCCACGGCTGTACATCAACTTCTCGCCACGGTTGTGAGCGGCCCGGAGCGATGCGCCGATTTCTGACACTGAGCGGCCTGCTGATCACCCTGCTGGTGGTGCTGAGTGCTGCGGCGCTTTACTTTGTCGTCTACACGCAAAGCGGCTTGCGCTTCCTGGTGGCGCATCTGCCGGAGCGCTTCGGCACGGCGCAGGTGAGAATCGAGCAGGTCAGCGGTACGCTGGCGAGCGGCGTGCATGCGCGTCGCGTCGTGATCGACCAGCGACACGTTTATCTGCGCTTCGACGGGGTTTCGACCCAGGTGCAGTTCTCGCCGCTGTCATGGCACAGCCTGATCAGCCGGCAGACGAGCGTCACCGACGTCTACGTGCGCATCAAGCCCGTGGCGCCTCTGCCCCCGCCGGCCCATCCACAATTCTTGCCGTGGTGGCTGCGCATCACGATCGCACGCGCGCACATCGGCGCGCTTGCGCTCGAGCTGCAGGACGGGCGGCGGTTACAGGGAACAAACATCAATGGCGCGGTCGCGATCAGCCATCGAAGCGTGCGAGTTTCCAACCTCACGTTGCAAACGGGGTACGGTACCTCTGCCATGGCGCTGGCATTGCATGCCGCCCGACCTCTGCAGCTGTCCCTCGGGGGCCATTTCTCCTGGCAAGCGCCCGAGCAGCCGCTTTGGGTGGGCCACATCGCGCTGCGCGGGGACTTGGCCAAGCTCACCGTCTCGGGGCGTCTGAGCAAGCCCTTCAGCGCCCGATTGCACGGCCTGCTGTTTACGCAGGACGGTCATTGGCAGACGCGCAGCGAACTCGACGTCCGAGGGCTCGATCTGCGCGCCTGGCATCGCACCGACCGGTTCGGCCTCATCCGTGCCCAGCTGGCGCTGAGCGGCGCTCTGCAGGACTTTACCCTCGGCGGGAGCCTCGATCCGACCGGGCTGGGTGCGGGCGCCTTCCACGTCGAGCTTCTCGGCCGGTACGTCGGCGGTGTACTCACGGCGCGTCGGGTCATGCTCCGCCATCTGGCCTCGGGTGCGGCTCTGAGCGCAACCGGGACCGCCCGTTTCGCGGGCGGGCGGCCGGACCTGCACTTGCACGGGCTCTGGCGCGCGCTGCGCTGGCCGCTGGTCGGTCGGTCGCGGTTGCACAGCGCGGCCGGCACCTTCACACTCGCCGGCCGGCTGCCCTACGACATCACCGCGCGAGGGGTCGCTCAGCTCGGTGCGGCACCGCCCGTTCCGGTCAGTCTGGTCGGTACGGTCAGTGCCACCGGCCTGGCGATCGCGCACTCGACCCTGCGGTTGCTCGGTGGCCAGGTGATCGCCCGCGGCCGACTGGCTTGGTTGCCGGTCAAGCGCTGGTCACTGCGCGCGCATGCCACGGGCCTCGATCCGGGCGGCGTGCGGCCGGTGCTGCGCGGTCGGGTCGGTTTTGCGCTGCGCGCGTCCGGACAGGGCTTCGGCGCTGGCGCCTCGATGCACATCACGTTTAATCAGCTGAGCGGCGAGGTGCGCGGCAAGCCGGCCAGCGGCCGCGGGCGCATCGTTCGCGATCAGGGTGTCTGGTCGTTTCAACAGGTTCGCCTCGATCTCGGTCAGACGCACCTTGCGCTCGATGGCCGGTTGGACCAGCAGGTGCGCCTGCGTTTCGCGCTTGCCGGGGATATGAGTCTGTTCGCGGCCGCCGCTCGCGGCCGCATCGATGCGAGCGGAACGATCGATGGTCCGCTCAGCGCACCGCAGGTGCTGGCATCGCTGCGCGGCTCGGATCTGCATGTGGGGGCCAACTCACTCGCCTCGATCACGGCGCATGTGCGGTTCGACCCGACGGGCCGCAGTTCTTCCAATGTGCTGCTGCGCCTGCGCTCGCTGCGCTCGCGGCACCACCTGCTGCGCAGTCTCGATTTCACACTCACCGGCCCGGCGTCGAGTCTGCGCGCGCATCTGGCGATGAGCGCACCGGGTATGCAGTTGACGGCGCAGGCCGCGGGGCGTTTCGCCGCCGGCGTGTTCAACGGCCAGATCACCGCATTCAACGTGACCGGGCCGCAGCCGCTGAAGCTGCACTTGCGTCAGGTTGCCTCGTTGTTCCTCTCCCGCTCGCACAGTGCGCTCGGGGAGCTGTGCCTCGAGGGCACGCCGGGCGCACTGTGCGCCGGGGCGAACTGGACGCCGGCGAGCTGGTCGGCGCACGTGACCGCCGACACGCTGCCGCTCGCGACACTCACTGCGGGCATGACTCCCGAGGTCGAGTACCAGGGCACGCTCGGCGCACGGATCGAACTCGCCGGTGGTGGCGGCTCGCCGGCGCAGGGAGCGTTGCGCATGACCTTGACGGACGGGGTGCTCTCGCGGCGGCTGGTGAGCGGCAAGGTCGAGCACACGACCATCGGCTCGGGGTTGCTCATCGCCACCGCACGGCCGGGGATCATCCGGGCGCAAGCCTCGCTCAGCTCTGGCGCCATCGGCACACTCGATGCGACGCTCGATATCGGTCGCAACGTCGCGAGCTGGCAGAACATGCCTCTGCAGGGCACGGTGCATGCGCGCACGGCGCGCCTGAATCTGGTGTCGCTTTATCTACCCGGCGTCGATGCGGTCTCGGGGGCGTTGGTCGCGAACGCCACGGTCGGCGGTACAGTGGCCGATCCGCACATCAGTGGCGTCGCTCAGATCGTCAATGCCTCCGCGGACGTGTATCGCACCAATCTGCAGATGCGCGACCTGGCCGTGACGGCGCACCTGGCCGACGGCGGCCTGAAGATCGAGGGCTCGGCACGGGTCGGAAGCGGTCTGTTGCACGCCTCTGGCCAGATGGGTTGGCATGCCTCCGGGCCGAGCGCCGAGCTGCACTTGCAGGGTAGCGATCTGCGGGTCGTCAATCTGCCCGAAGCGCGCATCGATGCCGCGCCGAATCTCGACTTCCGCATGGCGGCGCATCGCATCGATGTGACCGGGACGGTGAGCATCTCGCATGCACGTATCGCCCCGCGCAATCTCACCGGTGCGGTACGCACCAGCTCCGATCAGGTGCTCCTCGGCGAGGAGTCGACCCCTGTGGCCCACCGCTACCAGGTGCTCAGTGCGATCACCTTCGATCTCGGCAACGACGTCCACATCGATACGATGGGGTTGACCGGCAACTTGAGCGGACGGCTCACGGTGCGCAGCGGCTTCGGGCAGGGCACCACCGCCACCGGCGAGCTGTACGTGCAGAAGGGTCAGTATTCGGCCTATGCGCGCCGGTTGACCATCCAATCCGGTCGGCTCTTCTTCCGCGGCGGCCCGCTCGACAATCCCGGTATCGAGATCCGCGCCGTGCGCCGCTATCCGGACGTCACCGCCGGAATCAACGTCAGCGGGACGCTCAAGCAGCCCCAGGTTTCCTTCTTCTCGAACCCCTCGCTTTCGCAATCGCAGATCATGTCGCTCATCCTGTCCGGCGGCGGAGGGTCGCTGCAGGCGCTGCAGACCACCACCGGCACCCAATCTCAGCAGAACACCGCCGCCAGCGAACTGCTGGCGCAGGGCGGGGCAATCCTTGCGCAGCAGCTCGGCTCGCGCATCGGCTTGCCCGACGTGAGCCTGCAGACCGATCTGAACAATCAGACCTCGCTGGTGCTGGGCAAGTACCTCTCGCCACGCCTGTACGTGAGCTACGGGGTGGGGCTCACCGAGCAGTTGAGCGCGGTCCGGCTGCGCTACAGCATCGGTGAGCACTGGACGATCCGCATCGAGGCCGGGCAGGGCAAGTTAGCCGGACAGAGCAAGAGCGGCCAGCTCGGCGGGGCGGATCTGGTGTTCACGGTGACGAAGTGAGCATTGACTTGAGCGAATTAATATGCAAAATACGCGCAACTTTATGCACACACGCCCTCGCCGCCCCTAATCGCCATGGATGTCCAGCAACTCGAACGTCGCCAGGCCGTGGTGCGCTTGTTGCGCAGTGGTGTCGTCCATCGCCAGGAGGATCTGGTGAGTTTGCTGCGCGCAGAAGGGTACGAGGTCACCCAGTCCTCGGTCAGCCGCGACCTGCGCGACCTCGGCGTGCTGAAGGCGAGCGGTCGCTACGTTCTGCCGCCGGACGAGGTCTCACGTACCCAGGGTGATTTCGCCATGCTCGCGCAGTTCGTGCGCGGGCTGAAGCGAGCCGGGCCGTCGCTGACGGTGCTGCGCACGACCATCGGCGCGGCCCAGAGTGTTGCGGTCGCCATCGATCGGGCCGAATGGCCCGAAGTCGCCGGCACCCTTTCGGGTGACGACACCATCTTCATCGCCACCGCCTCGGAGCGCGCTCAGGAACAGCTGATCACGCGACTGCAGGCGCTCTTTCGGATCTGAGCCATGCCCACAGCCACTTCCGCGGGCGAACAGCCCATCGTTCTCGCCTATTCCGGCGGTCTCGACACCTCTTTTCTGGTGCCGTGGCTGAAGGAGACTTACCAGCGTCCGGTGATCACCGTCACCGTCGATACCGGTGGCATCGACTCCGATGCGGCACGCACGCTCGCTGAGCGGGCGCGTGCACTCGGTGCCGTCGCGCACCATCAAGTCGACGCGCGCGCGGAGTATTTCGAGCAGGTGCTGCGCTTTCTGATCATGGGCAACGTGAAGCGCGGGCAGCTCTATCCGCTGTGCGTCGGTGCTGAACGCGTCATGCAGGCTCAGACCATCGCCCACATGGCGCGCAAGCTCGGCACCCGCATGATCGCGCACGGCTGCACCGCTGCCGGCAACGATCAGGTGCGCTTCGAAGTGGCGATGCGCACCCTGGCGCCCGATCTCGAGGTGCTCGCCCCCGTGCGCGACGAGGCCTTCAAGCGGCCCGAGGAGCTGGCATTTCTGCAGGCCCGCGGCCTGCCGATACCGCCGTTTGGCGCGGCTTATTCGATTAACCGGGGGTTGTGGGGGGTGACGATCGGCGGCCAAGAGACCCTCACCTCGTCCGGCACCATTGCGGATGAGGCCTGGGTGCTCACCCGGGATGCGTTCACCCGCCCGCGAGCGCCTGAAACCCACGCGCTTGCGTTCGAGCGCGGCCGGCCCGTCGGCCTCGATGGCCGCGCGCTCACGCCTGTGGCGCTGATCGAGGCGCTGGAATCCCTGGCTGCGCCCTTCGGCATCGGTCGTGGCATTCACCTCGGCGATACCATCATCGGCACCAAGGGCCGAGTGGCCTTCGAGGCGCCGGCCGCCGAGGTGCTGCTGACCGCGCATCGGGAACTGGAGAAGCTCGTGCTCACCGGCCGGCAGCAGCGGATCAAGGAGCTGGTGGCCCAGCCATACGGCGATCTGGTGCACGAAGGCCAGCTGCTCGATCCGGTCTGCCGGGACATCGAGGCCCTGCTCGAGTCCTCGCAGGCACGGGTGAGCGGCACGGTGCGCTTCGCGCTGCGCCCGGGCAACCTGTTTATCGAGGGCGTCGACTCGCCGCACTCGCTGATGAGCGCCTCTAAGGGTGTTTACGGTGAGGCGGCCGGTGAGTGGACGCCGCAGGATGCGCTCGGATTTTCCAAAATCGTGGCGCTGACCGGTGTGTTTCACCGCCGCGCGGGGCAGGCCCCGCAGCGGCCCGGATCGGCGGAGTCCTGATATGGCGAACGATATGCGTACCGTCGTGGTCGATAAAATTGCCTCCGTGGCGCAGGCCTGCGGCCTCTCGCACGAGGTGCGGATCTCGGCCGACATCCCCGCCGAGGAGGGCGTGGTGATCGTCGTCGAGATTCTGACCAACAAATCGACCTACAACACCCTGGAGCTCACCAGCGGGCGTATGGCCAAAGTGCGCAAGGGCGACATCGTCGTCGGGGCGCTCGGCCATCGCAAGGCGCTGTTCGGCTACTCGGGGCACATCCCGGAGTCGGTCAAGCCCGGCGACACCATCCAGATGCTCAACATCGGTGGGGTGCTCGGTGCGTGCGACTCGATCAATCCCGACAAAGGCACGCCCTTTGATTGCCGCGTGCTCGGCGTTGCGCTGCGCTTTCCATACCTCGGCGAGCGCATCGGCGTGCCGGCACGGGTCGGCATTCGCCCTCTCGAGCAGGCCGCCCGGCTCGAGACCCGTCAGGTGCCCGTGGTGGCCCTGGCCGGCACCTGCATGGAAGCGGGCAAGACGGCCGCAGCCTGCGCCATGATCAGCCGCATGCGCCATCGAGGTCTCACCGTGGACGCGTTCAAAGCCACCGGTGTTTCGCTGCGGCGTGACATCATGGCGATGGAAGATGCCGGTGCCCGCCGCTCGGCGATCTTTACCGATTTCGGTGTGGTCACCACCACGCGTCACAACGGACCGGCCCTGACCCGCACCATGTTGACCGAGCTGTCTGCCGGCAAGCCCGACGTTATCGTGTTCGAGCTCGGCGACGGTATCCTCGGCACCTACGGCGTGGATGCCATCTTGGAGTGCGCCGACATTCGCGCCGCGCTCACCGGCGTGGCGCTCTCGGCTAACGATCCGGTGGCCGCCTGGGGCGGAGTCAAGCTGCTGCGCGAGCGCTTCGGCATTGAGCCGTGCGTGGTCACTGGTCCGGCCACTGACAATCAGGTGGGTATCGACCTGATCACCGAACAGCTGAAGGTTCCGGCGTTCAACGCCATCAGTGATGGGGCTTCCCTCGGCGATCACGTGATGCGGGCCGTGGGTCTGCTCGGGACGGCGCGTGCATGAGTGAGCCGATCCCCGCGGTGCTGCTCGGCGGCAGCGGTTATGTGTCGGGTGAGCTGCTGCGGTTGCTGAGTGCGCACCCGCACTTTCAACTGTGCGCGATCCTCTCGGACAGTCAGCCCGGCGAGCCGATCGCTGCTGCGTTTCCGCACCTTGCCGCGGTGTACGCCGAGCGCTGCTTCCAATCGCAGGACGAGGTGCGTGAGCGATTGATCCGCGAGCCGCGCTGCGCGATCTTTTCCGCCGCTCCGCACGGGGTGTCCGCGCAACTGATCGACTCGCTCCTCCATGCCGCCGCGCGCGCCGGCACCACCCCGCGCGTGGTCGACATTTCGGCGGATTACCGCTTCCGCTCGGCCAGCGAGTACGCACAGGTTTACGGGCATGCCCACGGCGCGCCGGAACGTCTCGCGCAATTTACCTGCGCGCTGCCGGAGCACCTCGCCCGGCTCGATACGCCACACGTCGCCCATCCCGGATGCTTCGCTACGGCGGTGTTGCTCGCGAGCGTGCCGCTGCTCGCTCGCGGCCTGGTGTCACCGCAGCTCTATGTCGCGGGCATCACGGGCAGCACCGGCTCGGGCCGCAAGCCCACCGCCGGCACACATCACCCGGTACGACACAGCGACCTGTACGCGTACAGCGCCCTCGCGCACCGACATGCCCCGGAGATCGCCGCCTGCGCCCGTGCCGCGAGCGGCGTGGCGGCCCAATTTGCCTTCGTGCCGCACTCCGGGCCGTTTGCCCGCGGCATTCACGTCACGGTGCAGGCGCAGCTCGCACAGCCGGCCGAAAGCGCCGAGGTGCTCGGCATCCTGCGCGAATTCTATGCCCGCTCGCCCTTCGTGCGCGTCCTCGACGGCGCGCCGCGCATCAAGGATGTGACGGCCAGCAATTACGCGCATCTCAGCGCGACGAGCGACGGCCGCAGCGTCGCGGTCCTGTGCGCGATCGACAATCTCACCAAGGGCGCAGCCGGCGGCGCCGTGCAATGGATGAATCGGCTGTTCGGCTTGCCCGAGACCGACGGCCTCACCAGTCCGGCTCCGGGCTGGACCTGAAGCGAGAATACGATGACCGCATCTTCGCCCGAGTCGCTCAGACCGGCGCCGCCGAGCGGCGAGGCGCTGGCGCCCGTCTACGCCCAGTATCCTTTCGAGGTCGCGCGCGCCGAAGGCGTCTGGCTCATCGGCCCGCGCGGCGAGCGGGTGCTCGACCTGTATGGCGGGCATGCGGTCGCCGCGCTCGGTTATGCCCATCCGGGCTGGGCCGAAGCACTCGCCGCGCAGGCGCGCGAGTGTCAGTTTCAGACCAACGCGTTGCCAATGAGCGTGCGCACGCGGGCGGCCGAGCGGCTGCTGGCATTTTCACAGTTGGATTTTGCCAGCGTGTTCCTGGTCAACAGTGGGGCCGAGGCCAACGAGAACGCGCTGCGGTTGGCGTTGCGCATGACGCAGCGGCCGCATGTGGCAGCCATCGAGGGTGCATTCCACGGCCGCACCGCGGCGGCCTCCGCAGTCACCTGGGGCTCGCAGTCCTGGTACGGATTTGCGCGCACGCCCTTTGATGTGAGCTTTCTGCCGCGAGGGGATCTCGCGGCGCTTGCCGCGCAAGTCACCGAGCAGACCG
The DNA here is from genome assembly GCA_027324195.1 of Gammaproteobacteria bacterium. Classification (GTDB taxonomy): domain Bacteria; phylum Pseudomonadota; class Gammaproteobacteria; order Steroidobacterales; family Steroidobacteraceae; genus 13-2-20CM-66-19. The sequence continues at coordinate 24,162 of DAHVTM010000069.1, read as the reverse complement.
CCGCTGTGATCGTCGAGCCCGTACAAGGCCTCGCCGGGGCCGTGGACCTCGGACAGCCCTATCTCGCCGCGCTACGTGCGCGCTGTGATGCGGTCGGCGCGCTGCTGATCTTCGATGAGGTGCAATGTGGTTTCGGCCGGGTGGGAGCGCCCTACGCGGCTGCACTCTACGGCGTCATGCCCGACATGCTCACTACGGCCAAGGCGCTCGGCAACGGCTTCCCCGTCGCGGCGCTGCTCACCTCGGCGCGGGTTTCCGCCACGCTCAAGATCGGTCTGCTCGGCACCACGTACGGCGGTGGGCCGATGGCCTGCGCGGCGCTGCTCGCGACTCTCGAGGCGATCGAGTCCGAGCGGTTGCTCGAGAACGTCCGGCGCGTCTCGGCCTATATCCGCCGCCACTGTCTCACCGGGCCGGTGAGTGACGTGCAGGGCGAGGGGTTCCTGCTCGGCCTGCGCACCCGCCGGCCGGCCAAGCAGATCCAGGCCGCTCTGCTGCAGCGCGGCATTCTGGCCGGCACTGCGACCGATCCGGACATCGTGCGGTTGCTGCCACCGTTCATTCTGCAGGAGACACACGTCGATCTGTTGTGCCGGGCGCTTGCGGACATCGGCGCATGAAGCGCTTCCTCGACCTGGCGGATCTGTCGCATGCGGAGGTGCTCGCGCTGCTCGCGCTTGCCGAGCGGCTGCAACGCCAGCCCGAGCCGCACGCCCTGGCCGGCCGGATTCTCGGTCTGCTGTTCATGAATCCTTCGCTGCGCACGCTCGCCTCGTTCCAAGCGGGCATGGCGCGTCTTGGCGGCAGCTCATTTGTCATCACGCCCGGACAGGGCACCTGGCAGCTCGAGACACAGCTCGGGGCCGTCATGGATGGCGCCGCGGCCGAGCATGCCCGCGAAGGGATCCCGGTGCTGGCGTCCTACTGCGATGCGCTCGGCATCCGTGCGTTCGCGGGCGGTCGGGATCTGGCGGCCGATCTCACCGAGTCGACCTTCAACGCGCTCGCGGCCCTGGTCGACAAGCCGCTGATCAACCTCGAATCGGCCGTCAACCATCCGTGTCAGGCGCTCGCCGACTGGAAGACATTGGACGATTTCGCCGTGCCGCAACGCGGTCGATTCGTGCTCTCCTGGGTGTATCATCCGCGCGCGTTGCCGCTCGCGGTCCCGGCCGCCGTCGTGCACATGGCCGCGCTGCGCGGCATGGATGTCGTGGTGCTGCGCCCCGAGGGATACGCGCTGCCAGCGCCAATCATGGACAAGGCGCGCCATGCCGCCGCGCTCTCGGGCGGCTCGGTGCGCGAGAGCGAGGATCGGCGCGAGGCACTCGCGGGGGCGCACATCCTGTACGCGAAGGAGTGGGGCGCCACCGCCTGTTACGGAGACGCGGCCGAAGAGGCACGGCGCCGCGCGGCGCTGAAGGACTGGTGCGTGCGCAGCGAGTGGTTCGAGCCGGCTGCACCCGAATGCCGGCTGATGCACTGTCTGCCGGTGCGCCGCAACGTGGCCGTCGCCGACGAAGTTCTCGACGGCCCGCGCAGCATCGTGCGGCACGAAGCGTACAATCGCCTGCCGGTGCAGATGGCGGTGTTGTACCGTCTGCTCAAGGGGCTGTAAGCCAGCCACGTTTCTTTCCGCTCAGACCAGGGGCCCATCACTGACATGATCATGCAACCCGCCGACCAGGCACTGGCCATCCGCGCTTTGAAGAGCGCCGCGCCTTACATCCGCATGTACCGCGGCAAGACCTTCGTGGTGAAGGCAGGCGGCGGCGTATTCGCCGACGACGCCTCGACGCGTGTACTCATCGAGCAGATCGCGATCCTGCATTACTTCGGCGTGCGGGTCGTGTTCGTGCACGGCGGCGGGCCGCAGGTCACCGAGCTTGCGCGCGCCCTTGGAGTCAGCTCGCGCATGGTGGAAGGCCGCCGCGTGACCGATCGCGAGGCCATCGACGTCACTGCGATGGTGCTCAATGGGACCATCAACACCGCGATCCTCGGCATGTGCCGCGAACTGAACATCGAGGCGGTCGGGGTCAGCGGGGTCGACGCCGGCCTGATCCGCGCGCACAAGCGCCCGCCCGTGACGCTTGCCACGAGCGGTGAGGTCGTCGACTACGGGTTCGTCGGGGACATCGATGCGGTCGATCCAACCGTATTGCGCAAGCTGCTCGACAACGGTCTGATGCCAGTGGTGAGCCCGCTGTCGGCCGACGATGACGGCGTACTGCTCAACATCAACGCCGACACCGTGGCATCGGCCGTCGCAGCCGCGCTCGGCGCCGAGAAATTGATCCTGTGCACCGGCGCGCCCGGGATCCTTGCCGATCTGGCCGACCCGGGCTCGCTGATCTCCTATACCGATCTCGAAGGGCTGGAGCGGCTGCGCGAACAGGGCGCGATCGCCGATGGCATGTTGCCGAAGGCGCGGGCGATCGAGTCGGCTCTGCGCGGCGGCGTACGCCGCGTGCACGTGGTGTCGTACCACGCCCCGGAGGGAATTCTCGGAGAGGTGTTCACCAACGAGGGCACCGGCACGCTCATCGTCGAGGACATCGATGCGTTGACACCGGCCGAGCAGCTCGGCGGCGGGGCGTGAATGTGAGCCGGCTGTGGGACAAGGGCGCACCGCTCGATGAGCGAGTGCTGCGCTACACGGCCGGGGAGGACTTCGCCCTCGATGAGCGCCTGGTCGCCTACGATGCGCGGGCCTCGATTGCGCATGCCGAGATGCTGAGCGCTCAGGGGCTGCTCAGCGAGACCGATCTCGAGGCCATTCGGACCGGGCTGACGGCGCTCGCCGAGGAGCATGCACGCGGACGGTGGCACATCGAACTCGCCGACGAGGATGGCCAGACGGCGCTCGAGCGCCGGTTGACCGAGCGCATCGGGCCGACGGGCGGACGGGTGCACCTCGGCCGTTCGCGCAACGACCAGGTGTTGACGGCCTTGCGACTGTATCTGCGCGATGAGGTCGAGAGCCTCAATGCCGGGGCGAGCGCAGTGGCCGTGGCCCTGGAGCACCTGGCGGTACGCGAGGGGGCGATCACGCTGCCGGGCTACACCCACATGCAGCAGGCGATGCCGAGTTCGGTGGCGTTGTGGGCCGGGGGCTTCGCCACGGAAATCCATGACGACGCCGAGGCGCTGCGCCACGTACACCGTCGTCTCGGCAAGAGCCCGCTCGGTTCGGCCGCCGGCTACGGCACCCCGGGCCTGCCCATCGACCGGGAGGCGACCCGCGCCAAGCTCGGCTTTGCCCAGGTCCACGAGCCGGTGACGGCCGTGCAGCTCTCGCGCGGCAAGGCTGAGTCGGAGCTGCTGTTTCACATCAACCTGCTGATGCAGGACTTGGGCCGGCTGGCGGCCGACGTGCTGCTGTTCTACACGCAGGAGTTTGCCTTCCTTGCACTCCCGGAGGCCTTCACGACCGGCTCCTCGATCATGCCGCAGAAACGCAACCCGGACGTGTTCGAACTGATCCGGGGCCGCACGGCCACCGCCCAGGCCTGCCTCACCGAGGCACTCGCGGTGTGCGCGAAACTGCCCTCCGGATACCAGCGCGACTTGCAGCTGCTGAAGTTTCCGCTGTTCCGGGCCATCGATGTCGCCCGCGAGACACTCGCGATCCTGCCGGCCGCGCTCGAGGCCATGCGCTTCCGTCCGGCGCAGATTCGTCTCGACCCGGCCATCCACGCCGCGGAGCAGGCCAACCGCCTGGTCGTCACCGAGGGCATCCCATTCCGTGAGGCCTATCGGCGTGTGGCGGCGCAGCTGAAGGGCTCGGGTTGAGGGCGGCGCACCGGGTTGCGTGGTGCACGGCGGGGGCGCGCGACGCCCGGTGGGTTTCCCGGCCGGCCGCCGGGCCTGCGCTTGAGGCATAATAGCCGCCGTGACCGGCGAGTTGCGATCCGCAGGCATGAGGCGGCAAGCGCCCGCGGACGGGACGTTCCGCGGCGAGAGCGACTCGTTCTATCTGCCCAACTTCTGCGCCTCGCGTGCCGCGGTCGCCATTGTTCTGATCGTCGAGCTGACGGCCGTCGTGCTGTCGATCGCACGCAGCGGTGCGGTCGACTTCGGCGCGCAACTCGCGCGCAGCTCACTGTTTCTACTCTGGATCGGCCTGGTGGGCGCGGCGCTGCTGTGCGTGCTGCGACCGGTGCTGGCCCGACTCGGCGTGCAGCGCGGCTCGGCCGCCGCGCTTGCGCTACTGACTGCGACGGTGGCGGTGATCTCCATCGCCACGGTCCTCCTCGGCCGCAGCCACCTGCTCGGCGCGCCGGCGGTCGCGGCGCAATTTCCCCGGCGCCTCTGGCCCTTTGTGTTGCGCAACACGGTGATCGGCTGCGTGATCGCTGGCGTGACGCTGCGCTACTTCTACGTGACCCATCAGTGGCGGCGCAACATCGAGATGCGGGCGGCGGCGCGCGTGCATGCGCTGCAGGCGCGCATCCGCCCGCATTTTCTCTTCAACAGCATGAACACCATCGCCGCCCTGACGCGCTCGGCGCCTCGGCAGGCCGAGCAGGCGGTGCAGGACCTGGCCGATCTGTTCCGGGCATCTCTCGGCGATCCACATCAGACCATCACGCTCGCTGAGGAATTGGAAATCGCGCAGACCTACCAGCGGATCGAGGCACTTCGTCTCGGCGAGCGACTGCAGGTCACCTGGGACGTCGGGGCGCTGCCTGCCGATGCGAGGGTGCCCGGTCTCATCCTGCAGCCATTGCTCGAAAACGCGATCTATCACGGCATCGAGCCGCGTCCTGAAGGCGGTACCGTGCACGTCCACGGCGAGCGCGCGGCAGAGCTGATCTCCGTGGTGGTGCGCAATCCGCTCGCAGCGCCGAGCGGCGCGCGGCAGGGCAATCATCTCGCACTGGAAAACATCCGCGAGCGCCTCAGCCTGCTTTACGGCCAGCGCGCGCTCGTGAAGGCTGGAGCGTTCGGGGAGGAGTACATCGTGACGCTGCGCTTTCCGTACATCGCCGCATCCAGCGCGACCGTTCAGGCCGACTGAGGCACGCACGGATGTTGCGGGTGTTGATCGTAGACGACGAGCCTCCAGCCCGGGAGCGCTTGCGCCAGCTGCTCGAGGAGATCGGCGGCGTGCAGATCATCGCTGAGGCGGCCACCGGCTCCGATGCGCTCGAGCAGGCCGCACGCCACGTGCCGGATGTGGTGTTGCTCGATGTGCGCATGCCGGGCGCCGATGGCATCGAGACGGCACGGCATCTGAGCGTGCTCGAGGAACCGCCGGCGGTGATCTTCACGACGGCCTACGATCAGTACGCGGTCAATGCATTCGAGACCCGGGCCGTCGGTTATCTGCTCAAGCCCGTCCGCCGCGACAAGCTCGCGGCCGCCCTGGCCCAGGCCGGTCGCCTGACGCGTCCGCAGCTGCTGCGTCTCGCCGCGGCGGCCGGTACATCGCGCCGCACGCACATCGCGGTGCGCCGCCGCGAACAGGTGCGTCTGATCCCGTTGGCCGAAATCCTCTACTTCCAGGCGGATCAGAAATACACCACCGTGCGCCACGTGCACGGCGAGGATTTGATCGAGGAATCGCTGCGCGCGCTGGAAGAGGAACTCGGCGAGCGCTTCGTGCGTATCCACCGCAATACCTTGATCAACGCCGATCATCTGCAAAGTATCGAGCGCAGCGGCGACGGCCGCTACAGCGTGCTGCTGCGCGGCAGCGCGCTGCTGCTGCCGGTCAGTCGGCGTCTGGCCGGCGAGCTGCGCGAGCGCTTTCGGGTCTGACCGCGCTGCGGCAGTTGGGGTATCCTCGCGCCATGCGCATCGAATTCACCAAGATGCACGCCCTGGGCAACGATTTCGCAGTGTTCGATGCGCCGGCCGGGCGGGCGCCGCTCACTGCAGAGCAACTGCGCCGCCTGGCCGATCGGCACACCGGCATCGGCTTCGATCAAGCGCTGCTGCTCGAACCGTCCCGGCACGGCGCAGCGGCGGCGTTCTACCGTATCTTCAATGCCGATGGTGAAGAGGTCGAGCAATGCGGCAACGGTGCCCGCTGCATCGCGGCGCTGCTGGCCGCGCGCGGCGCGGGACGCGCCGGAGCGGTGACGCTCGAGAGCCCGGCCGGTCTCATCGAGGCGCAGGTGCGTCCCGGCGGAACGGTTGCAGTCAACATGGGAGCGGTGCGCTTCGATCCGGCGGCGCTGCCGCTGCAGGCCGCCGCCGAGGCGGATCGTTATCCCCTCGAGCTCGACGGTGAGACCGTTGAGATCGGCGCAGTGTCGATCGGTAATCCTCATGCCGTACTCGCCGTCGCCTCGGTCGAGGCGGCGCCGGTGGCGCGCCTCGGGCCGGCCATCGAGCGCCACCGCCGCTTTCCCAGGCGGGTCAACGTCGGGTTCATGCAGATCGTGGACCGAACGCACATCCGGCTGCGGGTCTACGAGCGCGGCGCCGGCGAGACGCTCGCCTGCGGCACGGGCGCATGCGCTGCGGTGGCGGTCGGGCGGCGCTGGGATTTGCTGGATCCAGAGGTCAGGGTCAGCGCGCGCGGCGGCGAGCTCCGCGTGCGCTGGGCGGGCCCCGCAGAGTCGATCTGGCTGACCGGTCCGGCTGAGGTCGCCTTTCAGGGCCACATCGATATTCAGGAGCGCTCATAAATCATGACCACACGTGAAGCACGCGGCGTTGCCGCCGGGGAGATGGACGAGGAGGCCATTGCCACCTTCCTGCAGCACACCCCGGATTTCTTCGAGCGCCACCAGGCGTTGCTGTTGCGCCTGCGTCTGCCGCATGCGCGCGGCGGATCGACCATCTCCCTGGTCGAACGACAGATCGAGGTGATGCGCGAGAAGCATGCGGCGCTCGAGAGCAAGTTGGCGGATCTCGTCGCGGTGGCCCGGGCCAACGATGTCATCGCCGAGAAGCTGCATCGGTTCACGCGTCGTCTGCTGCAATCGGGCAGCCGAGCCGATGCGGTGGCGCGCATCGAGGCCGGGCTGCGCGAGGACTTTGACTCGTTCCACGGTGTGCTGCTGCTGATTGGGGACTATCCCGATCTGACCCCGCAGCGCTTCGTGCGCACCGTCACGCGTGACAATCCGGGACTGAAATCCTTCGAGTCGCTGTTCAGCGCAGGCAAGCCGCGCTGCGGTCAGGCACGTGATTCGCAGCGCGAACTGCTGTTCGGCCCTGATGCGGCGCAGATCGGCTCGGTGGCGCTGGTGCCGCTGCTCGAGAAGGGTGTTTCGATCGGCGTGCTCGCCCTCGGCAGTCCCGATCGCGACCGGTTCCATCCGGGTATGAGCACCGAATTCCTCGCGCGCATGGCCGATCTCATTGCCGATGCGTTGACGCTGCCTCGCAGCGCCTAGGACGGACTGTGATGCCAGCGCGCCGATGACGCCCGCCGCGGCAGAATGGCTCGAGCGCTTTCGGCGCTATCTGGTGGCCGAGCGGCGCGGCTCGCCGCACACGGTCTCGAACTACTTGCGCGACCTGCAGGCACTGGCCGTCTACTGCGATCGGGCGCAGTTGGCTGATTGGGCTGCGCTCGATGCCGTGCACGTGCGCCTGTTCGCCGCCCGTCTGCATGCCGGAGGGCTCGCCCCGCGCAGCATTCAACGGCGGCTCTCGGCGGTGCGCAGTTTCTTTGATTTTTTACTGCGCGAAGCACAGGTGCAGCGCGAGCACGGCAATGCGTCCGCGGCTGCCGATCTGCGTGCGCTGCGGCACAACCCGGCGACCGAGGTGCGTGCGCCGAAGGCGGCGCGCCGTCTGCCGGTGACGCTGGATGCGGATCAGATGGCTCGGCTGCTGGCCATCACGGACACGACGCCGGTGGCGGTGCGCGACCGGGCCATCATGGAGCTCTTTTACTCCTCGGGTCTGCGCCTGGCCGAGCTCACGACGCTCGATCTGGGGCAGCTCGACCTGCGCGACCGCATCGTGCGGGTGCTGGGCAAGGGGAACAAGGAGCGCGCCGTACCCGTCGGGCGCATGGCGGCCGAGGCGCTCGAGCGCTGGCTGAGGCAGCGCGCGGCGTGGGCGAGGAGCGACGAACAGGCGCTGTTCGTCGGTCGCGGTGGACGCCGGCTCGGCCGGCGCGAAATTCAAAAGCGCATCGCGTACTGGGCGAGGCGCCAGGGCCTGCCGCAGCACGTGCACCCGCATCTGTTCCGGCATTCATTCGCCTCTCACCTGCTCGAGTCCGGTGCCGAACTGCGCGGCGTACAGGAACTGCTCGGTCATGCCGATATCGCCACGACGCAGATTTACACCCACCTTGATTTTCAGCACCTGGCCCGCATCTACGATGCAGCGCACCCGCGGGCGCGCCGTAAATCCTGAGTAGGCGCCGCGCGCCGAGAACTTTATTGCCTGGTACCGGCTGCATCATGACCGATTCGAAGACGTTTGATCCCCACGGCACGACCATTCTCGGTGTCCGTCGCAACGGTGCGGTCGCGCTCGGTGGCGACGGCCAGGTGACCCTGGGCAATACCGTCATGAAGGGCAACGCCCGCAAAGTGCGCAGGCTCTACAACGACAAGGTGCTCGCCGGTTTCGCCGGCGGCACGGCCGATGCCTTTACGCTGTTCGAGCGGTTCGAGGGCAAACTGGAGAAGTACGGCAATCTCACCCGCGCAGCGATCGAGTTGGCGAAGGACTGGCGTGCGGACCGCTACCTGCGGCGACTGGAGGCGCTGCTGCTGGTCGCTGATCCGGCCAAGCTTCTGATCATCTCCGGCAATGGCGATGTCATCGAGCCGGAGCATGATGCCGCGGCCATCGGCTCCGGTGGTCCGTTCGCCCTGTCGGCGGCCCGCGCACTGCTGGCGGCCTCGGAGCTCGGCGCACGGGACGTGGTGCAACGCTCGCTCGAGATCGCAGCCGACATCTGCATCTACACCAATCGCAATCTGACCATCGAGGAACTGAAGCAGGACGCCGTCTGAGGGGCGTGCCCGCCGACTCTATTGCCATGTCATCGCTTACTCCCCGTGAAATCGTTCAGGAGCTCGACAAGCACATCGTCGGGCAGGATGCCGCCAAGCGTGCGGTGGCCATCGCACTGCGCAACCGCTGGCGGCGCATGCAGGTTCCCGAGCCGCTGCGCCAGGAGATCACTCCGAAGAACATTCTCATGATCGGGCCGACCGGTGTGGGTAAGACCGAGATTGCACGCCGGCTCGCAAGACTCGCGAACGCACCGTTCGTGAAGGTCGAAGCCACCAAGTTCACCGAGGTGGGCTATGTCGGTCGGGACGTCGACTCGATCGTCAAGGAGCTGGTGGACGTGGCGGTCAAGATGACTCGCGAGCAGGAAATGGACAAGGTGCGCCAGCGCGCCGCGGATGCAGCCGAGGAGCGCGTGCTCGATGCGCTGTTGCCCAAGCCGCGCATGCTGGGATTTTCCACCGACGAGCCCGTGCAGCCGCGCGATGCCGAGACACGCGAGAAGTTCCGCCGCATGCTGCGCGCCGGAGAACTCGCCGAGCGCGAAATCGAGATCGAGCTGCGTGCCGCACCGATGGGTGTCGAGATCATGGCGCCGCCGGGGATGGAGGAAATGCAGCAGCAGCTGCAGTCGATGTTCCAGAACCTGGGTGGCGGCCGCACCCGCAATCGCAAAGTGCGGGTGAGCGAGGCGCTGAAGCTGCTCATCGAGGACGAGGCGGCGAAGCTCATCAATGAGGAGGAGCTGAAGATCCAGGCGCTCGCCAACGCAGAACAGAACGGCATCGTGTTCATCGACGAGATCGACAAGGTAACGCGCCGCCAGGAGACGATGGGTGCGGACGTGTCGCGCGAGGGCGTGCAGCGCGACCTACTGCCGCTCGTGGAAGGCTCGACGGTGACCACCAAGTACGGCCCGGTGAAGACGGATCACGTGCTGTTCATTGCCTCGGGCGCCTTCAGTCTGTCCAAGCCCTCAGATCTCATTCCGGAACTGCAGGGCCGACTGCCGATTCGGGTGGAACTTGATTCGCTGAAGGTCGGTGATTTCGTGCGCATCCTCACCGAGCCGGATGCCTCGCTCACTGCGCAGTACCAGGCGCTGATGGGCACAGAGGGCGTGCCGGTGCAGTTCACCCCCGACGGCGTTCAGCGCATCGCGGAAATTGCCTTTCAGGTCAACGAACGCACCGAGAACATCGGTGCACGCCGGCTGCACACCGTCATGGAACGGCTGCTGGAGTCAGTGTCCTACGATGCGTCTGAACGGAGCGAGGGGCCACTGACGGTCGACGCGCACTACGTCGATGCTAATCTCGGTAACCTTGCAAAGGACGAGGACCTCAGCCGCTACATTCTCTGAGCCGCCCGCCTGGCGCCGTGTCAGTGCGCGGCGGCCTCTGCCGGCAGGTGAGCGTGATCCCAGCGGGTGAGAAAGCCAATCAGCTCGATCAGCTGCCGCTCGCCACCCGCCTTGGCTACGTCCGTCTTGTAGCGCCCGTCCACCACGATCGTGGGGGTGTGGGTGATCTCGTAGAGCTGGCCAAGCTGGCGCGCGCGACCGAGCTCGACGTGGACGTCGAATGAGTGGTATGCGTTGCTGAACATACCGCTCGCGACCCCGTGCCGTTGGGCGAATGCAGCTTGCAGCGCGAGTGTCTTGGCCGGCGTATCGCCGATCATGACATCCTCGTCGCCGCCGGCGGCCTGCTCGAGCCGGTGCAGCGTTTGAAACGCCGTCTCGACCAGGTCGTCCCGACCGACCGCCTCCAGCGTGTAAAACAGCCGGGCATCCGCCACCTGCAGTGGCGCCCACATCACCGGCACGCGCACGAACTGAACGTATGTCGGCTTGCTCTTGCGCCAGGCGAGCATGTAAGGCTCGAGCGCATGGCAGAACGGGCAAGCGAGATAGAAGAACTCCATCACCTGCACTTTGCCGGGCGGCGCGCTGGTCGGTTGCGCGGGCGAAATCAGCGTGTAGTTCACCCCCGGCTTCCAGCGGCCGTTCATGGGCAAATCCGCCGCGACGGCGCTCGTCAGCCCGACCCCAGCGCACAGACCGAGCACGAGTGCGGCCGCGGCGAGCCGCGCGCCGGCGAAGTGGACGCGTCCCATCGGCCTACCCCGCATTCTGGTGGTCGTGATCCCACTGGGTGAGGAAATTGATCAGCGCGATCAGCTTGTTCTCGCCACCGGCCTTCTCGACGTTGGTCCGGTAGCGACCATCGACGATGATCGTCGGCACACTGTCGATCTCGTAGATCTGGTTGATTTCCTGCGCCTGCTGCAGGCGCGTGCTCACGTCGAACGAGTTGTATGCGTTCGCGAATGCCGTGGCGGATATCCCGTATTTGCCGGCGAATGCCGCCTGCAGCTGCAGAGTCTGCGCCTTGCTGCTGCCGACCAGGATGGACTCGCTGCGCGTTTGCATCTCGAGGCCGTGAATGTAGTGGAACGCTTTGTCCACCAGGTCACGGCGTCCCAGCGCCTCGAACGTGTAATACAGCCGCGCATGCGAGCGCTGTACCGGTCCCCACATCACCGGGACGCGCACGAACTGCACATAGTCCGGTTTGCTCTTGCGCCAGGCCTGAATGAACGGCTCGAGCGCATAGCAGTGCGGGCAGGCGAGCCAGAAGACCTCCATGACCTGCACCTTGCCGGGCGGGGCGTTGGTGGGCTGGGCCGGGGAAATCACGCTGTAGTTGACGCCCGGGTGCCACTCGCTGCTCGTCGGCAGGGCCATCGGACTGGCCGCCGCCGCGGCGCTCGAGGCCGAAGCACTGGCTGGCGAGCCGGCACTGGAAGCCCCGCTGCTCGAGGCCCCGGAACTGCTGGTGGGCGCGCCGGCGCTCGGCGCGGTCGCATTGCTGCTCGTCTGCGACGGAGGAGTCTGATGAGAACTGCAGGCGCATAGGACGAGGGCGAGCGCGGTGGACAATGCGAGCTGGCGGATCATGGGACGAGAAACTCCTGAAGTACTGTTCAACGCAAGCCTTGCACGTACGATGCCACCGCCTGCATCTGCGCAGGGCTCAGGCGTTTGGCAATCGTGAACATCATGATGCTGTTTGGCGCCGCTGTCTCGGGATGCGGCCCGCTGTAGCGGGTGCCATTGGCATAATTCTGCAGCTGTGTGACCACATAGGCGGACTGCTGCGCCCGCAGCGCGGGGTAGCCGGCTGCCGGATTACCCTGCCCGGTCGGGCCGTGGCAGGCCACGCAGGCCGGAATGCCGTGCTGGCGGTCCCCGGAGAGGTACAGGGCCTGGCCCGCTTTCCACAAGGTCGGATCCGCGGTGAGGCCGGTCGGGGTCTGCGCGGCGAAGAACACCGCCAGATTGTCGATATCCTGATCGCTCAGTCCCGCGGCCATCGCCGCCATCATCGGGTTCTGGCGGATCCCGGCACGGAACAGGTGCAGCTGCTCAACGATGTAGACCGCGTTCTGGCCCGCGAGGCGCGGGAACACCGGGCTGACGCTGTTGCCGTTCGGGCCGTGGCAGGCAAAGCACATGGTCGCCTTGGCCGCGCCGGCTTGCACTGACCCGTCTCGGTACGGGTCGGGCGTGACGACCGGCGGACCGCTCGCGGCCGCCGCTGTACTGGCGGCAGCCGGTGCAGCTGTCGTCGTGCCCGATGCGGGCGCGGCGCTCGATGCAGCCGCCGCTGCGTGAGAGGCTGCAATGGCCGTACCGGCCGTGAACATCGCCGCAACTGCGGGGACGATCAGCAACAAGAGTCTTTTCGCCATGGTTTGCTCTCTTGGGATTCTGACCGATGGTGCGAAAGACCAAGATTGTACACTAGGACCATGCTCCGATTTCCCCAAGCACATTTTCTGCTGAGCGCGGCCGCGCCGGCACAGTTCCCCGCGGACCACGGCATCGAAGTGGCCTTTGCGGGCCGATCCAATGCCGGCAAGTCGAGCGCCATCAATGCCATCGTGGCGCATCGAGGCCTGGCGCGCTCGAGCAAGACGCCGGGCCGGACCCGGCTGATCAATTTCTTTACGCTCGCCGAGCACGCCCGGCTGATCGACCTGCCCGGTTACGGCTATGCGAGCGCCCCGGAGCATGAGCGACGCACCTGGCCGGCACTGATGGAAGCGCTACGGCAACGCGCTGCGTTGCGCGGCGTGTTCCTGATCGTGGACGCACGCCGGGGGATCGGCGAGGGCGATGAGGCGCTCATGGCCTGGGCGGGCGCACATCAGCGGGTGCACGTGCTGCTTTCCAAGAGCGACAAGCTGACCCGCAACGAGGCGCGTCAAACGCTGTCGGCAGCGTCGGCGCTGCTCGGCGGGCGCGCTACGGTACAGCTGTTCTCAGCGCACAGTGGCGCAGGGGTGCAGGAGGCTCAGCACACGCTCGGCGCCTGGTTGGGCATGGCGCGGCCGGAGGAGCATTAAAAGACCCCGATGGCCGGGCGGGCCATCGGGGCAGACCAACCCGGCACAGGTCTCGTGTGAACCGGGCGTTGACCCGCTCAGGGAGGGAAGCGGGGAGTGCCGAAGCACTCAGAAAGTTGGAGTCACTTCGCAGTGCAAAGTTCCCGGCGTGCCGGCTGCGGCCGCTTCGCGTCCAGCAATGCTCACGGCTTCATCAGCTTGACCGTAATCGAGGCCCTTGGCCGAACGGTTTGACCCATGGGACACTGTCCGCGGGAGGAACGGTACTGATGAAGCTCCGCGATTCGAATCTGCTGCGCACACAGGCGTATCTCGACGGCCACTGGGTGGATGCGCAGGGCGGCGCGCTCAGCACGGTGCGCAATCCGGCCACGGGCGAGACCCTCGGCACCGTGCCGGAACTCGGCGCCGCCGAGACCCGCCGTGCCATCGAGGCGGCCGGGGCGGCGTTCCCAGCCTGGGCGGCCAGGCCCGCGCGCGAGCGCAGCGCGCTGCTGCGTCGCTGGCACGCCCTGCTGCTCGAACATCAGGAGGATCTCGCCACGATCATGACGGCCGAGCAGGGCAAGCCGCTCGCCGAGGCGCGTGGGGAGATCGCCTATGCCGCCTCATTTATCGAGTGGTTCGCCGAGGAGGCCAAGCGACTCTACGGCGAGCTCATTCCGCCGCACCAGGCCGACCGCCGGCTGCTCGTGATGCGCCAGCCGGTCGGTGTCGCCGCAGCCATCACGCCCTGGAATTTTCCGAGCGCGATGATCACGCGCAAAGCAGCCCCGGCGCTCGCGGCCGGCTGCACCTTCGTGTGCAAGCCGGCGATCCAGACGCCCTTCTCGGCGCTGGCGCTCGCCGAGCTTGCGGCGCGCGCGGGTATCCCGCCGGGCGTGTTCAATATCGTCACCGGCAGCGACGCGCAGGCCATTGGCGCGGAACTGACGACCCATCCGCTGGTGCGCAAGTTGAGCTTCACCGGCTCCACCCCGGTCGGCAAGCGGCTGATGGCGCAGTGCGCGGGCACCGTGAAGAAGGTCTCTCTCGAGCTCGGTGGCAATGCGCCTTTCATCGTCTTCGACGATGCCGACGTCGATGCCGCGGTGAGCGGTGCGATGGCGAGCAAGTACCGCAACAGCGGCCAGACCTGCGTCTGCGCAAACCGGTTGCTGGTGCAGAGCGGCATCTATGACACCTTCGCCGCCAAGCTGGCCGAAGCCGTCGCCAAGCTGCGCGTCGGCGATGGTCTGGCCGGTCCCACCGATCAAGGCCCGCTGATCGACGCGCGTGCCCTCGCCAAGGTGGAGCGTCATCTCGCCGATGCGCTCGAGAAGGGCGCACGCGTATTGACCGGCGGTCGACGCCACGCCCTGGGCGGGACGTTCTTCGAGCCGACCGTGGTGACCGGGGTCACCCCGCAGATGCTCATGGCTCGCGAGGAGATCTTCGGACCGATCGCACCGCTGTTTCGCTTCGAGAGCGAGCAGCAAGCCATCCGCATGGCGAACGACACCGAGTTCGGACTGGCCGCGTACTTCTACACGCGCGATTTGTCCCGGTCCTGGCGCGTCGCCGAGGCGCTCGAATACGGCATGGTGGGGTTGAATACCGGGCTGCTGACCACCGAGACGGCGCCGTTCGGCGGCGTGAAGGAATCCGGTATCGGCCGCGAGGGTTCGCGCCACGGGATCCTCGAGTACACCGAACTCAAGTATCTGTGCATCGCCGTGCAGCCCGGCGGGTGAGCGCGCACTCAGTGCGCCTCGTCCCAGTTGGCGCCGGCGCCGATCTCCACGCGTAGCGGCACTTGCAGCGTCGCCGCGGCGCTCATGCGCTCGCGAAGCTCGCCGCGCGCCTCCTCGAGATGCTCCGCGCGCACCTCGAGGACCAGCTCGTCATGCACCTGCATGATCAGATGGGCGCGCCCGTGCGCAGCCCGACACCAGGCATCAACGGAGATCATCGCCCGCTTGATGATGTCGGCGGCGGTGCCCTGCATGGGTGCGTTGATCGCGCTGCGCTCGGCGTACTGGCGGATCTGCGGATTGCCGGAGCGGATATCCGGCAGATACAGACGACGACCAAACACCGTCTCCACGTAGCCCTGCGTGCGGGCCCGTTCGCGGGTCTCATCCATGAAGCGGCGCACGCCCGGGTAGCGCTCGAAGTAGCGATCGACGTAGCGCTGGGCGGCGGCGCGGTCGATGCCCAGCTGACGCGCGAGGCCGAACGCCGACATGCCGTAGATGAGCCCGAAGTTGATGGTCTTGGCGAGCCGGCGCTGTTCGGCCGTGACGGCCTCGAGCGGCTGCGCGAACACCTCCGCGGCGGTCGCCTGATGCACGTCGCGCTCTTCGGCGAACGCCCTGAGCAGCCCCTCATCGCCCGACAGGTGCGCCATGATGCGCAGCTCGATCTGCGAGTAATCCGCCGCCAGCAACACGTGACCGGGCGGCGCGATGAAAGCCTGACGGATCCGCCGCCCTTCGGGCGTGCGGATCGGGATGTTCTGCAGGTTCGGGTCGGTCGAGGAAAGCCGGCCCGTCTGCGCAACAGCCTGATGATAGGAGGTGTGAATCCGCCCGGTGTCCGGATTGATCAGCTCCGGAAGCTTCTCCGTGTAGGTCGACTTCAGCTTCGCCAGCGCGCGGTACTCGAGCACGGTGCGCGGCAAAGGATAAGCGCCCGCCAGTTCCTCGAGCACATCCTCGGCGGTCGAGGGCTGGCCGGTGGGTGTCTTGCGTAGTACGGGCAGACCCAACTTCTCGAACAGGACCTGTTGCAGCTGCTTCGGCGAGTCGATGTTGAACGGCGCACCGGCTTCGGCGTGGGCCTGCTGGGTGAGCTCGAGCAGGCGAGCCGCCAGCTCGCCGCTTTGCGCCTGCAGTCGCTCGCGGTCGATCAGCACGCCGTGCCGCTCCATGCGCAGCAGCACGGGCACCAGCGGTTGCTCGATCTGCTCGTACAACCGCTCGAGCGCGGGGATGCCCGCAATCTTCGGCCACAGCGCGCGATGCAACTGCAAGGTGACGTCGGCATCCTCGGCCGAGTACTGCGCCGCGCGCTCGATCGGCACCTGACTGAAGGGTATCGCCTTGGCGCCTTTGCCGGCGACGTCCTCATAATGAATGGTACCGATGCCGAGGTACTTGCGGGCCGCCGAATCCATATCGTGCCGGGTCGCCACGCTGTCCCACACGTACGACTCGAGCATGCTGTCGTACCGCATGCCATCGAGGGCGATACCGTGATTGGCGAGCACGTGCGCGTCGTACTTCAGGTGATGACCGAGTTTGGCGCGGCTCGCATCCTCGAGCAGCGGCTGCAGTGCTGCGAGCGTCGTGGCGAGATCCAGCTGCGCAGGGGCACCTGCGTAGTCGTGCGCCAGGGGTACGTAGGCGGCCTCCCCCGGCTCGACGCTGAAGGATACTCCGACGATCCGGGCCTGCATGTAATCGAGGCTCGTCGTCTCGGTGTCAAAAGCCATGAGGTCCGCCGCGCGCAGCTTCTCCAGCCACTGCTCGAGCGCCTCGCTGGTGAGCACAGTGTCGTAGTGACGCGGCGGCGGCGCTGCGGGCGAGTCCGGCAAGGCCTCGGGGGGCGAGGGTGGCGCAACCGGACTCGATGCGGGCTCTGCGCCGGGGGCTTCGAGCTGTCGCAGCAGTGTGCGCAACTCGTAGCGAGTGTACAGCTCGCGAAGCTTTGCGACATCGGCCGGCCCGGCGAGCAGTGCCTGCGCGGCCGGTGGCAGCTCCAGGTCGGTGCGGATCGCGGCCAGCCGGCGCGACAGCTCGAGCGTTTCGCGACCGGCGCGCAGGTTCTCGCCCACCTTGCCCGGCACTTCGCTCAGGTGTGCGAGGAGATTGTCGAGCGAGCCGTACTGGCCGAGCAGCTTCGCGGCGGTCTTCGGACCCACCTTGTCGATGCCCGGGATGTTGTCGGCACTGTCGCCCGCGAGCGCGAGGTAATCGATGATTTGCTCGGGGGTCACGTCGAACTTGGCCTTGACGGCATCCCGATCGAGTACGGTGTTGCTCATGGTATTGATGAGCCTGATCGAGCCGTCGACCAGCTGCGCCATGTCCTTGTCGACGGTGGAGATCAGCACCCGCTCCCCGGCGCGCGCCGCGCGCCGCGCCAGCGTGCCGATCACGTCGTCGGCTTCGACGCCCTCGATGCGCAGCAGTGGCAGTCCCTGCGCGGCGATGATCTCGAGCAGCGGTGCGATCTGCTCGCGCAGCTCCGGTGGCATCGAGGGCCGATGCGCCTTGTACTCGCTGAACAGTTCGTCGCGGAAGGTCTTCCCTGGCGCATCGAACACCACCGCGATCCGCTTCGGTGCGTGCTCCTTCAGCAGCTTTGCGATCATGTTGAGCACGCCGAGCAGCGCCCCGGTCGGCTCGCCGCGCGAGTTGGTCAGCGGCGGCAGGGCGTGGAACGCCCGATACAGGTACGAGGAGCCGTCAACGAGGGCCAGGTCTGCGGATTCGCTCATGCCTCAGTATAGCCAATCGTCGCGGCGGCTCCCCGCGGCGAGGGTGCGGGCGCCTAGGGTGGCGGGCCGCTGCCGCCGTTCGGCTTTTTCTGCGCATTGTGATGCGGCGCGGACGTTGCCTGCGCCGGGGTGAGCGCCCGCCGGGTGCTCGGGTGAGTCACCACGGCTGCATTCTGCTGCGGCAGATACAGCGGCCCCTTGAATCCGCAGGCGGTGCAGCCGAACAACACTGACGCCGCGGCAATGAGCGAGCCGATTCTCACGCGCCACTCACCGTGCCGCCGCGGCGCTCGATCACGGCCATGGTCAGGCGTGAGATGCAGGTGAGGTGCTCACGCTCGTCGCGAATCTCGATGCCCCATACCTGGCTCCTCTGGCCGATGTGAAACGGGCGGGTCGTGGCGGTGATCCGGCCGCGGCTGACGGGACGCAGGTGATTGGCGTTGAGTTCCTGACCCACGCAGGTGAAGCGCTGCGGGTCGACGCACAGGTTCGCCGCCACGCTGCCGACGGTCTCGGCCAGTACCGCCGATACGCCGCCGTGCAGGATGCCGTGCGGCTGGTGCACTTCGGGGGTGACCTCGAGCGTCGCGCACAGGTAATCCGCACCGACCTGCGTAAAGCGGATGCCGATGCGCTCGGCAAAGCCACGGGCGAGACGATCGAGCGACTCGGCGGTCAGCTCAGCGAACCAGATGCTCATGACAGCTCATTCTAGCGGCTCGACGGCCGGGTCGTCTCGGCTGTTCCGCCGACGTGCCGCCCGTGGCACCCTTGCGCGCTGGTGTGTCGAGTGCGATGCCGGGGTGGCCGATGAAGCTGTACACGTATTACCGTAGTTCCGCCGCCTATCGTGTGCGGATCGCGCTGAACTTCAAGGGCATCGCCTACGAGGCCATGCCGGTAGATCTGCGGCCGGGCGCACATCGGCGGCCGGAGTATCTCGCGCTCAATCCGCAGGGGCTCGTGCCGGCACTCGAGGACGGCTCGGCGCTGCTCGCGCAGTCTGTGGCCATCATCGAGTACCTGGAGGAGACCCATCCCGACCCACCGCTGTTGCCCCGCACGCCGCTCGAGCGTGCCCGCGTACGCTCTTTGGCGCTGGCGATCGCGTGCGATCTGCATCCGCTCAACAATCTGCGGGTGTTGAACTATCTGCGTTCGCCCCTCGGACACGACGAGGATGCGGTCAACGCCTGGTATCGGCACTGGGTCGGGCAGGTCCTGGCGGGTCTGGAAAGCGTGGCGCGCAGCAGCAGCGACGGCCGGCATCTGGTGGGCGAGAGCGTGACGCTGGCGGATGTCTGCCTGGTGCCGCAGCTGTTCAACGCCCGCCGCTTCAACTGCGATCTCGCGCCGTTCCCAACGCTGACCGCCATCGGTGCGCACCTTGAGGGGCTCGCCGCCTTTGCGCGCGCCGCCCCCGCCGTGCAGCCCGATGCGCCCTGAAGTGCTGCTCAGCTTCGGGACGCGCCGTCGGCCGGCTGGAACAGTTCGGCCTTGAGGCGGAAGGTGGCCGAGATGTCCTCATCGCCATGGCCGCGTGCGATCAGCTCGGTATACTCGCCGAGCATGCGTTCGACCACCGGCAGCGAAACGCCGAAGCGTGCCGCCATGTCGCGGCAGATGGTCAGATCCTTCGCATGCAGGCGCACGCGGAAGCCCGCCGGATAGCTGCCCTGGACCATGTTCGGCGCGCGGTGCACGAAGTACCAGCTCGACCCGGCACCCTTGCCCAGCGTCTCGATGAGCTTCTCGAGCGGTAGCCCCTGCGCGCGCGCGAACGCCATCGCCTCCGCGACCGCCTCGATGATGCCGGCACACATGATCTGATTGGTCGCCTTGGCGGCCTGACCGCTGCCGACCGGACCGAACAAGGTTACGGTGCGGCCCATCGCCGCAAGCACGGGCCGGGCCTGCTCGAACGCGTTTGGGTCACCGCCGCACATGATCGCGAGCGTGGCGTCGCGCGCACCCTCCACGCCGCCGCTCACCGGGCAGTCGAGGAAGGCCGCGCCTGCCGGACGCAGCAGATCCGCGGCACGCCGCGCGGTATCCGCGGCAATGGTCGAGCAATCGATGACCAGAGCGCCCGGGGCAAGCGCCGGCGCGAGGGCTGCGGTCACTGCCAGGACGTCGGCATCCGCCGAGACGCAGCTCACCACGGCGTCGACTCGACCGGCCAGCTCCACCAGATCGCGGCTTGCGGGGACGGCGAGTTCGGCAGCCAGTGTCTGAGCTTTCTCGGCGGTGCGGTTCCAGACCGTGGCCAGCAGGCCTGCCTTGTGCAGATTGCGAGCCATGTGCGCGCCCATGGCACCGAGTCCGACGAATCCTACACGCATCGCAGTGACTGCCCTTCAGTGAGTCGGCCGATGAGCCGGGAGGCCTCACTATAGGGCGATCGGACCGAGAGCGGAACTGTCCGTCAGGAGCCGCCGCCGCTGCCGCAGAGCTGCGTCATGATCTCTCGGGCCTTGACCCGGGTCGCATCGGCCTCAGCGTCGCTCAGATAGTGCCGGTGGCCGCCTTTGTCGGTGGTGTACAGCCGCCGCGCAACGATGAGCCGGTCGTAGACGGCGCGGGCTTTTTTGCAGCGCTCGGCGCGCAGCTTCGCCTCGGTGCCGCGTACGGTGCGTTCAGCGGCGGCCCGCTGGATCTGCCGATCGGCCGCCTTGTCCTCGGCGGCGAGGCTCGGTGTGACGCTTGGGCTGCTCGAGTCGCTCGGTGTTCCGGTGGCCGTCGAGATGAGTGTGGCGCCCGGACGCCAGCGGTCGCTGTAATGAACCACGCCGTGCTGCCCGACCCAGCGGTAGACGTCGGCGTGGGCCGTGGCCCAGGCTCCGGCCAGCAGCATTGCCGCCAGCAGACTGAATTGCATCGTGGTGCGTGACATGTGCGCCTCCCGGTGTCGCGGAATGCTCAGCGCCCGCGCCACCACTCTTCAATTTCGCACACGCCGCGGGGTCAGACCAGGGGCTGGCTCTCATTACGCACACGCCCCCGGGCCGTTGCGGCCGCCGGGGGCGTGTGCGCAGCCCCAGGGGCGCTACATGTCGTAGGCCCGCTCGCCGTGTACGGTGATGTCGAGGCCCTCGCGTTCGTCCTCTTCCGACACCCGCAGTCCGACCGTCCACTTGACCAAGTAAAAGCCGATGGCGGCCACCACGGCCGTCCAGACGACCACCACGACCACGGCTTTGGCCTGAATGAGCACTTGGGCCGCGATACCCGGGTAGGCCGAGCCGCCCGGTCCGCCGAGTGCCGGGTCGTTGAATACCCCGGTGGCCAGGGCGCCGAAGATGCCACCGAGGGCGTGCACGCCGAACACGTCCAGTGCGTCATCGGTACGGATCATTTTTTTCAGGCCCGTCACGCCCCAGAAGCACACCGGGCCGACCGCCAAGCCGATGGCAAACGCACCGGGGATGCCGACATTGCCCGCCGCTGGCGTGATGGCGACCAGTCCGGCGACCGCACCGGAGGCCGCACCGAGCATCGAGGGTTTGCCCTTGATGACCCACTCGGTTCCCATCCAGGTGAGCACCGCGCAGGCGGTGGCCAGATAGGTGTTCATGAAGGCGAGGGCGGCCGACCCGTTCGCCTCCAGCGCCGAGCCCGCATTGAAGCCGAACCAGCCGAACCACAGCAACGATGCGCCGATCATGGTCATGGTGATGCTGTGTGGGGGCATCGGCTCTTTGCCGAGCCCGATACGCTTACCGAGGATCATCGCGCCAACGAGGCCGGCGACGCCCGCGTTGATGTGCACCACGGTGCCGCCGGCGAAATCGAGCGCGCCCCAGTGCCACAGCAGACCGCCGACCGGATGGGCGCCGGGGGTGGTATCGAGCCCGGGCCAGTACCACACCATGTGCGCCACCGGGCAGTAGCAGAACGTAAACCAGAACACCATGAACAGCAGGATGCCGGTGAACTTCACGCGCTCGACGAGCGCGCCGAGGATCAGGCAGCAGGTGATGGCTGCGAAGGTGGCCTGGAAGCCCACGTACACCAGCTCGTTCAGCACGATTCCCTTGTCGAACGTACCGATGGTGGAGAACGCACCGTTGGCCGGGTTGAACGTGCCGGCGAGAAACAACCGGCTCAAGCCGCCGATGAAGGCGTTGCCGGCAGTGAAGGCGAGCGAGTAGCCGTAGACGCACCACAGTACGCTGATGAGGGAAAATCCGACGAAGACCTGCATCAGCACCGAGAGCATGTTCTTGGTGCGGACGAGTCCGCCGTAGAACAGACCGAGAGCCGGTACCGACATCAGCAGCACCAGGGCCGTGGAGGTGAGCATCCAGGCGGTATCGCCCTTGTCGGGCACGGCCGGGCCCGCCCAGGCCAGTGAGGGGACGAGGATCGCGAGGGCCAGGGCCGCGGTGCGGCGGCGTATGAGCGGTTTCGGAGCGCTGCGCATGTGTTCTCCCGGGGCAGTTCGCATAAGTGGCGCGCCAGGGGCCGCCGGTGCTGCAAATCGGGCTGCACGAGGGCCGGTGAGGCGCGTAAGCTGATGACGCGGGCCCTGGTGCAGAATCCGTGCCATGAAGATTTTCCCTATTGAATCGGCAGGTTGCGTGGGCTCGGCGCCGGTTCTCGCACAGTCTTGGTGCCGCCCGCCGGATGGTTCGCCCCAAAGCGGGGCATGCGCAATGAGGTCAGAAACGATGGATATTTTTGGTATCGATGCGATCGCTCGCCGCCTGGCCGAGAGCGTCCCGCCCGGGCTGCGCACGGTGCAGAAGGACCTGGAAAACAACTTCCGGGCCGTGCTGCGGGCCAGCTTGAGCAAGCTCGATCTGGTCAGTCGGGAGGAGTTCGACACCCAGGCACGGGTGCTGCAGCGCACCCGCGAGCGGCTGGCTGCGCTCGAAGCGCGCCTGCAGGCGCTGGAAAGCACCGCAGCATCCGCGCAGCACTGAGTGCCGCGCCGCGGGCCTCGGCTCGCGCTGGCGCGAGCCTCGAGGGTGCTTCGATCGGGCAAGCACCGCGCGCACCCCCTGCGACAGCCGAGGGGGTGGCCCGCGGCTTACTTCGGCTTGCCCTTGACCATCTGCGGGTCGACGAGCGACACCATGTAATTGACCGCCCGCTTCACCACGGCGTCCGGAACGGTAGGTCGACCGCCTTTGGCCGGCATGATCCCGGTCGAGCCGTGGAAGCCGTGCAGCGCATGGTCGTATAGCGTCGCCAGACCCTTGGCCAGGTGCCGGGCCCAGGCTGCCTTGTCCCCGGCTTTGGGCGCCCCTGCGACGCCCGGACCGTGGCACGCACTGCAGGTCTGCTGGAACAGCGCCTTGCCGGTGGTCGGGACACCCATGCCGCCGGCGCTCGCGCTGGCCGAGGCGGAAGCCTGGGCCGGTGCGATGGCGAGAGCGGCATTGTCCTGTCCGGTGACCGCCTCACGCTGGAACGGGGTGACACGCTGCTCCACCCGGTGGATGTATTCGGTGTCCGACAGGATTTCCTTCTCCTGCGTGCGGCTACCGACGTAGCGGGCGAAGACGAAAATCAGGATGGCGACCGTGACCAGCAGTCCGATCACCACGCTGAACACATTGATGAAGTGCGAGTCCTGCTTGCTCACGAGACCTCTCTGCGGAATCCGTGAACGTCGGAGCCCCAGTATAACCACTTGTGGGCCGCTTGGCTGAAGCCTGGGGCGGTGAATGTCCGGGCAGGGTGTCCACGTGGCATCCCGGCGGCGACCCGCGTATGATCCGGCGGCCTCGGCGCAAGGGGGCGGACAGGCGACGGACCTGGCGACTCCCGGCCGGATCATCTTGCGGCGCGGCTGGTGCCGCGCGCGAGCCCGGTGCGAGAGTGCCGCGGACTCGTGTCGCCAAGCGCGGTTCGCCCTGGATGAGACGCACGCCGCAGTACGGCGCGCCCGTAGCTCAGTTGGATAGAGTGGCAGCCTCCGAAGCTGCAGGTCGCTGGTTCGAATCCAGTCGGGCGCGCCAATTTCGGGCCATGCCGTCCCCTCGTGTCTCGGGTCCCCGCCGGGACCTCAGTTCCCGGCCTCGGTGCAGGTGCTGCGCGTCTTGCCTGCAAACCAGGCCAGCAGCTGGCGCATCGCCTGCCTGCGCTCGGTCTCCGCGGGATGCTCATGGATGCAGGCATGCAGCCACAGAATCTGCTCGTCGTGGACCTGCTGGGCCTGCAGAAAGTGGCTGATTGGACAGTCGGCGAGCGGCCCCGGCTGCTGCACGTGCAGCGGGTCGTGCATCAGTCGCCACTGATAGGCGAGCGCGCCGAGCCAGCTGGTGAGCGGGCGGCCGGCGCCGCCGCGAAACGGGCGCTGCTCGAGCCACTGCGCC
>DAHVTM010000113.1:0-3415 GCA_027324195.1 Gammaproteobacteria bacterium | reverse complement strand
CGTGTCGTAGCCGAACAGCAGTCCGCCGAGGGTCGCCACGAAGGTGAGCGCGACGACGAGGCCGGTATTGCCCTTATTCATCAATGATCCCCCAAAAGATCCCCACCGAAGATGCACGTTCCGGGCATCCCGTCCGCGGCGAAGCCGCGGCCCGCCCCACCCCTAAGGCGCACGAGCGGAACCGACCCCAACGTGTGCACCGAGTATGCCCGGATCACCCTGAAAAGTGTGACGAATCTCGGCCTCCGTGCCTCCATGCCCATGCCAGCACCAGGTGTGCTGCGCAGCCCGCACCCGATTGCAAACGCGTATCGAGCACCGCACCCACCGTGCTCTTTCGGAAACGCGCGTCCGGCATACTCTAGACAGAGTCTAAACTCTATAAGTGTGTGCGTATGCCCCCTCCTTCCATTCCCCTGGCCGAAGCGAAGAACACGCTCTCCGAGCGGACCGATCGGGTCAGCTGGGATGCAGAATTGTCGTCAGCCGACACCCTGTCGACAGTGCCCGACGGGTGCCGATAGGGCGCGCGCCCCGACAAGGCATCAGCGCAGCCATTGCCAAGTTGCGCGCCACGCGCAAGCGCAGAGTCGCGAGTGTTGAGGAGATCCTTCAGTGGCGCAACAAGGGGCGCCGCTGAACATGGCGTTCGTTCTGGATTCCTCGGTCGCCCTGTCGTGGTTCTACGACGAGGAAGCCACCGCCGCCACCGATGAGCGGTTCGATCAGCTCAACCGCGATGGGCACGCCATCGTTGTGGCGCATTGGGCGCTCGAGGTCGGTAATACGCCGCTCATGGCCGAGCGGCGCAAGCGCTCGACCGTTGCCGGTTCGAGCCACCTTCCGGCCCTCCTCAATTCGCTGCTGATCGAGGCGGATCCGGAAACCATCTCCAGAGCTAACGCTGCGACTCTGAACCTGGCACGGTCGCAGGGACTGACGCTCTACGACAGCGCGACTCTGGAGCTCGCGATGCGCCGCAGTTTGCCCTTGGCAACACTCGACAAAGCGCTCCGTGCCGCGGCAGAGAAGTGCGGGGTCGCTTGCCTTCCCGAAACGTTCTGACCCTCCTACCTTTGACCGACTGACCGTCAGCGCGCCGCACGGCCTCCGGGCCAAGCGCAATGCCGACATGCATATCCGCTTGCGGGCGAGCGCCGAGCTCGCTCAGCCCCACCCCACGCGAAGCCGTGAACTCGCTCAACGGTCCGCTAGAACCGAGACCGCTCGAGCGCTGTCAGGAACAGCGCGACGAGCCGTCAGGACGGAACTCTGATTGCTCCGATCCGGTGCTATCTCACTCACGAGAGAGAGCATTGCCGGGGAGAGTCACCGTCGACGGCGCCATACCGACCGCCCTTTCGAGACCCTCACGCAGCCGCGGACTTCAACACCGAGTCGATGCGGATCTCCTTGAACGGCACCCACACCTTGCGGTCGGAAGTTTTCTCGATCAGTCCAACCTCAAGGAGTACCGTGACGTCGTCATGGACGCGCCTGACGTCCCGGCCGAGGTCGCGAGCGAGCGCCCGCACGGCAAGCGGGCCGATCTGCTGCAAGCGGGCAAGCAGCTCCCAGCGCTTGGGGGTAATTTCCCGGAAAAGCGCAGCCGGGGACTCGTAGGCGAAGTGCTCGCCCTGGTATGACCCGGTCCTGGCCGCTTTCAAAAATTCTTGTTTGGCGGCCGCCACGCTTGCGCTGTGGGAACGGATGTAAATCGTTGCGATGCGTGCGTGTTTCATCGGTCCGTCCTCCTCGTCTGAACGTCTTGAAAGAAATCCTCGATGAGTTTCTCCAAGCTCTCAAATGGATAGGGTTCCTCGCGCCTCTCGTAGTGTCGGTGATCGCCCTTGGGGCGCTCGTTGTCTCAGCCGACCAGCCGCCGCCCGGGGTAGCCGTAAAAGCACCGATACTTGAAGTGATGCGCCGAGCCGACGAGCGGCATCGGCACGTCCCAGACGACGACCTCGATGATCGCTCCGTCGTCCAGTTTCTCACGATACCTGTAGAGTGGGGATCGCGGCATGATGACAATCATGCCAACGGATCCGATCGTTGTCAAGTATGACAACGCCAGGCCCACAAGGTACCGCGGCTCAAAAAAAGCGTGATCCATCCCCTCCCACGGCACACAGGACTGACCCGCTCGAGTTGGTGGTCCAGAGCCTTCCGCCGCTGCACGGCAAGCGCCTCTTCCCGCCCCCGCAGTGCCGCTCCATACAGCGCTCCCCTATCCTCACAGCCCGCGGACCCCGTGGCTGGCGCACCTCCCGCACGAAATCATGCCCGCTCGTGACAGCCATGTGGAGAGTCTCATTCGGGCCTTCCCCAGGTACGACCTGGTGTGGCGCTTCGCGAGCCATCGGTTCGGTGCTCACGCGAGCGCAAACATCCTTCCCCGGGTCAGCTCCGCGTGCCAATGGCCTTGATCCCTGCGCGTACCTGATCGACCTGTTCGAGGCGCTTCCTGCAGCCGACACTGTTGAGGCACTCGAATCGGGGCCGTCCTGGAACATTTGCGAAGTACTTCGCGCCACTCCCAATTTCACCCCGGATCCGCCCGGAGACCCTGATCGGCGGGGAACTTCAACTCGACGCGCTCTCCCACGGTAACAGCCGGCCGACAACTCTCGGAGCCCGCGCCCAGGCGCAGTTCGCGACCAGAACGGGGTTCCCGGCGTGCTCACACCTGAACGGCAGCCCGACTCCGCACCTCTGCGTGCACTGCGACATGCCCTGGCACTTCGCCCTCGCCAAGGGCATGAGTGACCGAGCGGGCCAGGTGGCGCTGTGGCGGCCGGATCCGATGTCAGATTTCTTTACAAATGCCGACCTCGAATGATTGCAACTCATTGAATTATCACACCCATGCTCGTTGGCATTCTTATTGCACAGGTCAGGCTCTCCACCGTGCTGCGCAAGGTTCAACGACATGAAGCCTGGGATGTTCAAGAGAGCGTCTTGCACGCCGCGCGTGCTCATTGCTGCTGCGATTCTCGGTGCAGGCGTCCTCGCGTCGACACCCTGCTTCGCCGGCCCGCTCATCGCAGATGGATACGCATTCACGAACTTCGACCTCCCCGGCAGCGGCGCGGCTGCGGGGGCTGGAACCACCCTCAATGGCATCGCCAACAACGGTGCGGTGGTCGGGTTCGGTACCGCCGATGGCGTGAATCTCGTGAATTCCATCCGCAATCCGGATGGAACGGCAACGACGCTGAATCTCGATTCCTCCGCCATGGCACTGGGACTCAATAGCGCCGGCGATGTGGTCGGAGTCGATCCGGGAAACGGGACCGCGTTCTTCCTGCCCAGCGCAGGCGCGGCGCAGACGATTTCCATACCCGGGGGATTTGCACCGAGCGCGTTCGGCATCAACGATCATGGAAACATCGTCGGGCAATATGGCTATCAA
>DAHVTM010000061.1:0-2272 GCA_027324195.1 Gammaproteobacteria bacterium | reverse complement strand
GAGCATCTCCATCAAGTCGGCCCGGTCGCCGACGAACTGGCTCGCGGCCGGTACGGCGAGCTCGAGCGACAGATCCTTGTCGCGATAGACCTTCAGCAGCGCGGCGCGCAGGTCGGCTGCCACCGGCGCCACCGCCACCGGTGCCTGCCCGAGCAGACCGCCCCCGGAGGCGGCCGCGCGCTTCAGCTGATGCTCGATGATGTCGCTCATGCGGTCGATCTCGGTGCTGATCGACTCGCTCGCCCCGGTCGCTCCCGGCAGCGCCGAGCGCATGACCGCCAGGGGGGTCTTGAGGCTGTGGGCGAGATTGCCGAGCGTATCGCGGTAGCGCGCCAGGCGCTTGCGCTCCCCGATCAGCAGCGCATTGAGATGGCGCGCCACCCCGCTGAGCTCACGCGGGTAGCCCCCGCCGAGCACCTCATTACGCCCCTCTTCGACCTGATGGATCTCGCGCTCGAGCCGACGCACCGGCGCCAACACGGCACGCAGCAGTACCGCGAGCGTCGCCAGCAGCAGCGACATCAGGACAGTGAACCAGAGCACCATGCGGCGCCGAAACTCCCAGAGCTGCTCCTCGTAGGGCGTCAGGCTCACCGCCACACTGAAGGTAATCGGCCCGCTCGCGCCCGGGTCATCCGCGAACGACACGCCGCGGCTCTCGACCGCGAGCCGCCGATGCCCGGCCATCGCGTAGGAAAAGGTGCGTGCCCCCTGCGGCAGCAGTGGCCCGAAGCTCACATCAGCGTCGGCTGTCGAGGGCGATGTCCACTGGTGATGCGCGGAGCGGATGGCCGCATAGAGTCCCGAGCGCGGCGTCGCAAAGCGTGAATCGAGCGCTGACAACGGCGCGACGTAGCCTTTTTTCGGCTCACGCTCGGCTGCGGCAATGAGCGCGATGATCTGCGAGTCGAGCAGTTCGTGCAGCGAGTGATCCGAGAGGGTGCGAAAGCCGTGATCGAGCACCAGCGTCATGACGCCGAAGAACAGCGCCAGTGGCAGCGCCACCGACAGCAAGAGCCGCTGGCTGAGGGAGTGCACCGCGGCGCCCGCGCCGTCAGTCGCCCGACTGACGCGCCAGCGAGAAGCGGTAGCCGCGCCCGCGCAGCGTCTCGATGGGCTTGAGTTGCTCGTTGGGATCGAGTTTGCGGCGCAGTCGCCCGACCAGCACTTCGATGACGTTGCTGTCGCGCTCGAAGTCCTGATCGTAGAGCCGCTCGGTGAGTTCGGCCTTGGAGATCACCTCCCCGGCGCGCAGCATCAGGTGCTCGAGGATGCGGTACTCGAACGTGGTCAGTTCCACCGCCGCACCGTCGACCGCCACGGTCTGCGCACGCGTATCGAGGGTGACCGGGCCACATTTCAGTTCCGGGCTCGCCCAGCCGCCGGCGCGGCGCAGCAGTGCCTGCAGTCGCGCCAACACCTCCTCGAAATGAAACGGCTTGGCGACGTAGTCATCGGCGCCGGCCTGCAGCCCCTCGACCTTGTCCTGCCAGTTGTCGCGCGCGGTGAGAATGAGGATCGGGTAGGTCTTGTGCGCGCCTCGGAGCTTGCGGATGACCTCGAGCCCGGAGAGCTTCGGCAGTCCGAGGTCGATCACCGCCACATCGAGCGGGTACTCCAGGCCGGCGAACAGTCCCTCCTCGCCGTCC
The DNA here is from genome assembly GCA_027324195.1 of Gammaproteobacteria bacterium. Lineage (GTDB taxonomy): Bacteria > Pseudomonadota > Gammaproteobacteria > Steroidobacterales > Steroidobacteraceae > 13-2-20CM-66-19. The sequence goes on along the minus strand of DAHVTM010000061.1, from coordinate 623 downwards.
TGCGCCACATCGACCGTGAAGCCCGCCGCGGTGAGCTCGCTCTTCAAGCTCTCGCGCAGCGCCGCCTCGTCTTCGACCACCAATGCCCGCATTGCCCCCTCCCGGGTAATTTTTTTAAAGAATGCGCCCGCTCGCGGCATCCACACGGACGGTGAAGACGCGCCCGGACCGGTCCAGGAGCCGCAGCACGTACACCGTCTGGTCCCCGTCCTTGCGCGTCTCGGCACGCACGACGCGCGCCTGGAATCGCTGCTCGACCATGCGCACGGCCTGATTCATGGTGATTGCACTGTGCGCCAAGGGCGCCGCCGGCGCGGCATAGGCCTCGCCCGCCTCCACACGCGTCTGTCCGGCGCACAGAAGGCTCAACGCCAACGCGAGCACGAACCCTGGGCGTATTCTGTTCATGGGAAATCGCACGTGTGTCATGTCTCGCCGGCAACAGGGCAGCCCGGAGCGGCCGAACCGGCAGCCTCGCCAGCCTGCGCAACCCTAGCCTACCACCCGTGAATCCTCGCTGAATACGCCCCCGGCCGGTGCGCTCAGGGCTCGCGCTTGACCTCGCACCAGAGCGCATCCCACTCCGCTGCGCTCAGCTGCGTCAGCGGCGCGCCACGTCGCTC
>DAHVTM010000107.1:0-12497 GCA_027324195.1 Gammaproteobacteria bacterium | reverse complement strand
ATCGTGGTGGATGGGGGCCGACAGGGCACGAGAGCGTGTCCCGACAGAAGCTCGCGGTCCATGCGGGCGCGTGTTCCAAGGCCCCGTGGCGTGCGGCAGCAACCGCAGCGTGGCCCAGCCGACCCATTGGGGCGAGCCCGGTGTAGGATGGCGATCGATTGCCCAGCCCTCTGCGGTGGGCTCGCGGTGTGGCCAGAGGAGAACCCGTGTCCGCCCATTACTTGCTGAAGACAGAGCCTTCGGACTATGCCTTTGCCGATCTGGAGCGCGAGAAGGAGACGATCTGGGATGGCGTTGCCAATCCGGCGGCACTGAAGGTACTGCGCGGGATGAAGTCCGGGGACCGGCTGGTGATCTACGAGACCGCCGATGTGCGCAGCGCGGTCGGTACCGCGACCGTCCGATCTGTCCAGGGCGCTGAGGATCCAGAGCCGCGCGTCAAGATCAAAGTGACGCAGCGCTTGGCGCACGCGGTGCCGCTCGCGCAGCTCAAGGCCAGTGCGCTCTTTCGCGACTCCCCTCTGGTCCGTCAGGGGCGACTGAGCGTGGTCCCGCTGACTGAGGCGCAATATCGCTACCTGACGGGCGCCTAGGACGCGGGCGCAGTGCGGGGCAGGAGGTCTGCGCGAGGTCCTACAGAACCCTTGCGCGAGGCGCGCAAAATACACCCCGTGTCCGCAGTCCCTGGCGAGGGAGCGCATGCGGCGCGGATGCTGCGCACGTGCGACCCACGGCGCGCGGCTGAAGACGCGGGCCTGAGTGTTCGGCGTCGCCTCAGGCCGGCGTCGAACGCGCAGTCAGCGCCGCCGGACGGGGCCGATTGTGCTCATCGACCAGCACCACGACCGGGCGGTGCGTGGCGAGCTCTGCCTCCGAATACTGCGAGTACGCGCAGATGATCAGCAGATCGCCCACCATGGCCCGGCGCGCCGCCGCCCCGTTCAGGCTGATGGTGCCGCTGCCGCGCGCGGCACGGATGGCATAGGTGGAGAAGCGCTCCCCATTGGTGATGTTGTAGAGCTCCAGGTACTGGAACTCGACGATGCCCGAGGCCTCGAGCAGCGCCTCGTCGATCCCGCAGGAGCCCTCGTAGTCGAGGTCCGCCTCGGTGACGCGTACGCGATGGAGCTTGGCCTGAAGCAGGGTCTTGAGCATTGCGGTCTCGGGTCCAGGTTTGGGCCTGCCAAGCATAGCCGATGCGTCCCGGTGCGGATTGGGACAGGTCTGCATCCCGCGGGGGCGCATCGCGCACGGGTGGTATGGGCCGCACGGCGGGCGCTCGAGATCGATCGAGGTGATCCAGCAAACGCCAACACGATCGCCGGGTCGTGACTTCAGTGCTGCGGTTCGAGATGCGTTGGGTGTGTCCGATCCGCAGGGTCCGTCTTGACTGCGATGAGAGCGCGGCACAGAGCCTCTGGGTCGAGGCGATGAGGTTGCTCGGCGCGGCTTCATCGCCCGCTGCCATCAAGAGGCCGGGAAGTCTCGCGCAGGATGAGCTCTGGGGGGGGCAGTGCGCATCGGACGGGCCATCCTCGAGTTGTGCTGGGCGCCGGCCCACGCCGAATGCGAACCGACTGAACGGCCCACTCGGGCCGCGACCGCTCGAGCCCTCTTAAAGGAAGCGCACGATGAGCGCTCGGTGCGCGACCGGGAGATGACGCTACACGCCGGAGAAGATCGCCGCGAGATCCACGGCCGCATCCGTCAGTCCGGGCAGGAAGGTGAGTCCCGGATTCTCGGTCGCGGTTTCCTCCGTGTAGTGCCCGCCGGCGAGCTCGCGGAAGAAGTGCACGGTCGCACTGGTGAGATCGAACAGCCACACCTCGGGGATGGCGTGCCGCGCGTAGAACGGCACCTTGGTGTCGTGATCGTAGTGCCAGGTGGTATCACTGATCTCGATCACGAGCAGCGCATCGGCCGCTCTCGGGGCGCCGTTGCGATGCGGATCTGCCGCGCCGCGCAGCACCGCCAGATCCGGCTCCGGCTCCGAATCGCTCCCGAGGCGGAGCGGGGCATGACGCAGCACGATGCCCTCCGTGCCGACCGCCCGGCGCAGCAGCGCCTCGAGCCGCTGCACCGTGGCACGGTGCGCCTCTCCCGGGGGGGCCAGATCGAAGATGGCCCCCTCGATCAGCTCAACCCGGGCATCGGCGCCCAGCAGGCCCACCTCGCTCATGCGGTGGTAGTCCTCGACGCTGATGCGGTGCCGGTGGGGCCGCTCTTCGATGTGCGAGCTTGCGGTGTCGTTCATGGCGGTGCTCATCGGGCCTGAGGCGGACCGGATGAGTCTACGCGGGCTCGGCGCGGGGTGCATTTCGGTTGCGCGAGCCCCCGGGGTCACCCCGGGGTTGCCGCCAGGCACCGCTCCTGCAATCCTTGGCACCCGCAGCAGGAGGACGCATGCCGAATCTCAATGCCTTCAAGGCCTACGACATCCGCGGCCGTATTCCCGATGAAATCAACGAAGCACTCGCCTACGACATCGGGCGGGCATTCTGCGCGCTGGTCAAGCCGCAGCGTGTCGCGGTCGGTTATGACATCCGCCTCACCAGTCCGCAGCTGGCTGCGGCGGTGCGCCGCGGGTTGACCGACTGTGGCGCCGATGCGCTCGACATCGGCCTCTGGGGCACCGAGGCGGCGTACTTCGCAACTTTTGCCTATGAGCTCGATGGCGGCATCATGGTGACCGCCAGTCACAACCCGTCCGACTACAACGGCATGAAGTTCGTGCGCGAGCAGTCCCGCCCGGTGAGCTCCGATACGGGCCTCACCGACATGCGCGAGATGATCGGCGCCGGTGCGCTGCCGGCCAAAGCCGCCCGGCCCGGCCGCGAGCATCCGCTTGATATCCGCAGCCGCTACGTCGAGCATCTGCTCGGCTACCTCGAGCCCGGCCGGCTGCGCCGATTGAAGGTGGTGGTCAACCCCGGCAACGGCGGTGCGGGTCTTGCGATCGATGCGCTCGAGCCGCACCTGCCGTTCGAATTCATCAAGGTCAATCACCAGCCCGACGGCACGTTTCCGAACGGCATCCCGAACCCGATGCTCGAGGAGAACCGCGCAGCGACCGCCGAAGCGGTGCGCAGGAGCGGCGCTGACGTCGGTCTCGCCTGGGACGGGGATTACGATCGGTGTTTCTTCTTCGATGAGCAGGGTCTTTTCATCGAGGGCTATTACCTGGTGGGCCTGCTCGCCGAGGTGTTTCTCAAACGCGAGCCGGGTGGACGCATCGTGCACGATCCGCGCCTCACCTGGAACACCATCGACATCGTGCGCGAGCACGGCGGCACGCCGGTGTTGTGTCGCTCCGGACACGCCTTCATCAAACAGCGGATGCGCGAGGTGGACGGCATCTATGGCGGGGAGATGAGTGCGCATCACTACTTCCGCTCCTTCGCCTACTGCGACAGCGGCATGATCCCCTGGTTGGTCGCGCTGCAGGTGATTGCCGAGCGTGGGCCGCTCTCGAAGTTGGTTGGCGAGCGGATGCGGCGCTTCCCGGCAAGCGGCGAGATCAACCGGCAGCTGAGCGGCGATGCGCGCTCGATCCTGCAGCGGATCGAGCAACACTACCGGCGCGCCGCGCTGCTCATCGATCACACCGACGGGCTGTCGATGGAGTTTGCCGAGTGGCGTTTCAATCTGCGTGGCTCGAATACCGAGCCGCTGGTGCGTCTGAACGTCGAGAGCCGGGGCAGCGAGGCGTTGATGCGCGAGAAGACCGAGGAGGTGCTGGGGCTGCTCGATCGCTGAGCGCACCCGCGAGACACCGGTCACACAGCGGGTGTCGGCGCACGACGACACTAGTTATCGGTTGCCGATCGAGGTACCTTGTTGCGAATCTGATCCAATGGCCCGACACTCTGGGGGTTTCTCATGGCGCTGTGGAAAGACTCGAACTCCTCCGGCACAGGCTTCGCTACCGGCACGGCGCCCCCTGCGCCCGCGCCGCGCGATCCCGCGCTCAACGTGGCACCGCTGCCTGAGGCTCAGCGCCGCAGCGGTAAGGAGCGGGCGGAGGCCAAGGAGTCGCTGATCGCCGCGGGCCTCGCACTCGAAGGCAAAATCAACGGTACCGGCCATGTCCGCGTTGCCGGGCGCTTCAAGGGCGATGTGCACATCGACGGTACGCTCACGCTCGATCCGGGCGCGCGGATCGAAGGGCACGTCAAAGCAGCCGCAGTGATCGTCGGCGGTGAATTGCTCGGCAACATCGTCGATGCCGAGCAGGTCGATTTGCGCGAGGGCGGACGCATCGAGGGCGACATCAAGGCCGGATCCTTCACCGTCGCCTCCGGTGCGCGCATGCGCGGCAAGGTCGAGTTCGGTTGGGATCGCGCCGCCGAGAACGACACGTTGGCCGAATCGGTGATCACCGGCACGGTATGAGCGCGGTCGCGCGTTCGGTGGCGGCGGGGAAAACGCGGGTCTGCCCGCACTGCAAGGCGGTTGTGCTCGAGAGCCTGAGCGTCTGCCCGGGCTGCCGGCATCACCTGCGCTTCGATGCCGAGGCGGCACAGCGCCAGGAGGCGGCGATCCGTGCGCTCGAAGTCGAGGGGGATCTTTGCCATCCCCCCGGCGAGGACCCCTACGAGTACAGCATCGTCGTCACCGTGCGCAACGAGAAGGGCCAGGAGATCGCCCGCAAGCTCGTTGCGGTGGGCGCGCTGCAGGGCGGTGAGCATTGCACGGTTGCGTTGTCTGTGGAACTGCTGCCCACGCGCGCCGCGCCGAAGCCCGAGGCGCCGGCCCTGGCGGTGGTGCCCGAGCGGGCCGAGCCGCTGCCGGCAACGGGCGCTCGCCGGCTCCCAGACGGGACGATTCTGACTCCGCCGGGTCTGAAGCCGCGGCACTGAGCGCGAGCGGCGCTACGGGGTGTTGAAACGGTAGCCCACGCCGACGCCGAACAGAAACGGATCGAGGCGGACCTGGGAGATCTTCATACCCTGGTACTTCACGTCCGAGCGGATCATGATCCACTTGAAGTCCGCGTTGAAGTACCAGTTGTTGCCGAGCGCGTAGTCAAACCCCGCCTGCGCGGCAGGCCCGACACTCGCTCTGTCGAGCTGCAAAGTCCCAACCGTAGGCACCGTGAGGTGCACGTCGGAGATGACCGTCAGGTTCACCCCGGCGCCGATGTACGGCTGGAAGCGGTCCTCGGGCAGCAAGTCGTACTTCAGGAGCAGGGTGGGCGGCAGGTGCTTGAACGTCCCGAGCACCGTCGGTCCGCCGAGCGCGCTGTGCTCCACGGTGACGGTCTGGCTCTGCGGATAGGTCAACACCAGTTCACTCGACCAGTGCGGCGTGAAGAAGTACTCGAGATCGACTTCCGCAATCCACCGGCTGTTGACGTGAATGGCATTGGCGGGGATCTTCAGCGGATGATACGCATCCGACTGGTTCTGCATGTCAAGGTAGATCCCGCGTAGCCGCACTTCAAACGCGTGCTCCTGCGTCTGCGCCGCAGCTGTGCCGACGGCGAGCGCCGCGGCGAGCGCGCCCGCCATCAGTCTCATGCGCCGTTTCATGGTGTGCTCCCGTCATGCGATCGTGCTGCCTGCAGTCTATCGGGCGGTTGTTCGCGCTCCGATACGGGCTATTACGGAGATCGACAGACCGGTCCGGGTGCGCGCTGGGCGCCGAGCTAGAACTGTCGCTCGGTCTGCACCAGGAACTGCACGTGCTTGATGTTGGATCCGCCGTCGAACGGGAAGGCGAGGTCGATGTGAATCACGTTGCCAAAGGCGGTGCGCGCGTTGCCGAGGCGCAGTCCGAAGCCGGCGTCCTTCAGCAGGCCGAGACTCGGCGCGCCAAGTGGCGCGCGGCCCCAGGTGCGCCCCATGTCGAAGAACGCCGCCGCGCCGACGCGGAACAGGCGAAACGGATACCAGTTGCTGAACCAGCGCTCCTCGATCGTGAACAGGGCGCGCGCCGTGCCGTCCTGGTACCGCAGCGGATAGCCGCGCAGCCCGTTGTCCCCGCCGAGCAGAATCTGATTGTCGAGCGTCAGTCTGCGGCCGGCGGCGGCGCTGAGCGCGGTGTAGAGCAGCCATTGCGAGCTCTGCTCGGCGAAATTCACCACACTGAGGTTGAGCACGCCGTTCTCGAGCGTGCCGCGCTGCAGCCGGCCGGTGAAGCTGCTCGAGACGAGCAGCGTATCCCCGTGCGGCAGTGCGTAGCCGTCACCGGTGGTGAACTGAAACGGCACGGCGTCCTGGGTCGAGCCGAAGGTGCTCGCCGCCCAGCCGATCTGGCCAGTGAAGTACGCGCCGAGGTCGAAGTCCTCCGTGCGGTGGATCTGGTTGTGATTGTGCAGCTTGGTGTACTCGTCCTGGATCAGCGCGACACCGACCCACGGGTAGACGAACCGGCGGTTTGCCGGCAGCAGCGTCGGGCCGCCCCACAGACTGCTCGGTGCGAAGCGATGTTCGTCCTCGGTCAAGCCGACCGTGAAGCGCCGCGCCCAGCCGCGCTCGAGGCCGCGCGACCAGCCGGCGTAGCCCTGCAGGAAGCGATTGTGCTCGGAGAACTTGTCGATGATGGCGCCGCGGTCGTACAGCGGTTGATCGAAGGTCGAGTCGGTGAGGGATACGCCGGCGGCATGTCGGGCTTCGAGGGCGTAGAAGGGGCGATCGACGATGAGTTGGCGCAGGCGCCCGTCGCTGAGATTGCCGTAGGTGAGCGAGACGGCCGTCCAGCGGTCGAAGGCGTGCTGATTGGAGATGCTCACGTCCGACTCGGAGCGATCGACGGAGTTCAGATGCTTCAGCGAGACGTCCGTGCCGGTGCCGAGCACGTTGAGGTCTTCGAGCTGCACGCCCGTGGTGCTCTTGCCACCGCTGCGAGAGAAGTCGAAGCCCGGATTGAACGTCCAGACATCTCGCGTGGTCACGAGGATATCGACCTTGCCGTCGTGGTAGTCGATGGGGCGGATCGAGGCGTCGTAGAAGTACGGATCGGCGCGCAGGATGCGTGCCGACTCGGCAAGCCGGTGCGCCGAGAAGCGCTCGCCGCTGTGAAAGAGGAGCTGCTTGCGGATGAGGCTGCGCCGGGTGCGCCGATGCAGCCGGTTGGCGAGTCGGAACAGTGCGTTGTTGTCCTTCGGATTGCGCAGATCGAAGATGTTTCGGTTGTCGATCACGATCTTGCCGATTACCGCGCCCCGGCGCTCGAGCGTGGCGTCCGAGGGCAAGGCCGGGGCAGCTCGCGCTTCGCGGTGGCGCGCCGGTGCGGCGGGCGCCGTGCCGGCGCGCGCCTGGCGGGTGACTCCGATGAGTGCGAGTGCTCCAGCTGTCCAGAGCACTGCCCACGTCCATCGTCCGCCCGCGAACGCACCGTTCAAGGCGTACCCCGCGGGCTGACGCCTCGGGTTCGCCCGCTTTGCCGCGTGCAACGGCGGGCTCGTTTTCGATTCGGACTGCGCCGCACCGCGTTCACTCCGTTCACTTCGCCCGAGGATACTGTACCGACCGGCCGGGCGAGCAGACAATGCGGATGAGCGCGCCGAACTCGCCTCGAGGAGGGGTGTAGAAGGTGACGGCCGGCGCGATTGACGCGTGGCTTCGCCCGCGTATACGCTGCGCGAGCCGCGGCAAAAATCATAAACGATGGACAGCGTAGGCTACGGATCCGAGTTTCCGCCGCTGAGGCCTCTGGCGGCGCTCACCCCTTCTCGAGGGTTCGAAGCCCGATGGGGCGCGCAAAACAGCCGCTCCGTCCGCGTAGGCATCGGCGCAACGCGCTGTTGGACGCCATGCGTCCCGAGTGAGACGGGGGTCGGGCTGTCGTGAGCGAATCCAACCGCGAGAGCGAGTCCGGACCGTGGCAGCTCGATGCCACGGCGCTGCGCGCGCTCTTGGGCGCACTCGATGCCAATCCGGGACACGCGGCGCGCGAGTACGAGCGGCTCAGGCGCCGCCTGGTGCGCTATTTCGGGCTGCATGGCCTGCCGCACCCCTTCGATGCGGTCGACGAGGCGTTCAATCGTCTCGCCAAACGTCTCGGCGAGGGCGAGCCGGTGCGCAATGTCGAGGCGTACCTCGCCGGCATTGCGCGGTTGGTCATGCTCGAGCAGCGCCAGAAGCTCGCACGCGAGCGCCAGATGCTGCTGCGGCTGGTGGACTCGCCGCCGCCGAACGAGGAAGACGATCGGATGCTGAGGGCGCTCGAGGGCTGCCTCGGGGAGCTGTCGGAGGAATCGCGGGCGCTGCTGACACGCTACTACGTGGCCAGAGGAATGGAGCGGATCCGCGCGCGCGAGCGGATCGCGCGCGAGCTCGGAGTGTCGGCGAATTCGCTGCGCAACCGTATGCTGCGGCTGCGCCAGAGGCTCGAGCGGGCGGTGCGTGCACGGCTCGGGGAGAGCGAGCGTGATGGGCTGCCCGCCGATGACACTCTAAACGAGGAGAATGACTAAATGCCCGTTGACGGGAACGAAATCTCCCGCGGGCGGCTGATCGGCTATCTGCTCGGGGAGTTGGCGGCCGAGGAGCTCGCGGCGATCGACGAGCGAGTGCTGCGCGATGACGCCTTTGCTGAGGCGCTCGAGGCACTGCGCACCGATTTGCTCGATGAATACGCGCTGGGCACCGTGTCCGCGTCTGAGCGTGAACGCATCGGCCGCGCCCTGAACCTCAGCGGCGAAGCCGACGCTTCGCTGCGGTTTGCGCGCGCGCTGCATCGGCAGTTGGATCGCGCCGGCGGGGGGCGCCAACGCGCATGGAGACTTCGGGCGCGCTGGGCGTTGCCGATCGCCGCGAGCGTCCTGCTCGTGTTTGGTGCGTGGTGGTATTGGCCTGCCGCGCACGAGTCACGCAACGGATCTGCGCTCGGCCGCGAGACGGTGTATACGCTGCTGCTGCGGCCGGCACGTTTGCGTGGCGCCGAAGGGATGCGCACGGTGCAGATCCCTGCGGGCGTCACGACGCTGCAAGTGCAGATCGAGCTGCGGGGCACGGGCCCCTTCGCCGAGGTCAGCCTGCAAGGTCCAGGGCAGCGCCTGCGCTTTCGGCACTTGCCGGTGCGCACGTTCTCAGGCGTGCGATTCGTGCAGTTCAGCGTGCCGCGCTCGGCGCTGCAGACGGGGCGTTATACCCTGGAGGTGCGTTCGCCGGATGCGACCGAGGCGCTGCGGCATTACTCGCTGTGGATCGTGGCGCGCTGAGGTGAGCCTGGGGGCGAGCCGCTCGGAGGGCAACCCGGTGTGGGCGGGCTCAGGGCTTGTACCGCACCTGGCACGGGCTGCCGCACTCGAGTGTCGCGCCGCTGCCGGCGGCAATGAGGGCATTCTCGCCGAAGGTCACCCCGCGCAGCTTCGGATCGAAACGGAACGTGCGCAGCACCGGCAGCGGATCCACGCCGCGCAGGCCGGTGCGCTGGTCCTGCGAGGGAATGATGCAGCGCGTGCAGGGCTTGACCAGCTGCAGCCGCACCGCGCCGATCTGCACGGCCTCGATGCGATCCTCCGCAAACGGCGGCAGCCCGGACAGCACGAGGTTGGGTCGGAAGCGCTCCATGGGCAGCGCCTCGGGCAGCCGCTCATTGAGCGCATCGAGCGAGGCCTGATTGCACAGCAGCACCGGATAACCGTCGGGAAAGGCCAGTGGCGCGCTGGCGCTGCCGGCATAACGCGGGTCGGCATGGCGCGCCGGCGAGGCGGGCGAGCGCATCACGCGCACCGCTTCACCGATGAGCTCGCTCACCCAGGCGGCCGCCGCATCGCCCTGGTCCAGCCCTGCGCAGCGGTCGTTCCAGATCCGCACGTTGCGTGTCTCGCCGTCCGCAGCGAGCGGCAGCAGCAGGGCCGGACGGTTCTCGCTGTGCAGCCGCAGGCCTTGCGCGCTGAGGGTCACGGCGATGCGGGCCAGCATCGGATGCGTCCGCTGCGTGAGAAACGTGCCGTCGGCCCGGGTGATCATCCAGTGACGATCCCACTCGAAACCCGTGCTCGTGAGGTGCACCCGCTCGCAGCTGATGCCCTGGGCGGATTTCAGCGGATAGATGCGCAGCTCCTGAACGACGGCCGTAGACATCCGCGGCATTCTACGGCAGAACCTCTGCCGCAGATGGGCGGGGGCATTCATCGCCGGTTCAGTGCCCCCGGACGATAACGCTCTCGTGCCATAATTGAGCCGAGGCGGGGGCGAAGATCGGCGCGCTGCGGCGGTGCCGGCAGCGGGGCGATCCGCGAGGTGTGCGCAGGTCAATGAAAATCCACCGGTTTTGGGCGTTTGGTCTGCTCACCGCGCTCCTGTGGACGGCGGCGATTCCCGGCAGCGCTGCCCAGGAGAGCCCGCCCGCCCGCGTCGGGCGCCTCAGTTACATCGGCGGCAGCGTCTCGTTCGAGCCGGCCGGTACCGAGCAGTGGGCCCCGGCCGAACTGAACCGACCCGTGACCATCGGCGATCGGCTCTGGACCGACTGGGACTCGCGGGCCGAGATCGAGCTCGGTACGGCGGTGGTCCGGCTCGGCAGCCGCAGCGGATTTTCCTTCCTCAATCTCACCGCCTCGACCGCGCAGATGCAACTCACCGCGGGCACGCTCATCGTGCACGTGTTTTCACTCGCGAACGGGGCGCAGGATGAGGTGGATACGCCGAATCTGGCGGTATCGCTCGAGCAGCCCGGGATCTATCGCGTGCAGGTCAACTCCTCGGGCACGAAGAGCGAGGTCGAGGTGATCGAGGGCGAGGCGTTGGCGAGCGGTGCCGGGCAGACGTTCTCCGTGGCCGCCCAGCAGCGTGCCACGTTCACGGGCGGCAATACGCTGCGTGTCGCGTATGGCAGTGTCGGTGAGCCCGATGCGTTCGACGAGTGGTCAATGGCCCGCGACCGGCGTCAGGCCGAGGGCGCTGCCGCAGTGACCCGCTACGTCGCAGCCGACACCGTCGGCAGCAATGATCTCAACACCTACGGCAGCTGGCAGGCCACGCCGCAGTGGGGCGAGGCGTGGTTCCCGAACGTAGTGGCGGGGTGGGCGCCGTATCGGTTCGGGCAGTGGATTTGGATTTTCCCCTGGGGTTGGACCTGGGTGGACGATGAGCCGTGGGGTTTCGCGCCGTTTCATTACGGGCGCTGGGGGTATTGGCACCACGCCTGGTGTTGGGTTCCCGGCCCGCGCGATGTACGGCCCATCTACGCCCCGGCGCTCGTGGCCTGGACGCACGGCGGGCAATTCGGTCGCGAGCATCGCGACGGGCACGTCGGTTGGGTGCCGCTCGGACCGAGGGATGTGTACCTGCCCGGCTATGCGGCGAGCCGCACCTACGTGCGCAACGTCAATCTCACCAATGCACGCAACCTGAGCCCGGCGTTCGTCGCGGCGGCGTATCGGCATGGCGGAGCGGGCCTCAGCTTTGCCAACGGCCGCGTTCCGGGCGCCATCACTGCGGTGCCGCGTGCGGTATTCAGCGCCGCGCAAGCGGCTGACACCCATCGCGTGGTGTTGATGCGGCACGGCCTGCTCGGAGTACGCCTGACTCCCGCGGCGCCTGCCGTCACTCCATCGCGAGCGAGTGTCTTCGGCGCCCGTGTGCACGCGCTGCAGGTGCCGCCCCGGCAGCTGATCGATCGGCCGGTCGTTGCCCGGCTCGTGCCGGCACGCGCCGCGGTGACCTTCGCGCGCCAACAGGCGGCGGTTCGAGCCAACAATGGCCGACTGTTGACGATGTCGCAATGGGCGCCGCTGCGCCCCAATGCACCGCCCGCCACGGTGCGGCTGGCGCCGGATATCCGACCGGCAGCCCCCCTGGTGCGCAACGGCCGACTGCGCGGCGATTTCACGAGCCGCACCCCGACACGGGATGCCATTGCGCGGCCCGCTCCCGCTGCGCAGCGCACGGGCAGCGACCGTCCCGCCTGGGCGCAGCCGCCGTCCTCTGTGCGCAGGCCCCAACCGGTGTGGGTGCCGCAGAGTTTCTCCGGCCAGGTTTCGCCGGGCGAGCGCTTTGCACGACCGCAGCCGCTGCCACAACGGCACGTGCCGAGGCCGCAATACCATCCTCCCCGTGCGGCCCAGTGGCAGCGGGCTGCGCCGAGTGCGCGCCCGCCGATGAACGCGCCGCCGCGTGCTCGTCCCGCGCCACCGATGTATCGCCCGCAGGATATTTCCGCCGAGCCCGACTGGACGCGCGCCCGCTCCGTTCCTAAGTACTATTACGTACCCCCACGCTCCCCGCCGCCGATGTACCGGCCGCTGAGTTCTCCCGTCACGCCCAATGCCGTTGCATCCCCGCCACGAGCGCCGATCTATCGGCCGATGTCCACCCCCGCGCGACCCATGTGGAGGCCGCATCCGCCGCATTTGCCGTGAATCGCGCGGATGTGTGATTTTTGCCAACCAAATCCGCCCGATGTTTCGGTTTCGCGAAACCCCTTGGCGGTCATTTCGGCTTCCCCCTAGAGAGTCGCTTTCGTATCCTGCGCGCGTTTCCGCTTCTTATGGCGGATGGGAGAAGGCAGATGCGACTGAAGACACGATTCCAGCTTGCGATGGC
>DAHVTM010000092.1:0-98684 GCA_027324195.1 Gammaproteobacteria bacterium | reverse complement strand
TTCCCTTAGAAGCGCGCGGTCACCTTTACGCCCCAGTAACGCATCGCATCACGCGGCACCTGCAGCCGCTGGTACGACCCTGGCGACACACCGTTGCCGGTGGGCGTAATGAAGACCGTGTAGAACTGATTGGTCAGGTTTCGCCCAATCAGACTCACATTGTACTTGCCGTTATCAAACCCAAGGTCCAGCGTCGCGCCCAGCAACGAATACGCCGGCTGCCGAGCCATCGGGTTCTGATTGATATCAAAGTTTGTGAGACTGGTATAGGAGTAATTGAGACTCAGACGAGCGGTGTACGATACATCATGCAGCGGCAGCAGCCAGCTCGGCGTGATATTCAGCTTGTTCTCCGGGGCAAACGGGAACATCGCTCCGTCATGTACGCTTCGGCAGCTCTGCAGTGCAGCGCCGGTCTGACCGGCACAAGTGTATGCGACGATATACGCTTTATCATACGCGTATCCGCCCGTGACGCTCAGATTGTCGGTCGGCTGCCAATCGAAATCCAGTGCCACACCCTCAGAACGCACGGTGCCCGCATTGGCGAGACTGGTAGTGACGGCCCCATTGGTGACGACGAAGCTATTGGCCTGGAAGTCATAAAACGTCTCGTACCAAGCCGACAGATTCAGCACAAGACTATTGTTGAACAGCTGATTCTTTAGGCCCACCTCATAGTCATTCGACGTCTCCGGTGCCACCGGCGCCGCATTCAGCGCCGACATGTTAAAGAAGACGTTGAACGCAGGACCAAGCCAGCCGTGACTATAGGTCGCATACGCCATCACGTCACGCGTAATGTCGTACTTCGCTCCAGCCTTGGCAGACCAGCCGTTGTTACTGGTATTTCCAGCGCCAGCATAGGGTCCGCCTATGCCTGGTCCCGTAGTCGGCGAGTCCACACGGTTGAAGTTATACGCGACGTAATCGTGCGTCACCCTACCTCCCGCCACGAGACTAAGACGCTTCGTGACGTGCAGAGTCGTCTGGCCGAAAAGCGCTTGGGTGTCGTTGCGCGTATCGAACTGCGCAGTGCCGCGGGTATCGAGGTATGTACTGAAGCCGGGCGCGCACGGAGCGAACCCGGTTCCATTCACCGGCAGGGTGGAAGCCGTGCAGGCCTGATCGTGCCGTATGAAATAGTCCTGTTCGTCCGAATGCCACACAAAGGCGCCAACGGTATAGCTCATGAACTGATCAGCCGGCGATGCCAGTCGGATCTCTTCACTGTACTGCTTGAAATCCAAGCCGCCGCGATCATGCAGCTTGATGTCGAGCGGATTGACGTAACTGCAGCAGCCCGCGTGAAAGTCTCCATCGCGCCCCTGGTAGTTGTACCAGCGCTGAAAAGCGGAAATCGAGGTCAACGTATCCCGACCCAAGCGCCACTCCACCGTTCCAGATACGCCTGCGCTGGTATTGATCTGACTCGGCACAAAGTCATTGTTGATGTTGAGCGCCTTAGGCCCCGGGGTCGATGGCGCGAGCTCCGGCAGAAACACGTTGGTCCAGGATGCATTCGGAATGTATGCGCCAAGCACGTCGGCACAGCAGTCATCTTTGGAGTGGTAATAGTTTCCCTCCAGAGTCAACTTGAGGGAATCATTCACCTGGTCGACAATTTTGCCGCGAATCCCCTGCCGACGGTATCCGTTGGTCTGCTTATGATTGTAAACGTTGTATATATTTCCCGGGAAATCCTGGTAGATCGCCGACACCTGATAACCGATGTGTCCGTTGATTGGTCCGGATAGATTCAGCGCCGCATGGTATTCATGACCTTCATACCACGCAACGCTCGCATTCCCCTGAAAGCGCCGCGTTGGATCGGGCGTGACGATATTGATCACACCCGCCGTTGCATTCATGCCATAAAGCGTGCCCTGCGGACCATTCAGGACCTCAATGCGATTGATGTCCGTGAAGGCGCTGAAGGCCATACCCGGACGGCCCATGACTACCCCGTCGACGACGACGTCCACGCTCGGTTCAGCCGCCGGGGAGAACGATTGCGTGCCGATGCCTCGTATGGCCAGGGTGGCGTTCGAGTTCGTCGAGCCACGTTCGAATGTCAGCGTGGGCACCAGCTTCTCCAAGCTCTCTGCGCTATCGATGCCCGCAGCAAGTAGAGCCGAACCGGTCACGACGCTGACGGCGGATGGAACCTCATGCAGAGGCTGATGGCGCTTTTCGGCGGTCACCACGATTTCCGCGAGTGTCGCGACGTGGTCCTGGCTCGCAGCGCCGCCGACCGCAGGCGATTGAGCAAAGCTCGGCGCCGAGAGTAGCGCGGCGCTCACGAGCAGCAGTCCGGATCGAATGAACCTCATGGAACCCCCCCTCAGATAGTCACCCCATGTGTCTTATATAAGATATAAGAGAATCGGGCAAGGGGTCAATCCCTGCCGGGAGCAGTTCGACGATTCAAACGCCGAGGCGAGCGAGCACTTCGGGAGGAGGACCGGCAAAAGTCGCAGACGGCTGATAGCCGACGTAGCCGAGTTCCGCCACGCCCGTGAGAGTTGTGTAGTAGCCCACCAGGCATATATTGCGAAAGCGGCTGAAAAACTGTGCCGCCGCGCCCTGCCCTGCAACGGCGCGCGACTGCAGGCGCGCGACGAGCGCCTCGACTTGAGCAGTAGCAAGACCGTTGACGGGACCGGGCGCATCCCGTTCCATTGCCGCAAGACCGTCGAGGATCACCTGCCGATCGGCTTGCTGCTGCGGATACGGGGCGCTGATCCATTCATCGAGGAAGTCGGGAACCCCCACGGTGCTTGCAGCCGGCGAAGTGCCGATTTGGGGCAAAAATACATCGGCCAGTCGCGCCACGGCACCCTTCTGCTGCGCACTCAGCGTCAGCGGCCAGGTGACATGGGGATGGAGCAGGTTCGGATCACGGCCATAACCGTGATCCCCGGGAGCGGCTGGGGACGCATCGCGGTTGCCCAATGGCCCCTTATGCCGTTGTGCACTTTGGGCCTGCGCAAGATCAATGTGTACGGCCGGAGAGGCGCCCAGTGCCAGCGCGCGCAGCAGCCAACTCAACGTCTTTCGGCGGTCAACCATGACGCATCTCCCTCTGGATGTGATTACACGCACGGAGCGTGAACGCCACGATCGTCAGCGTTGGGTTCTTGTGCGCGCTGCTTGGAAACACTGCCCCGTCTATCACATAGAGATTAGGCACACCCCATACCCGTCCAAAGGAATCGGTGACGGACTTGCGCGGGTTGCTCCCACTGCGCGCACCACCGACTTCATGAATGATCCGCCCTGGGGGCAGGATGGCTTGCGCAGGGTCTTTGGGCAGGGGCGCAACGAGTTTGCCGCCCGCGGCCTCTATGAACTCAGCCATGCTTTGCTGCGCGTGGGCGGTCTGGTGTAGCTCCTGCTCGCTCCAGCGCACATCGAAGCGCAGACTGGGGATGCCCCAGGCGTCGCGCAGGATTGGATCAATCTGGACTGTATTGTATTCGCGCGCGACCATCTCCCCGCGCTGCGAGAGGCGCACGAAGCTCCCGTAGTAACGCTGCGCTTCCTGCTTCAGCCGAGCACCGTAACTGAACGGCGAGACCGAGTCGAAGAAATCGAATGTATCGGCAGACGGTTCGAGACGGCCGCCGTAAAGCTCCAGGTGGTATCCACGCGTGAACGGCAGCTTTCCGGCGCGCTGCTCCGGCCAAGCCCACCACGGAATATAGACGTGCGGCAGCCACACGCCATCGTCATTGAATGGTGGCAGACCTTCCATCTGTGGGAACTGCCCCCAGACGTTGCTTCCCGTGCTGTCCATGATGCCGCGCCCGAGCCATCCGCTTTCAGCTCCGATGCCATCCGGAAACCGCGGACTGCGGGAATTGAACAGCATGCGCACCGACTCCATCGCGCTCGCACCCAGCAATACCGCCCGTCCGGCGATGAAATGATGGGCATTGGTGCGTCGATCGAGATAGTGCACACCCTTTGCCGTGCCATCTCGAGCGAGCTCGATCTCATAGGCCTGAGCGTGCGTGACCGTGGTAAGGCGTCCCGTCGCGCGTGCCGGCGGCAGCAAAACCGTCGGGGATTGGAAATTTGCCCCGATCGAGCACCCGCGCAAGCAGGGCGTAGCGTAAAAGCAGGCCTGACGCCCATTGATCGGACGAGTGATCACCGCGGTGTGACTGGCCACCACGGGACGTCGCAGGCGAGCGCCGCCAGCCATGATCAACCGTTCAAAGGAGCGCGGAACAGGCGGTGGCTGCAGACAGCCCGGAGGCGAGTCGGGCTGGTCGGGCAACCCAGGGTTGGACCCGAAAACACCGACCAGCCGTTCTGCCTGGTCGTACCAGGGAGAGAATTCCGCATACGTAAACGGCCAATCCGCACCCAAGCCATCGCGTGAGAAGGCTTTCAGATCGTGCTCCGCGTAGCGCAGCGCAACGCGCCCCCAGTGATTCGTGCGACCGCCGAGCATGCGAGCTCTGAACCATCGGAACTCCGTTCCCGGAGCGGTGGCAAATGGCTCCTCCGGAAGCACCCAGCCACCGTCGACCGTCGCATCATAGAAGCCAAACGGCTTATCGGGCGTACCGGCGTCACGCAGCGGCGCCACTGCCGTGCGCTCGAACATTGGCGTCTCACTACGGGGATCATAGAAGCGACCAGCCTCGAGCAGGCAGACGCGGGCCCCTGCGCGCGTCAGCGCATATGCGGCCGTACCGCCCGCCGCACCCGAGCCCACCACGATGACGTCAAATGGTTCAGCGGCCATGACGGTGCAACGGCCGAACCCAGATGTTTCGGAACGCGACGATCGAGGTTCCCTGTCCGTGGTCCTGCAACCCCAACGGTCCCCGATCGGTACGGGTCACAAATCCGAGCGGAACCTTGTTCGCGCTCGTATTGCCGAAAATTTGCTGATGATCCTGCACGACGATACCGTCGACTAGCACGGTTACGTACGGCGGACGCAGCAACTGGCCATTGACAAAACGCGGCGCATCGAACACCACGTCCATGCTCTGCCACTGCCCCGATGGTCGGATCGGCACAACGATCGGTGGGGTTTGACCATAAATCGCCCCCAGCACGCCATCGGCATAGGTCTTGTTGTGGTCGGCGTCGAGGATCTGCACCTCATAAACACCCATCAGACGCAATCCGCTGTTGCCACGCTCCTGTCCAAAGCCCCTCGCTGGATAAGGTTCGCGGAACTCCAGATGCACCTGGACACTGCCAAAGCTTCTCTTCGTGAACAGCCAGTTAAAGACCTTGCCCCCCGGTAGCATCAGCCCATGCGACTGATGCCAGCCGCTGCCGCGATCGGCGGCAAGGTTCCACTGACCGAGCCCGTGTCCATCGAACAGCACGACGGCATCCGAGGGCGGAGGCAGCCCCAGGATGCCACTTGCCACCGCCATACGCGGTGGTTGGGGGCGATTCGGATCGTTCGGCGGCCATTGTCGTGGAGCATTCGCAAACGCTCGCACCGAGCACAACAATCCCGCGATGCCAATGCAGACGAGCAGACGGTTCATCCAATGGACTCCTTCGGCAGAGGTACGACTCGCGGAGCGTGCAGGGGCGATCATGGTGCTTCCCACGTTCCGGATTG
This sequence comes from Gammaproteobacteria bacterium, assembly GCA_027324195.1. Classification (GTDB taxonomy): domain Bacteria; phylum Pseudomonadota; class Gammaproteobacteria; order Steroidobacterales; family Steroidobacteraceae; genus 13-2-20CM-66-19. The sequence goes on along the minus strand of DAHVTM010000092.1, from coordinate 93,082 downwards.
CTCGGAGCGGAACAGCGCGTCCACGGAGCGCATGTTGACGAGCGCATCTTCGATGCCGTACTCGGGCGGACGACGCGTAAGAATCGCCACAGAGAACGCCTCGAGCTGGGCGGCGTATTGATCGGCAGGAGGGATCATCTCGACACGAGCGCCGCTGCCGTACAAGTCTCGACCGTCATCGATCACGATCCGTGTCGATCGATCTGGCAATGGATTGAACGGCGTCTCGATTACGAGACGCGCTCGCGTCCCGTATGCAACGACCGACTGCAACCGTGGCAAGCGTGTGGAGACACCAAAACTCAAGTGACGCCCGCGCGGGAACGCGACCAGACCGCTGGTCAGTCGATCCACTCCGTAGTGCGCGTCGCGCTCGAACATGCCGATCAAGCGCACCGGATCGTCTGCAAACAGCAGCCTGCCGGCCACGAGCGCGTAGCCACCGATGTCGTACAGTCCACCACCGCCGTGCACCGGGTCGTTGCGCAGATTGTCTCCCGGTGGGTTGTCATAGGCGAACCAGCATTGAACGGCAAGCAGATCACCCAGTTCGCCGGAGGTAGCGAGTTCGACGGCTCGCCGCCACTGCGGGTGAAAGCGGATCATGTAGGCTTCGGCGACGTACCGCCCAGCCTCCCGGGCCGCTGCCGCGATGGCGCGTGTCTGCGCCGCATCGAGGGCAATTGGCTTTTCGCACAGCACATGCTTGCCCGCCGCAAGGGCACGCAGCGTCCAGGGCGCGTGTAGATCATTCGGCAGCGGCACATAGATCGCCTCAAGCGCTGGATCGGCAATCAATGCCTCATAAGACTCTGCTATTCGCTCGATGCCGAACTGCTGCGCTGTCTCCCGGGCGCGATGTGGATCACGCGCCGCAATCGCGACAATCTTGGCGTGCGGGGCCGCGCGAAACGCCGGCAGCACGCTACGCAACGCAATGCGCGCGCTTCCGAGGATGCCCCAACGTACCTGCTCTGCCCCCATCACGCGTACCTCTGCTCAGAGTGCGGCAGCAGCGCGCGCAGCCACAGCAGCGCCAGCAAGAACGACAATGCCGCCATTGCAAGAAATGGCGTGTAACTGCCTCCCGCAGCCAGGTGAACGCCCAGCAGCCATACCACCGCCATGCCGGATAAGTTCCCGCTCAAAGCGCCCAGGCTCGTGACCGTGCCAACGCGCTCCGGCTCGATCACGTCGGTAATCAGCGCAAAGAGATTTACTGAAAATCCCTGGTGCGCAACGATGCCAAGCCCGAGCAACGCGACGGCTCCCCATAATGAGTGCATATCGGTCACGCCGAACAGCGCCAATGCCACGAAGGCGCAGATGAACATCACCCGATATCTCGAGCGTACCGCACTACAGCCACGCGCCACGAGCGACGAAGAAGCCCACCCGCCACTCACTGAGCCGACGATCGCCGCTGCGTATATGGTAGCCAGCGGAACACTCATCGCACGTAAGGTCAGGTGAAACTCGCGGTGCAGCAGATCGGGCGTCCAGAACAGGAGCAGCCACCAGACCTGATCAATGAGTGCTTTCGCCCCGAGTATGGCCCAGGTCCGGCGCTCGCGAAGCAGCGCGCGGTATTGCGCGAAACGCCGGTAGCCAGTAGTCGCGGACGGATGCACAGCGGACCTGTAGTCACGCATCAGGACCAGCCACGCAACGGTCCACAGCAAGCCAATGCCGCCGACGGCGACGAACGCGGCTCGCCAGCCAAAATCCACCGCGAGCGCCGGTACGATCAAAGGCGTAATGATCGCGCCCAGGCTGTTCGAGGCGTTAATCCAGCCGAGCGCCCGTGCGCGAGGTTGCGGTTCGAAGCACTCGCCAACGGTCTTGATGACCGCGGGGGTCGCAATCGCTTCAGTGACCCCGAGTCCGGCGCGGACCACGACGAATTCGGACGTAGTCCGCGCAAGTGCATGTGCTGCGGAGATCAGGCTAAATGAGGCGACACCCGCGGCATTTGCCCTTTTCAGGCCGATCCGATCAACCAGTTCACCGGCAAACAGGCAGGCTATCGCAGTGGCCAACTGAAAGGCCGCGATGATCGTTCCGTACGTGGCATCGGTCCAGCCGACGCTGTGCTCGATCATTGGCTTGAGTATGGCAATGATCTGCCGGTCGGCGTAGTTGATGATACCGGCGAGCGACAGCAGCACCACGAGCTTGGCGCGCAGTGCCGAATCGACACTGACCGCAGGATCGGTTGCGGCGACGGTGCTCACCGTGAGCTTATAGACGCAACTCTGGACTGCCTCAAATGTCTCATCTCACCTCCGCCTCGCTCCGCCGCAAAAAAAGTGGCAGACGGATGAGCGCACGATGTGGCCGGCCGTCTGCGTCGTCTTCGCTCGCGAGACTGCTTTGTTGAATGTGAATGTCCATTGGGCTGCGCTACGAATGCCACTGTCAATCGGTTGCCGCCCAATCGCGCAGTGGCCGTGCTGAGCGCGGCCACGGGCACATCGCGAAGCGTCCACGCCCCGGCCGACGGCCCACCTCGAGTGCAGCGTTGCGAACGCAACGCGCGCTGCGACCCCAAAATCTGGAGCACGCCGGATGCATCAGCTACCGGCATAGCGCAGCGCAGAAAAATCATCGCCGTGCGGAACGTTCCGCGCCGCAGTCGCCAGCCACCGCTCGATACGCTCCACGCCCTGCGGTCCGACCCGCAGGCCTAGCTTACTGCGGCGATACAGTACGTCCTGCGCGCTGCGCGCCCACTCGCGAGTCCTGAGATACTCGAGTTCGGCCTCATGGAGCTGCGGGGCGATTTCCTCGCCGAGATCGGCAAGGCGGCGCGCGTTGCCGATGATTCCTTCAATGCGCGTACCGTACGCACGGCACATGCGCCGAATCATCGGCGCAGCAGCGAATGCATATCGCTTGATCTGGGCGCTGGCAAATGCTTCCGGGTTCGAGTCCGGCAAGTCCCCGCCCGGCAGCACCGCGCCGCGGGTCCAGGCCCCGCTCCTCCTCCCCAGGTGCGGCAGAAGCTCTGCGAGTGCGTGCTCCGCAAGACGTCGGTACGTGGTCAGCTTGCCGCCAAATACCGAAAGGAGTGGCGCAATGCCCGGTTGAGCGTCGAGATCGAATACATAGTCGCGCGTCACCGTGGATGCATTCACTCCGCCATCGTCGTAGAGCGGCCGAACACCCGCCCACTCCCACACGACCTGATCGGGAGTCACCGGCGCCTTGAGATATTCGCCGAGGACACCGCAGAGATAGACCACCTCTTCGCCGCTTGCTCTTACACTGTGCGGATCGGCATCATACGGCACATCAGTTGTTCCAACGAGGGTGAAAGACTCCTCGTACGGAATGGTGAACACCACGCGGCCATCTCTGCCCTGCAACGTGTAGGCATGCTCGCCCGGATACAGGCGGGGAACAACAATATGGCTTCCCTTGACTAGGCGCAGTGCACGGCGTCGCGACGCGCCGGTTCGATCGAGCACTTCCTCCACCCAAGGCCCTGCGGTATTGATCAGCGCACGCGCCTGTACCGCCGCGCGCACGTCTGCCCGTGACTGAATCTCGATGTGCCAGAGTCCAGCTTCGCGCCTGGCGGCGATGAAGGTCCAGCCTACCGCGACGATCGTGCCGCGCTCATGGGCGTCAATTGCGTTTAGGACCACCAGACGGGCGTCATCGACAGCGCAATCGGAGTACTCGAAGGCCCAGTGCAGTGATTCGCGCAACGGCTCGAGCGGCGCATCCCGACCACGGCGGAGTGTACGCGTGGCGGCGAGACGCTTGCGCTCTCCAATGTGATCGTACAGAAACAACCCCGCACGCAGCATCCATGCCGGGCGCATCCCCGGGCGCACAGGCAGGACGAATCGCAGCGGATGGATGATATGGGGCGCCGCTGCCCAAAGCACCTCGCGCTCCTTCAGGCTCTCGCGCACCAGGCGAAATTCACGCTGCTCTAGATAGCGCAGTCCGCCATGAATCAGTTTCGATGAGGCGGAGGAAGTCGCACCGGCCAGATCGTTTCGCTCAAGCAGCAGCACTCTAAGCCCGCGTCCCGCCGCGTCGCGCGCAATGCCGGCACCATTCACCCCGCCGCCGACCACGACAAGGTCATAGATCGCATCATCTGCGGACGCAGCTCGCGCTGGAGCCTGCACGGTCCTCACTGTGCCTCCGCGTGCGTTCGCGTCTCTCGGGGCAAAACCAGCTGCAGCCAAAGCAGACCGGCAAGATAGGAAAACGCCGCAACCATGAACAAGGGCCGGTACCCGTAGCCACCACCGATCAGCCAGCCGGCGGCCTGCAAGATTGCTATGCCGGCTATATTGCCGCCCAGGGCCGCAATGCTGATCAGTGTGCCGACGCGGGCACTCGGCGTCACATCGGTCGCGAGCGCAAACAGGTTGGTCGCGAAACCTTGATGTGCTGCGAGCGTCAAGCTGAGCAGCGCCACTGCAACCCATGGATCGCCGCTCGCCAGTGCGAACGGCAGCGGCGTGACCAGCAATGCGCACACCAGCATGGTCAGTTTGCGCGCCAGGACCGGCTCGCGGCCGGCAGCGATCAATCGGCCCGAGGCCATTCCGCCAAGCACCGATCCGCCGGCCGCGGCGGCGTAGATCACAGCGACGGGCGCGGCAAACTGACTCATGTCGAGATGGAACACGGTGTGGAAGAAGTCCGGCACCCAGAACAGCAGGAACCACCACACCTGATCAGAGAGCATTTTGGCTCCGATCACCGCCCACGTCCCACGGTCCCGCAACAACTCCCGCCAGGTGCTGCGACTGCGCGTCTGGCGGGGAGCGACCTCGAGCGCCGCCGGCGCGACGAGCTGTGGCTCTTCGCCGCCGGTCACCCATACCCAAGCCATCACCCAGAGCAAGCCGAGCGCACCGACGATCAGGAAAGCCGGCGCCCACCCGGCAGCGAGCGCCAGCGGCGGAACGGCCAAGGCGGTAAAGATCGCGCCGAGATTGCTGGCTGCGTTCATCGCGCCCAGTGCGAGCGAGCGGGTGCGCGCAACGAACAGGACGGCGACGGTCTTGACTGCGGCAGGTGTGCCGAGCGACTCGGTGATACCGAGTGCCACTCGCGCCGTGGCGAACTGCCCAACCGTGCGCGCCAAGGCGTGGCTCATCGCAGCGAGGCTCCACGTGCCCACCGCCCACGTGTTGGCGCGTCGCCAGCCAAGCCAGTCGACTAGCCTGCCAGCCCCGAGGTAAGCACATGCGGTGGCAAGCTGAAAAAGCGAGGTGATGTTGCCGTAGTCAACGTCGGTCCAGTGCAAGTCCTGCTGGAGCATCGGCTTCAGCACGGCGATGATCTGTCGATCGGCGTAATTGAGAACACCGGAGACGATGAGCAGAAACAACAGCCATCGACGACGGGTCTCGGTCATGCAACCTCAACAGGCAGTGAGTCCATCGAACAAATCCCGGTACGCGCTGTCGATGCGATAGAACACCGGCGGCTGGCCGAGCGCTGCTGCCACCTGAACAGTCTGTCCTCCGGTGAATTGCGCCCCGCTCCACAGGTGGCACCATGTGGCGCCGGCCGGCAGGTAGGTGCACCAGCTGCGCTCCCCTGCCGCGATGACCGGCGCGACCAGCAAGTCGCGGCCGAGCAGGAAGCTGATTTGGCTGTCGTAGGCGTTCGGATCGTCCTCGAAATGCAGGAACAGGGGACGTTGCAGCGGCAGTCCTGTCGCGGCCGCCTCTGCGCCTAGGGCGCTCAGGTACGGGGCGAGATGCCGATGAATGCGCGTCATGCGCGCGAAATGCGCCAGAACCTCCGGATCCTCGTCAATCTGCAGATTGTCGCGCGGCCGGTTGCCTTCGTGCGTACGCATGACGGCGGTGAATGCCGCCATCTCTGCCCATCGCTGCAGCAGCTCCGCGGTACGCACGTTGCCGAACAGGCTCGTGTAGCCACCGATGTCACTGTGGTGATAGGCATTGCCGAGAAGGCCGGACGACAGTGCCGCACAAATGACGGTCTGCAGGCCGTCGTGCCGGCTGAAGTCCACGGACTGATCGCCCGCCCAGAGCAATGGACAGTGCCGTTGCACTCCAGTGAACCCCGCGCGCATGAAGAACACAACCTCTGCGGTCTTGGCACGCCGCGCGACGGCTTCGGCGTTGACCCGCGCCCAGAGCGTCGGCCACGCGTTGTGCGCCAGGGCGCCCGGTTCGCCAGAGGCCAGCCGCACATCGACCGGCAGGTATTCGCCAAAATCGGCCATCCAACCGGAAAGACCAAAGTCAATCAGATTGCGCCCGATGACCTCCTCCTCAAACCAGTCGCGGGCTTCCGCTCGCGTGAAATCCAGCATGCCGCAGGTGAACTCGCCAAAATCGACCAGATAGGGCTCGTCCCGATCGAGGCGCTGCACCAACAGACCTGCCGCGGCAGCGCGTGGGTAAAGGGTTCCGTCAACGCACAAGTAGGGGTTGACATACCCCAGGAAACGGATGCCTCGAGCACGCAGCTCGGCGATGCGCTCATCGAGACGCGGATAGCGCTCGAAATTGCACTTCCAGTCCCAGAATAGACGGGTACCGAAGCTGGTCTGACGCACCCCGACCCAGTCTTCGCACCAGAGACCCGACACCGCCGCGCCCGCGGCCTCGATGCGGGCCAGCCGCTCGAAACTGCGCGCGCCGTCCTTCAGTCCGATGATCGCTCCGCTGCGGATCCAATCCGGCAGCAGCGGCTGGCGGCCAAAATGCTCCGATAACCGGCCGACCAAGGTAGTGAAGCGATCGGCAGCCCAAATCTCGATCCGCTGCGGAACCGCCCAGACCTCGATCTCGTGGAAAGCGTCGTGTCTGAAGTCAAAGGCACTGAACGCAGTGGTCTCGACATGCACGGCATAACGACGCGATGAGACGTATGTCGGTTGCGGGTAGTTCGTCGTGTAGTAATCACCTCCTGCCCCGCCGTGCCGGTCAGCCTGGAAGGTGATTTCGGTGCTCTTGTCCCGGCCCACGCCAGGTTCTGACGTCCAGAGCGGGAAGCGTCGGCCGCGCAGATCGAAGTAAGACAGCTGCTCCCCGCCACCCCAGATCCGCTCCCCGGCCTGCGCGAGGAACCGCAACCAGAAGCGGCTCAGGCTGCCCTCGTACGCTGTGCACCGCAAGGTCAGTCGCTCAGCTCCCTCATCGAGTGACAGCTCGAGCAGCGGGGGGGCGCGCTCGGACTCGGCGAACGTAAGGTGAACCCCATCCGCATCCCGACGCACCTGCGCATGCGCCAGCGGCAGCCGCTCGCTGAGGTAGTCCTCCAGATGAAAGTGCCCCTGGCGCATCTGGTAGCTTGCCTCGCCTCGCCCCACGAACACGCAGGGCAGCTCCTGGCGGTGGCGCAGCAGAACCTGTCCACGAAGCACCAGATCGAAGCCGTCGTCTAGCTCTATAATGTTCATGTGGTACGCAGATTAGACTTATATCTTATATAAGACTTAGCCTCCGAAGCAAGCGCTACCGGCGGCCGGGTCAGCACGTCGCACCGAACTACTGAGTGGCCAGGCAAAACGGGTAAAGTACCAACGCGCGAAACTACCGCGCCATCAGTGAAACAGGACTGCCAGTGAGCGACACACCCGGATATCGGCCCCTGTACCGACAGGTTTACGACATTGTCGTGCGCCGCGTGGCCCAGGGCATGTGGCGTCCCGGGGAAGCCCTGCCGAGCGAGCAGAGCCTGGCGCGCGAACTGGGCGTGAGCCAAGGTACGATGCGCAAGGTACTCGATGCGCTGACTGCAGAAAAAGTGCTCGAACGGCGCCAGGGAAAAGGTACGTTCATCGCAGAGAATACCCAGGAGCGCGCGCAGTTTCGCTTCTTCCGCATCGCTCATCCCGGTGGCAAGCGACTGACTCCATCGCTAGGAACGGAAGCAGCACGCGTACGCGCGGCACGCTCTGTCGAGCGTGATCGACTCGAACTGTCGCGTGATGCGCGCATCGTGGAGATCACCCGCGTACGGCACATCGAGGGGGTCCCTGCGATTCGGGAGGTGATCATTCTGCCGGCCACGATGTTTCCGGGCATCGAGAAGCAGATGCCGCTGCCGAACAGCCTGTACACGCTTTATCAATCGGGGTTCGGCGTCACCATCGTCGCGACCCATGAGGAATTAAGCGCAAAGCTCTCGAGCAGCGACGACCATCGGCAGCTCGGCGTCGCCGTGGGCTCTCCGGTTCTCGTGATCGATCGGATCGCCGTCGATCTGACCGAGCGCAAGGTGGAATGGCGCGTCAGTCGGGTGAGTTCGGAGAATCTCGTTTACGCGATTACCATTACCTGAACGCTTCAATTCTGCGTCAGACCGGCATCGACGATGAAGTTCGCGCCGGTACATCCGGAGCTCTCGTCAGAGGCCAGATACAACGCCAGCCGCGCCACATGCTCGGGCGTGAGCCGGAACTTCAACGCCTGCAGGCGAATGAACTCGGCATCAAGCTCCGGCGTCAGCCACAGGGCACGCTGACGCTCAGTGAGAATTGCACCCGGGACGATGCAATTGACTCGAATTCCGGCCGGCCCGAACTCGCGCGCCAGCGTCCGGGTCAGACCGTTGATCGCCGCCTTCGCGGTGGTATAACCAGCCATGCCGGGGCGTCCCCGCATCCAGGAAATCGAACCCATCATGATGATCGATCCGTGTTCACGCCGCGCCATCGCCGGTGCGCAGGCCTGGGCGGCGAAGAACTGATGATCCAGGTTCAGCCCGAGCATCCGCCGCCAATCGGAAGGCTCGATTTCCTCGAGCTTCTGCCGATCGTCACAGCCGGCATTATTGACGAGCGCATCGATGCCGCCCTGCTGCGCCTCGACCTGCGCCACCGCCGTACGCAAGGCATCGATGTCGAGCAGATCGCAGCGCATGAATCGGCTGCCGGTCTGCCGCGCATGCGCCTCGCCGCGCTCCTGATCGATATCGAGAAAGGTCACTCGGGCCTGCTGTGCGGTGAATGCGCTGACCAGTTCCGCGCCGATACCCGAAGCACCGCCCGTGATGAGCACTGACCGGCCGCGCAACGATTGGTAGGACACGCTCGCGTAAGGATGCTGGGTCATGGAAGAAGCGACTCCTCGTCGAAAGGGATTCGAGCCAGTCCCGGGGTCTCGACACGCAGCGCGTAGAGTCCCCCGCCCGTTCCGTCTGCGGATTGCGCGCTGGTGAGGAAGAGCGTCTTCAGATCGGCTCCCCCAAACGCGGGCATCGTCGGGCTGCGCACGGGCACCGCGTGCTCGGCGATCAACCGACCCGATGAATCATATTGATTGACTCGCGCACCCTCGTACAGCGCAGACCAGTAACATCCACAAGCGTCGACTGCCGCCCCGTCGGGGCGTCCGCGGTCGGATGCATTCGGGTCGAGACGGGCGAACTCGCGCAGCGGGCCAACCTCGCCGTTCTCCGGCCAATAGGCGCGTTGATAAATTACAAAGCGGGGCGTATCGGAGTGATACAACGTCCTGCCGTCCGGAGCGAAGGCGACGCCATTGGATGTCATCAGCCCGGTAGCGATTTCGCTTAAGCCATGTGGATCGAGACGATATAGCCCAGCCCGAGCATCGCGACGGGTCTCATCGATCGTGCCGATGATGAGTCGTCCGTGCGGATCGATACCACCGTCATTGAAGCGTACGGTGCGCGCATCGGCGGGATTGCACGCAAGACACCGGCGCTTGCGTGCCCGCTCATCGAGCAACCAGATGCCGCTGCGCAGACCGGCGACATAGCCGCCCTCGCGCGCCGGGGCCACAAAGCCAATATCCTCTTCCACAGACAAGCTCTCGAGCGAACCCGATCGCGGCGAGAAGCGGTGCAGGTACCGCCCGGTCACATCGACGAACAGCAGCTCCGCCCGCTCGCCCGCCCATACCGGACATTCGCCCAACCGACATTGGACCGGACACACCAGTTCGAACGAACTCACGTGCCTGCATCCAGTTCGATGCGGACCGTGCCCGAGAGCACTTCGCCTGGATCGAGAAGGTGATATCCGGCGCCGAGAGCGTTCGGTCGATTCACAGCATCGGCAATGTGGCTGACCGGCTCCACACCGATGAAATCACGGCCCGCGGGAGTGAAAACCCGTAGCACCGAAAATGCTTCCGAAGCGGTGAGGCGAATCGTGCCGAGCGGACCGCCACCAAGAAATGCCCGGCCGCACCAGTGGTGAAAATCGTTATCCAGACGCAGATCGGCAACGCGGCGCGGCACACTGAAATCCCATTGCGGACCATCAGCCGGCTGCCGCGGCAGCATGTCCGGGCCGTTGCTCCAAGCGCCCTCTGCATCGAACTGCAACGTCTGCCCGGGCCAGACGGCAAAATTAGGATGCAGCCCGATCCCGGCGGGCCAAACCTCGCGGTCGCGATTCTGCACCGACAGCGTGATTTGCAAGCCCCGCTCGCTAAGTGTGAAGCGCAGGCGCGCCTCGAAGGCGAAGGGCCACGCCGATGGGTCGTCGGCCGCGTAGCGCAGCACCAACTCCAGCGAGTCGGACCCGAGTACGGTCACCTGCCAGGGTCTCTGCCAACCTACTCCGTGCAGGGCATGAGATTCTGGCGGAAAGTTCGCGCGCAGCGCATAGACTCGCTCCGCGACCGGCAAGCGCCCAGAGCCAATGCGATTGGCATAGGGCACGAGCGGATAGCAGCCGCTGGCCCGCACACCGGTGGCAGCGAGCCCGGCGGGCGTTGCGGTTCTCAGCACCGCATTTCCGCCACAGTTGAGGCTCAGAACGGACGCTCCAAGCGCCGGATCGATGACCGCTTGCCACGGCTCGGCACTCAACTCGACACGCTCCATCGCAGCGTCAGTACAGTGGCGCAGGGGACGGGCTGCCTACGCCACGGCCGAAGCCTTCGAGCCACTCTCTGGCGCGCCCGGTCAGCAGCGCAAGATCGGAGGCAATTGCGCTCCAGGTGTACCCGTAGTCGAGGAAACGATGCACCATCTGCGGGTTACCGCCGACGATCCCGATGGGCTTGCCGAGCGCGCGCGCCCGGCTTGCCGCGCGCGCAATCATGGCCTGGACATCCGTGTGGCCGATCTGCCCGATGTGACCCATGGCAGCGGCCAGGTCGCCGGGCCCGACGAATAGGGAGTCAACGCCCGGAACTGCCGCGATCAGCTCGAGCCTGTCAATCGCCTCAGGGGTTTCAAGCTGAATGACCACCGCAATCCCCTCGTTGGCATCGCGTAGATAAGCTTCGGCCTGACCATAGCGCGAGGCTCGATGCATCGCGGCCACGCCCCGCACACCCTGCGGTGGGTAGCGGGTAAAGGAGACCGCAGCGCGTGCCTGCTCTGCGGTCTGGATGAACGGAAACATAACGCTCGTCGCTCCTGCATCCAGCACCTGCTTGACCAACACCGGGTCGCAGTTTGCAAACCGCACAAGCGGTGCGGTCCCAGTAGCCGCAAGCGCACGCAGCAGATCCGCGGTACTGGCGATGTGCAGCGGACTGTGCTCCATGTCGACGACCAGAAAATCGAAACCACAGTGCCCCATGGCTTCCGCCACATCCGCCGAGGCGGACATCAACCACGAGCCAATCGCGGGCCGCTCAGCCGCTTGCAAGACAATTTCCCTGAATTTGTTCGCCGTCATGTGCAGGCACCTTCTGTCAGAAAATCGCAGGCTCCGGAACCGGAGCTCGCCCCGCGAGGAAGTCAAAGTCGCAGCCCTGCGGCGCCTGGGTGACATGCGCCTGATACAGGGCAGCATAGGAACGCTGGTATTGACGCTGTGGCGGTTGCCACGCGGCGCGGCGCGCTGCGATTTCCGCATCCGCAACCTCCATGTCCAGTCGCCCGGCTGGGACGTCAAGGCGCACCCGGTCGCCCGTGCGCAGCAGCGCAAGCGGACCACCGATAGCCGACTCCGGTGCTACGTGAACGATGCAACACCCGTAATGCGTGCCACTCATACGTCCATCGCAGATGCGGACCATGTCACGCACGCCACGCGCGAGCAGCTTGCGCGGAATAGGCAGATTGCCCCACTCAGGCATACCTGGCGCACCCACGGGCCCGGCGTTACGCAGCACCAGCACGGTATTTTCATCGATGGGCAAATCCGGATCGTCGATGCGCGCCGACAGCTCCGCGTGCGAATCGAACACCAGCGCCACCCCCTCGTGGCGCATGAGGCGCGGATCGGCGGCGCTAGATTTCAGCACCGCACCATCGGGGCACAAGTTGCCTCGCAGCAGATCGAGCGTACGTCCCCGGCTCAGCGGAACCACCGGATCGTCAAGTCCTCGGATGACGGTATCGTCGTAGCACGGCGCGCCCGCGATCGCCTCACCGAGCGTGCGTCCCTCGACGGTGAGACAGCCTAGCTCCAGACGGCTGGCGATCTTAGCCAGCAGCGCGGGCAATCCGCCGGCGAAGTAAAAGTCCTCCATGAGCCGCTCACCGGAGGGGAACAGGTTCGCGCACACGGGCACATCACGCGCAGTCGCTGCCAAATCATCGAGCGTCATACCGACACCGGCGCGACCTGCCATCGCCAGCAGATGGATGGCTGCATTGGTCGAGCCCCCGAGCGCCATGTAAACCACGGCGGCATTACGAAATGCCGCTGATGAGACAAGATGCGAGGGGCGCAGATCCTCATGCACCATGGCCACGATGCGCGAGCCGCATGCTGAAGCCATACGCACGTGGCCAGAGTCGGCTGCGGGAATCGATGAGGCGCCGCATAGCGTCATGCCGAGCGCCTCGGCAATAGCGCTCAGAGTCGAAGCGGTACCCATCGTGTTGCAGGTGCCGATCGAGCGGGTCATGCGTGACTCGAGGTCCACCCAATCGTCGGCGGTAATATTGCCCGCACGCAGCTCGTCCCAGTATTTTTTTGTGTGCGTCCCAGCCCCGGTGCGAACGCCGCGCCACTGGCCATTCGACATCGGCCCGGCCGGGCAGACGATCGCCGGCAAGTCCATGCTGAATGCGCCCATCAGCATTCCCGGAATCGATTTGTCGCACCCGCCGAGCAGCACCGCACCGTCTATCGGGTGCGAGCGCAGCAGCTCCTCGGTTTCCATGGCGAGGAAATTCCGGTACAGCATGGTGGTCGGCTTGACCATCACTTCCCCGACAGACAGCGCCGGAAGTTCCACCGGATAGCCGCCCGCGAGGAGCACGCCGCGCTTGACCGCTTCCGCCCGCGCGCGCAAGTGTGCGTGACACGGGCTCATGTCGCTCCAGGTATTGATGATCGCGATAACCGGCCGCCCGAGAAATTCCTCGCGCCGCAGCCCCATCTGCTGGGTGCGCTGCCGATGGGCAAATCCGCGCATATCGTCGCGCTCGTACCAGCGGGAGCTACGCAATGGGCGCTGCGCACGCTCAGGCGCCACCGCCGCTGCTCGGACTCTTGTGCTAGCCATAATAATCTGTAATCTTATATCTTATATAAGAGCTGCGCCACTGAGGACATCATGCCATGACGAGACAACCGCAATTGCTCGTCCACGACCACCGCGACAACGTCGGGGTGGTCGTGGTCGAGAACCTGAAATCCGGAACCGACATCCTGGGCGTCGTAACCGAGGATAACAGCGAAATCCGTGCTGTATGCAACCAGGATGTGCCGATCGGCCACAAGGTTGCGTTGCGCGACCTGGCCGTTGGCGACTCGGTCGTAAAGTATGGCCAAGACATCGGCCGCGTCGTCGCACCGATCCGTCGCGGCGATCACGTGCACACCCACAATCTGAAGACCAAGCGCTGGTGAGACCATGGCAACTGCGAAGCGAACAATCTGGGCTTATCGTCGCGAGAATGGCCGCGTCGGCGTACGCAATTACGTCGTCATTCTGCCGCTCGATGACATCTCCAACGCAGCCAGCGAGGCAGTGGCTGCTCACATCAAGGGAACCATTGCATTGCCGCATGCGTACGGGCGGCTGCAGTTCGGCGAGGATCTCGAACTGCACTTTCGCACCATGATCGGTACCGGTGCAAACCCAAATGTAGCGGCCTGCATTGTCATTGGCATCGAGCCGCAGTGGACACAGCGCGTGGTGGAGGGCATCGCCAAGACCGGCAAGCCCGTAGCAGGCTTTTCGATCGAAGGCAACGGCGACATCGCCACGGTCGCCGCGGCGTCGCGGAAGGCCAAGGAGTTCGTACACTTTGCGAGTGCCAAAGTGCGCGAGGAGTGCCCGCTGACGGACCTGTGGGTGGCGGCAAAATGCGGCGAGAGCGATACCACGACCGGACTTGCCTCCTGTCCGACGGTCGGCAACATGTACGACAAGCTCGTTCCGGCCGGATTGTACGGCTGTTTCGGCGAAACCTCGGAGCTGACCGGCGCGGAGCACCTGGCTGCCGCACGAGCAGCGACGCCGGAAATCGCTGAGAAATTCATGCGCACCTGGACCGCCTACCAGCAGGAGGTTATCGAGGCGCACAAGACGTCCGATCTGTCCGACAGCCAGCCGACCAAGGGCAACATTGCAGGCGGCCTGACCACGATCGAGGAGAAGGCTCTCGGCAACCTGGAGAAGATCGGCAAGCAGGTACGCTTCATCGACGTGTTACAGCCGGCCGAGGCCCCCGCGCGCGGACCGGGCCTATACTTCATGGATACCTCATCTGCCGCCGCGGAGTGCTGCACGCTGCAGGCCGCTGCCGGCTATGTCGTGCACTGCTTCCCCACAGGTCAGGGCAACGTAATCGGCAATCCCATCATGCCGGTCATCAAGATCAGTGGCAATCCACGCACGGTACGCACCATGAGCGAGCACATAGACGTTGACGTCTCGGGCGTTGTTCGGCGCGAGATGACCATCGCGCAAGCAGGGGACGCGCTGATCGAAGCGATCGTGCAGACGGCCAACGGACGCTACACGGCGGCCGAAGCGCTCGGTCATCGCGAATTCGTGATGACCAAGCTCTATCGAAGCGCCTGAGCGCTCGAGCCGACATGCCCACCCTCAGCATCGCGGATTGCGAGCAGCTCGTGCAGCAGTCCCTTGAGCAGAGCGGCGCTGCACCGGGTCCCAGTGCAGCCACCGCCAGGGCGCTGGTGGCCGCGGAGGCCGACGGCCAGGCGGGACACGGACTGAGCCGCGTACCGAGCTATGCGGCCCAGGTGCGGGCCGGCAAAGTCGATGGCCGCGCGCTGCCCAGCCTCCGACGCCTACGCGCCGGCGCGCTGCGGATCGATGCGGCCGGCGGCTTTGCCTACCCGGCACTCGATTTGGCGGTCGAGGCATTGCCCGGGCTCGCACGCGAGTGCACCGTGGCCATCGCGGTCATTTACCGATCACACCATATCGGAGCCGCTGGCTATACGGTGGAACGGTTGGCAAGACGCGGTTACGTGGCGCTCGTGTGCTCGAATACACCGAGCGCGATGGCATTCGCAGGTGGCAGCCGCGCAATGATGGGCACCAATCCGCTCGCCTTCGCCGCGCCGGTTCCTGGACGGGAGCCCGTGGTCATCGACATGGCGCTCTCCCAAGTGGCGCGCAGCCGGATCGTGGCCGCACAAAAGAGCGGCAGCGCGATCCCGCTGGGTTGGGCAACCGACAGCACTGGCACCCCGACCACCGATCCGGCAGCCGCCTTGTCCGGAGCTCTGGCTCCTGCCGGGGGCACTAAAGGCGCCGCGCTCGCCCTCATCGTGGAAATTCTCTGCGGCGCGCTGGCGGGTGGACATTACGGCTGGGAGGCCAGCTCGTTCCTGGACGATCAAGGGCCATCGCCGGCCGTCGGCCAGGTACTCATCGCCATCGACGCAGATCTGCTCTCGGACGGTCACTTCCCTGCCCGGATGAGCGAGCTGATTGCGGTGATGCACCGCGAGAGCGGAGTACGGGTACCCGGCGACCGCCGCTTGGCAAATCGAGTCCGCGCCTCAGACCACGGCATCGAGGTCAGCGCGCCACTATTTGCGACACTCACCGCACTTGCCGGTCGCGCGGAGGCATCCCTATGACCGATATCGTTATTGCCGAATTCATGGACGAGGAGGCGATCCGCCAGCACCTGGGTGAGTTCTCCGTTCTCTATGATCCAAAGCTCGTCGATGAGCCACAGCGCCTGCACGCCGCGTTGCTCGACTGCCGTGCGCTCATCGTGCGCAACCGCACACAGGTGCGCGGCCCGCTTCTCGATGCGGCCCCGCGCCTGCAGCTCGTCGGACGCCTCGGTGTCGGACTCGATAACATTGATCTTGCCGAGTGTACCGCTCGTGCGATCCGAGTCTTCCCGGCCACCGGCGCGAATGACCTGGCAGTGGCAGAGTACGTGGTGTGCGCCGCAATGCTGCTGCTGCGGCGGGCGTGGTTCGCGAGCGCAGAGGTGGCCGCCGGCGAGTGGCCGCGGATGAAGCTCATCGGTCAGGAGCTCGCCGCAAAGCAGCTCGGCTTGATTGGCTTTGGCGCGATTGCCCGCCTCACCGCGGCCAAGGCATTGGCACTTGGGATGCACGTGACAGCCTACGATCCGTTCGTTGCGCCCGCCGATCCAGCCTGGGCAGGAGTGACCCGCCTGGAACTGCCGACGCTACTCGCCACGAGCGACGTGCTCAGCCTGCACACGCCCCTCACGCCCCAGACCCACCATCTGATCAACGCCGGCGCGTTCGCACAGATGAAGCCGGGCGCGATCCTGATCAACGCGGCTCGCGGCGGTGTCCTCGATGAATCGGCACTGCTCGGCGCGCTGCGCGCCGGCCGGCTGGGCGGCGCCGCAATCGACGTCTTCGAGACCGAGCCGCTCACCGAGGCCGCCGGACGCGCTTGGCGCGAATTGCCGAACGTCTTGCTGACTCCGCACATCGCCGGCGTCACGATGGAATCGAATGTCCGGGTCAGTCAGGTGATTGCCGGCACGATTGGCGAGGCCTTGCGCAGCGCCTGAGATTGCAGGCCGCGGCGGCAGCGGCACGACGGCACCAACGCTCCACCAGCATCGAGTCAACATATGAATCTCGCGGATCCCTCGCTGTTGCGCCAGCATTGCTTTATCGACGGACAATGGTTGCAAGCCGCGAACGGCGCTGTCACCTCCGTCATCAATCCAGCCAACGGCTCGCCACTCGGCACCGTTCCGGATCTGACCGTCGCGGACGCCCGGCGCGCCATCGAGGCCGCGGCACGAGCGCAAGCCGGATGGGCGATGAGGACCGCCAAGGATCGGGCCGACCTGCTGCGGCGGTGGTTCGATCTGATTCTCGCCCATCAAGACGACCTCGCAACCCTGATGACCGCCGAACAAGGCAAACCGCTGCGGGAAGCAAAGGGAGAAATCGCCTTTGCCGCTTCGTTCATTGAATGGTTCGCCGAGGAGGCGCGACGGGTTTACGGCGAGATCATTCCACCGCATGCGGCGGACAAGCGGCTGCTCGTGCTGCGCCAGCCGATCGGCGTGGTCGGGGCGATCACGCCGTGGAACTTCCCGGCTGCCATGATCACACGCAAGGCAGCGCCCGCGCTCGCCGCGGGCTGCACGTTCATCTGCAAGCCCGCCGCCCAAACCCCCTTGTCCGCCCTCGCCTTGGCGGCACTGGCCGAGCGAGCCGGGATCCCATCCGGTGTCTTCAATATCGTGACCGGATCTCCGGAGGCAATCGGCAGCGAACTCGCAACGAATCCCCTGGTGCGCAAACTGTCATTCACGGGGTCGACCCGGGTCGGAAAATTGCTCATGGCGCAGTGCGCGGGAACCTTGAAAAAACTTTCGCTTGAGCTCGGCGGCAACGCGCCGTTCATCATTTTTGACGACGCCGACCTCGATGCCGCAGTGCTCGGTGCGATGGAAGGGAAGTATCGCAACGCCGGGCAAACCTGCGTCTGCCCGAACCGCTTCCTGGTGCAGGATGGCATCTATGATCAGTTTGCTGCCCGACTCACGCGAGCCGCCGAGCAATTGCGGGTCGGCGACGGGATGGAGACATCGGTCGAGCAAGGCCCCTTGATCGATGCCAAAGCGGTCCAGAAAGTCGAAGCGCAGATCCACGACGCGCTCGCCAAGGGCGCTCGCTTGGTCTGCGGCGGGAAGCGACACGCACGCGGTGGCACATTCTTCGAGCCGACCGTGCTCGCTGACGTCACCCCACAAATGCGCATCGCTCGTGAAGAGACATTCGGACCGGTCTCGCCGCTGTTTCGCTTCACGACTGAAGCGCAAGCGATACAGATGGCCAACGCAACGGAATTCGGCCTGGCCTCATACCTCTACACCCGCGACCTCGCACGCGCGTGGCGAGTGTCCGAAGCACTCGAGTATGGGATGGTGGGGCTTAACACCGGCCTGATCTCCACAGCAGTGGCGCCCTTCGGGGGCATCAAGGAATCCGGCATCGGGCGCGAGGGATCCCGGCATGGGATCCTCGAATACACTGAGCTAAAGTATCTCTGTATCGGTGGCATCACACCGGGTTGATCGGCCGGCTGGCGCATCAGCCCACCCGCCTGCGACCGACCGATCAGCGCCAATGGGCCGGTAGGACATTGCTGCGAGGAGGAGGTGCACGGCGTGTGCGGCAGCCGCGCTTCGAATCAGCCAGTCCGCACACGGCCTGCCCGCGGCGCAATCGATTGCCGCAGGGATCCTCCGCCGGTCATGTGATTCTGAGCCCCGCCACCCGCCCTTCACCTCAACGGGGGCCAAACGGACCGCGGGTCTTCGCGCTGAACCCTGGCGATGTCGGACCAGCGTCGAGCGCGGCAGATCCAAGCCACCCAGCGTCACGGGACTTCGGACCGAATACGAACCCCCGGCGTCCTACCGTGATTCCGCTGCACGCCGCAACGCCGAGGACTGATGCGCCTTCGAACCACATCGATCTTCCTCGCCGGGGCAGCGGCCCCGCCCAGCACAAACTCCGCCGCGGTGCACCGCGCTCGCGTATGCCTATTATCTATATTAGAGATTTAAAATATATATTTTCCATCTACCAGCAGGAGCACGATGATGCGGTCCTGCCGACCATGGCCGGCCACTCACTCCCCGCAGGATCTGCGCATGCACCCACGCACAGTCTGGTATTCCACGCTCATCATCCTTGGTCTGGCCGCAACGGCTGCTCGCGCGGCACCGCAGCCTGCGAGCTTCTGGCAATACCCTGCGATCGCAGGCTACGGTCCGGAACACACCTGGCCTGGTGTCGTCGAGCGGCCGCAGAAGCGCGCGACGTACAAAGCGCTGTTCGACCTGACTCAGGGGAAAGCGCAGGCCACCACGGTGAACCCCGGACTCGATCACATCGCGCGCACCATCAACATCTTCGCAGGCGCAGGGATACCGCTCGATCATCTGCGGTTTGCCGTAATCATCCATGGGCCCGCCACCGCGATTGTCCTCAGCGGCGCGGCCTACCAGGCACGTTTCGGTCATCCGAACCCCAATCTCGCACTCATCTCGGCACTGCGCAAAGCGGGGGTCAAATTGATGGTCTGCGGCAATGCGCTGGGCGACATGCATCTGACTCCTGCCGAGGTCAATCCGCACATCCATGTCGCCTTGTCCGCCCTCTCAACCGTCATCATCCTGCAGAATCAGGGCTATGCTCTCGTACGGATGTGACATCCAGAGCCGCCACCGCAAGCATTCGCCACCGTGGCACCGGATCCACCCATGAGATCGCCGCGCATCATCTGGCTCGCAAGCTGCGTGCTCGGCACTTTCCTCGCCAGCTCGGCGCCGGCCGCCGTTCCTTGCACTCCGTCCGGCCCTCCGCACTACGCCGAGCGGCTCTATCCGCCCTGGTCACATGGGACGAATGATCCGGCCGTACATCGCGGCTTGACGTTCACCGTACCCGACGTCGACGACATGCCGGACTTTCACGGCAATCTCGATCACCCTGCATTGGTGATTTATGTTGGCGGAAACTACTACTTCGCGATGGCGCCGCTCGTGCATGCATTCGAGGCGCTGCACCCGCGGCTGCGAGGGCGGATCTTCTACGTCACGATTCCGCCCGGGCTGCTGATCAAAGCCATGGCCCGCGGTGGCACGTTCACCTCCGGCAACCTCACGTTCACGGTCCCACCGGATGTTTACGCGGCCGGACTGGAGAAAGTTCAAGCCCAAATCGCCGCTGGCCGGCTCACCCCCCCGGCACTTCCCTACGCCACCAATACGCTGACCATCATGGTTCCAGCCGGCAATCCCGCCCACATCCGCTCGCTGTCGGATCTCGGCAGAAACGGAGTCCGCCTGGTGATGCCCAACCCGGCGTGGGAAGGCATTGCCCGTCAGATCATGATCGCCCTGCGCAAGACGGGCGGACCGTCGCTGGCGCGCCGAGTCTACGTCACGAAAGTGAGCGAACATCAGACCGTGCTGACGCACATTCACCACCGGCAAACCCCGCTCTTTCTGATGCAGGGACTCGCCGACGCCGGCGTAACCTGGAAATCAGAGGCGCTGTTCCAGGAGCAGGCCGGACATCCGCTCGCGCACGTCGATATTGCGCCAATGGACAACGTCACCGCGACATATGCCGCGGCCGTGGTGCGCAATGCGCCACATCCGAAGGCCGCCCGCGCATGGATTCGCTTTCTGCGCTCGCCTGTCGCGCAGCGCATCTTCGCCCATTATGGATTCAAGCCCTTCGATGACAATCCGCAAAACCCCATCCCGCACAGCATGTAGAAAAGATCCATGAACGGCCGGATTCAACCACACGCGCTCGCAACTGCCGAGGATGGCGCCAACTGGCGGCAACTCGGGTTCGTACTTCTCTCGCTACGCTTCGTGCAGGGCTGGATTTATTGGGGCGGCGGCAGTCGCCGCTTCATCTATGCACCCGCCAAGCTCGACCCGAACGCGCACAGCTGGATGGCCAATAAACTCCAGACGGCCATGCCGGGGGCAGTGCTTGGCATGGGCCGGGTCGTCGATTACCTCTTGCACCACTTCACGCTTCTGTATGCAGGGCTGATCCTGATCAGCGCCGCCGAGCTCATCTTCGGCCTCTTTCTGCTTCTCGGCTTCATGACCCGCCTGTCTGCGCTGGTAACGATTGCCCTGAGCATAATGCTCATGTTGCTGTTCGGCTGGCAGGGCGCGACGTGTATTGACGAGTGGACCATGGCATCGGCCAATTTCGGCATGGGTGTGGTCCTATGGCTCGGCGGAGCCGGAGCGGTCTCGATCGATGCGTGGCTGCTGGCACGACACCCCAAGCTCGCCGATCGGCGCTGGTTTCAGTGGTTCGGCAGCGGTCCTTGGAGTCTCCAGCGCCTGCGACAATGGAGTGTACTCGGCGCTGTGGCAACCGTGCTGTTCGTCGGTTTGACCTACAATTACTACCGCGGTTCGGTGCTGACGCCATTTCACGGCGGCCCGGTCAGTCCTGCCGTGCATCACATTCGGCTCTCAGCGGGCCAGCTCCATGCCAACGGTGCAGTTCGCTTCACGGCGTATCTCGATGCCGGCACGCCCGCCGCGCCCGCCAATGTGGTACACGCAGCACTGCTCGACTCGAGCGGCGGCCCGGTCGAACAGTGGAACAGCGCGGTGCTGGCGGCGCTCTCACCAAGCGCATTCGTCAATGAATACGCCTACAACCGCTTCGAACCCGGCTATGCGGGTATCACCGCACAGGTCGGAGCACGCGCGAAGATTACTTTGCCGCCGACTCATCCCGGCCTGCACCTGCCCGCCGCAGACTACAGACTCGTTTTGCACAGTGTGAATGGCCACACCTTTACCCTAGCTCTCAGCCTGCGGGAATGAGGCGGCCGCATCTGCGCCGCCCGCCTGTGGGCCGACGGCCCATGATCGGCTTGAGAACAGAGCACCGTCCAGTCCCCTCAACGCTGCAGCGCGAGCCGGCCTCGCGTTGCGCACCTGAGCCCATCGTCGCCAGGTGTATCGCGCGGTCGGGCGAAGCACTTGTGCCGGCTGCATCGCATGAATGTCCCCATGCGTTGCGGGGAATCGTGCTACCCAGTGCGAAATACCCCATGTACAATCCTCAACTTAGCTGCGTTTCGAGGTGATGGCATGCAGACATTTTCACGCATCGACTGTGCCGCAGGACACACCCGACTCGCCGCCAGGATACCCGCACTCCAGAGTGCCGGTTCCGGGGCTGGCGTCGCTGTCATGCTCTTTGCGTCACTAGCCCTGTGGTTGTGATTTGATGAATTCCGGCAACGCCCCTCGATCCACCGCTGCCGTCGAAGTCAGTCTTGATACCTCCCGCCTCGAATCCGGTTCGGAGCTGAGCGGCGCAAACCGCCTACAACGGACCGAGCAAAATCCAGCCGGAGCCGCGGCACGCCTCCCGAGCTCGGCATCGCATCGGGTCGCACACAAATCCCGGTACCGACGCACGCCGCTCTGGAATGCGCCCATTCGCGCAGCTGACGTTCCGGCAACAACTCCCTCGACACCGCTGCGCTGCGCCGAAATCAATCCTGCCTCAAGGACACAACTCACGAGCAGCCGGTCTCGCCTGGGCAGCGGCAGACCGCAAGGCGGATGTGCACTGAAGTCTGCGCACGCAGCCGCTGTGGATTGCGCACCCCACGAGCGCTTTGCCTCGTCGATCGACTCCATGGCAGCCCACCGGTCATCACGCCGGCGCGACCCAATGCATACCGAACACGTTGACTGCAACGCAGAAAGCGAGACCATCTCGTGCACCGATTAAATTCAGCTACTCGCTCCGGCAAGCGTTCGACCAAGCGCGGCATGAGTGGCCGAGGTCGATGGCAGTGGGCCGTACTCAGCGTCGTGCTGATCGGCGCAACAATGTCGGCGCTCGACGTGACTATTGTCAATATCGCGCTGCCGACGATCAAAGGCGAGTTCAAAACCAGCCTCGCGCTGGTCGAGTGGGTCTCCATGGCCTACATGATCGTCCTGGCGCTCGCACTGCCGATCGTCGGACGGTTGGCAGACATTTTCGGCCGCAGTCGCCTCTACAACATCGGCTTCGGGATTTTCGTCGTCGGTTCAGCGTTGTGCGGTCTCGCCCCCGGCATTTTCACGCTGGTCATCGCCCGGGCGCTGCAAGCGGTGGGTGCAGCGCTGCTTCAGGCGAACTCCGTGGCGCTCATCACACAGGTTTTTCGCAGCCGCGAGTTGGGTCGCGCGCTCGGTGCCCAGGCTGCGGTTCAAGGCACGGCCATGGCCCTCGGCCCCTTCATCGGCGCTCTGCTCCTCACGATCGCGAGCTGGCGGTTCATTTTTTACGTCAATGTACCGATCGGCATCGCCGGCGGCATTCTCGCGCGCTATGTTCTACCACGCTACCATCCGCATCATAAGGGCGCAAAAATCGACTACCTCGGCAGTGCGCTGCTGACGGTCGGCTTGATGGGGCTCGTGCTGGCGGTCAATAACGCCGGTGCGTCGGGCTGGAGATCACCAGCGATTCTCGCGCAGCTCGTGCTCGGGGTATTCTGTCTCGTGGCATTTGTCGTCACGGAGCTGCTCGTCAAGCACCCCACCATAGACCTGCGACTGTTCCGTCGTTACACCATCGCTGCCGGCAATATGACCGGCTTTCTCGCCTACTACGCACTTTTTGCGGTGCTGTTTCTGCTGCCGTTTTATTTCGAGCAGGTGCTGCAATACAGCGCAGCGCGCACCGGAATCATGCTGACGGCCGTACCCTTTTCGATGGCGCTCCTGGCTCCCTTTGCGGGCCGAGCAAGCGATCGCTTGGGTTCACGGCTGTTTCTCGTCACCGGCTCGCTGCTCCTTGCGCTGGGGTCCTTCCTGCTCATCTTTGCGCCGAGCACTTCTCGTCCGGCGGAACTGATCGCCGAAATGGTCATCCTCGGCGCTGGCCTCGGCGCATTCACCCCGGCGAACAATCGCGCCACCATGGCGGCAACGCCACGCGACAAGCTCGGCATGACCGGCGGCCTGCTCAACATGATGCGATCTCTCGGAGTCATTCTCGGCGTCGACATCTCCGGGATGGTCTTCCTTGCCGTCGGCAGCGCACACGTGACGGCAGGCCGCCAGGGCCTGCGCCAGGACCGCGAGGCGCTCGTGTTCGCCAGCAAGCCGGCCTTCATGGACGGCTTTCACATGGTCATGGTGACGCTGGTCGGTGTCTCGCTGCTCTGCGCCCTCTTCTCGTTTTTCCGCAAAAACGAGCGCGGTAAAGACCTGCAGTCCGCGCCGGGCGAGACAATGGAGCTCGCCTGAGGAGGAATCCTCTACGCGTAGCCGTAGGTCTTCCGAGGGTCGCAGCCGCTGCGGCGCGCCGGTAGAAGAGGACCACGACGTGCACGGCGCTGCGAGCAGTCGGCGCCAAGACCTCGTGCGGACCGCGCGCGGCAGCGCTCGTACGGCAGGTCCCGAGGCGGCCCTCCCACCTTGCCGATGCGAAAGGCCGCCTGCGAGCAATCTGATCCGTTAGTTTACCTGCGGTGAGTCTCCCACGGAGAGCGGCCTGCCCGCCCCGAGAGTCGGCGCGCCTGCCGCATAAGCCGCCCGGTCGTACGCCGCCACATCGCCGGCCAGCAAAGCATTGTACGCGGCGAGCTTCGCATCCAGCTCGGCCGCGAGCTGGCGGGTGATGTGTACGAGCGGTTCGGTCGGCGCCTGCACCCCAAGTCCTGCCAAGGTCGAGGCATTCAGCTCAAGCGCATCATGCAGATCGGTGAGTTGGTGCAGGTTGTCCTCGAAGACCTTGTGCTGCACTTTCGGGTTGTATACGGAGTCCTTAAGCCGCTCGAATTCCTGGGCGAGCCTCTTCCCGCGCGCGAGCAAGGGGGCGGCCGCGCGCGCGCTTTGCTGCCCGACCGGATCGATGCCATGCGCGTCGGCCGCCACAGTCCGTCGATAGGCAGCGAGCCGAGATTGCATGGCGGTAATCCGGTTCAGCATGCGGTTCATCGCATCGACCTGCGAGCGCGCCGCCAGGGCAAGCTGCAGGGCACGACGCTGAGCGGCGAGCGCCGGGGGTTGGTTCGGATCCGCGATGACACGGGCAGTAGTGCTCTCGGTGCTGCCCGCAGCGGTGACGGTGATCGAGTACGTCCCGGGCAATACCTGCGGCTCGAGCAGCTGCGCCCAGGCCGGCGCGGCTCCCTGCAGCGGCGCTTTTTCAAAATCCACAGCCGTAGGTCGGTCGTAGCGCATGTTCCAGACGAAACGATTCAGGCCGAACTGCGCCGGACCGTAGCGCGTGGCAATCAGCTGGCCGTGTCCATCACGGATCTGGATCCGCACCGGAGTCTGATGCTGCGCCCGCTGCCGCGCGCTCGCTTTCAGAGTGCGCGGGAGGCTGTAATCAAGCACGACGCCATCCGGTGCATTCGGGGTGACGAACGAGGGTTCCGCACCCTCCCCTCGACTCCAACGCTGATATTCGATGCCGGTGCGCGGCGCGAACAGCTTCAAGTGCGCCGGGACGGCGGTCGGATTGAGCGCCGCGACGGATCGGAAATGGTCGAGTACCCACAAGCCGCGGCCGTGGCTCGCCAATACCAGATCGCCGCGCACGAACTTCAGATCGAAAACCGGCATCGTTGGCAGGTTGCTCTTGAGCGCCGTCCATTGCCGCCCGTCATCGCGCGAAATCCACAAACCGCGCATGGTGCCCGCCGCCAGAACCTGCGGATCATCCGGGTCGGCGCGCACGACCAACACCGCAGCGTCCTTCGGCAGGTTCGCACTAATCGAGCGCCAGGTTCGACCATAATTCGTAGTTGCGTACGCATACGGCCGGTTATCACCGAGCTCATGTGCATCGACCGCGGCATACGCGGTACCCGGATGCGATGGCGAGACGTCAATCTGGTACACGCGGGCCCATGCGGGCGACTGCGGTGGAGTCACCCTGCTCCAGCTCTTGCCACCGTTGCGGGTGACGGACACGAGACCATCGTCCGTACCGACCCAGATCACGCGCGGATCGCTTGCGGCGATCTGGATCGAGAGAATGGTGTCGTAGGTCTCAGCGCCAGACAGATCGTAGTTGATCGGACCGCCCGAGAGCTGCTGCTTCGATTTGTCGTTGCGGGTCAGATCGGGGCTGTCCGCCCGCCAGTGCAGTCCACCATCGGAGGACTCCAGCAACACGTTGCCACCGAGGTAGACCTTGTTCGCGTCACGCGGATCGACCGCGATCGGCGGGGTCCAGTTGAAGCGGATTTTCTGCTCGTAGGTCGGCAGATCATTGACATAGCCCGGCCCATGCAGATACGGCATGATGAACAGTGACTGCTTCGTTCTGCGGTCAAACCGCACAATAGAGCCGTCTTCGGCATCTGCATAAATGATGTCCGGATTCGACGGTGCCGGCACTGCATACTCGCCATCCCCGCCGACCACAGTGAACCAGTCTTGCCCGGAAACGACCGAATCGGCCAGCGTTGAAGACGGACCGCACCAGGCACTGTTGTCCTGCAGACCCGTGCACAGATCGTACGGCGTGCGGCTATCGGCAGCAACAGAATAGGCCTGCTCGATCGGCAGGCCATCCAGGAATCGCCACGTCTTGCCACCATCGAGGGAGAGATACGCGCCACCATCATTGCCCTGGATCATGCGCTTCGGATCACTCGGATCGATCCACATCGCGTGATGATCGACGTGCACCGAGGAGTCGATCGCGCGCACGGTCTTACCGCCATCGTCGGATTGCAGAAGCTGAAAGCCGAGGAAGTAAACGCGGTCGGCGTTGTCCGGCGCAACCTCGAGTGTCGTGAAATAGAACCCCCGAACATTCAGAGCGTGATTATCCGACACCTCGTGCCAATGACTGCCGAGGTTGTTGGACACGAACAACGCTCCCTTGCCGATTGGTGCCTCGAGCAGCGCATAGACGCGCTGCGGATCGCTCGGTGCGAACGCCAGACCGATCCGTCCGATCGGCGCGCCAGGCAGCCCTGCACGCAGCCGCGTCCAGGTCTCACCACCGTCAGTCGAGCGCCAGATTCCGGATCCCGGCCCGCCATCATGGAGCATCCACGGCTGGCGGTACGCCTGCCAGGTCGCTGCGAGCAACACCTTACCGTTGCCGGGCTGCATGGCGACGTCGATCGCCCCGGTGCGGTCATTGACGTAGAGCGACTTGCGCCAAGTCTTCCCGCCGTCGTTCGTGACAAAAATCCCCCGGTCGGGGCCAGGCCGCCATGTCTGTCCCAGAGCCGCGACGACCACGTGGTTCGGGTCGTGCGGATCCACGACAATGCGGCCGATCTGCCCGACGTGGCGCAATCCCATGCGCCGCCAGGTCCTGCCGGCATCGGTCGACAGATACACCCCTGCCCCCGGGATCACATCATTGCGAATGTTCGCCTCGCCTGTGCCTACCCAGACCAGGTTCGGATTCGAGGGCGCAAGCGCGATGGCGCCAATCGAGCTCGTCGCCTCATGCGTGAAGATTGCCTGCCAGTGCAAACCGCCGTCCGTACTCTTGAACACACCGCCGCCAGCCGAACCCACATAGTAAATTCTGGGGTTGCCGGGAATACCCGCAACTGCCGTGACGCGTCCGCCGGCGATCGCCGGACCCAGGTTGCGGAACTGTACGTGCGCGAAAACGTCCTGCGCAGCCGCCTTGCCGTCCGCAGGACTCGCGACCGCGATCGTCAATGCACATCCCGCAGCGAGCATCACTGCCGCCATCCGCTTCAACACCGACTGACCGATCATTGCTGCCCCCTGATTGATGTCCCGCGGAACACGCCGCGAGCGACCAGAATGTCAAGGTAGCGAGGCCTTGCTCGGGACGCAACCCGCTCAGTCGAGCCGGCTGAACGGACTGTCTCACCGCCGATCGAGCCGCAGCAGACGCGCTTCCCCAATCGCGCACGGATTTGCGCCTCGCGCCGGCACCGTTCAAATTGCATGCCGCAATACTTCAATGATGCGGTGACGAGCCTCAATGCATAATGGCCCAATCATCCCCCGGGCTCCAGAGGGCACACCCCATGTCGATCCGGCGATTCAAGGCCTCCATGCTGCTGTCCACCTGCCTCGCGCTGAGCGCAGCGCCGGCGTGCTTCGCCGCATCGGGGCATGCCCACCAACCGGCGGAGCGCACGCTGACCCCGATCAAGCACGTCATCCTGATCATCGGGGAGAACCACACCTTCGACAATCTGTTCGCAACGTACATCCCACCCAAGGGCCAGACGGTCTGGAACCTGCTGTCCATGGGCATCGTGACCGCAAATGGCTTACCGGGCCCCAATGCCGCGCTGGCTCGCCAGTGGCAGGCCTCCGATACGTCCGTTTACTCTCCCCACCCGCCCCGGACTCGCCCCTTCGCGATGCTGCCGGCCCTAAACACCGGCGCCGCCGTTGCCAAGCCACGCTTCGCCACACTTACTGAAGCGCTGCAGCGTGAGCATGGCCTGCCCCGCTCGGACATGCACCTGCTGCTGACGGGCACGACGGGCCAACCTGCAAACGTACCGGACAAACGCTTTCCTGCGCACTTTGCGAACGCACCCATCGACGTCACCCGCTACGTGCCGTACGACTCCTACTGGGTGAGCCCCGTGCATCGCCTGTTCCAGATGCGCCAGGAACTCGACTGCTCGCCGAGAGCCATGACGCCGGCCGATCCGAGCGGCTGTCGCGCCGATCTGTTCCCCTGGGTCGAGGTCACGGTCGGCGCGGGCAGCAATGGCACGCCGCGACCGGCGAACTACAACGATCAGACCACCCAGGAAGGGCCCGTCGCCATGACCTTCTACAATATGGCGCGCGGCGACGTCCCCTATCTCGCCAAGCTGGCGCGCGAGTACGCGCTCGCCGACAACTATCATCAGGCTGCGCTCGGCGGCACCGGCGCCAATCACATCATGTTCGGCTATGGCACCCTCATCTATTACGAGGATTCCCAAGGCCGGGCTGCCCGTCCGCCGGCGAATCAAATTGACAACCCCAATCCTGAACCCGGCACCAACAACTGGTACCAGCAGGACGGCTACAACGGCGGCTCATATACCGAATGCGCTGACCCGAGCGAACCCGGCGTGGCTCCGGTGGACCGTTATCTCGCTGCTCTACCGTATAAAGTCTTCAACCACGGCGATTGCCGTCCGAATGCCTACTATCTGGTCAACAATTACGAGCCCGGCTACCACGGCAATGGCACCCCGGCGCTCCTCGGACCGAACCACTTCACCGTTCCCCCGACCCGCCAGGACAATCTTGGCCTGCTGCTCACTCGCCATCATGTCACCTGGAAGTACTTTGGCGAGGGCTGGCAGGGCGGGCGCCTGCGCAAACACCTCGGGCGCTACTGCCACATCTGCGATCCATTCATCTACTCGCAACAGATCATGACCAACCCGGCGCTGCGGGCGAACAACGCCGGGCTGCACGATCTGTACGCCGACATCCGCCATGACTCACTGCCCGATGTATCGATCGTCAAGCCCGATGAACTGCTCGACGGACATCCCGCCTCGTCCAAGGTCGACCTCCTGGAGGGCTTCATCCGCAAGATCATCGACATGGTCCGCTCCCGTCCCGCGCTGTGGAAGAACACGGCAATTATGATCACGATGGACGAGGGCGGCGGCTTCTACGACGAAGGCTACGTGCAGTCGATCGATTTCTTCGGCGATGGCACTCGTGTGCCACTCATCGTGGTATCGCGTTACTCACGGGGCGGGCGCGTCGTACACACTTACTACGATCATGTTTCCTTCGACAAATTCGTCGAGGCCAACTGGGAAATTCACCAGCGTATCTCTGCGTACAGTCGCGACAATCTACCAAACCCAATTGCCTCGCCAGCCAACCCCTACGTGCCGCTCAATCAGCCTGCAATCGGCGATCTGATGAACATGTTTACCTTCAAGGGTCGCCGATAAGCCCGCATCCTACCGATCACCACGGAGAGTGATTCAAAGTCGTCGGCTGCGCTTCACACTGAGGCGCAGCCGACCGAACTGGAGTACGCGCCACCGGCCCTCCACCACACCAGCGCCCTACCGCTTGGCGCGCACTTTTCCCCGGCCCAGGGCCGCCTGCACGATCTCGCTGCGCAACCGTGCGCCACTAGCCGCGACAATGGAGCCACACTCCAGCAGCCTTCCCGTCTCCCCTCCCCCCAGTAGATCGCCGATGACGCCACCGGCTTCCGTCACGCACGGAACCAAAGCTGCAACGTCCCAAGGCTTCATGAAAGGATCCACGGCCGCATCGAGAACCCCGCGGCACAAGAGGGCATACTGCACGCAGTCTCCGACCATCCGTAGTCGCCCCGCAGCCCGAGCCACCCGCATCACTTCCTCACCCCCGGGCTTCCGGTACCAGGGGTTCTCCTTGACCAGGGTCATGCCGACCTTGGCCCGTGAGAGTGGGCGCGGCGCGGCGACATGCACACGTGTTGACCCACCGCCACCACGCTGCAACCAGCAGCCATGACCGATGGCGGCATAGGTCGTCTCCTGAAGAGCCGGCAGGTGGATGCACCCGAGCACCGCAACACCGTCAACAATGAGCGACAATAAGCTCCCGAACATCGGCATACCGATGGCATAGGATGCCGTGCCATCGATGGGATCCACCAGCCAGCAGCGCCCCCGCGCTGGTAGTGTGCCCCCGTATTCCTCTCCGTAGAGCGCATCGCCAGGCCACGCGGCGCGCAGACATGCTCGCAGCAATCGCTCCGTCGCCCTGTCTGCCGAGGTCACTTCGCTGCCGTCCACCTTGACCTCGGCGTGTGCCTGATGCTGCCCACCGAGGACGATCTCGTCCGATTCGCGCAGAGCCGCAAAAAGCACGCTCATCGTGACGCGAAATTCCCGTGCCGACAATCGCGGCTCATCCATTCGCGAGCGCATGGAATCCTCCCCAAAAAAATGACACAACGATCATTGTACGCCGCCCTGTCACAGAGCCTTCACCAAGCTGTAATTTTTTGCAGCCTATAGTTTCCGCCCATCGCATTCCGCCCTGACTCACGGGCTGCTATCCGGGGAAAACTCCTTTGAAGGTCAACAGCAAAATCACCCTTGCCATCATGATGGCATTGAGTTCACACGCACTGTGTGGTAACGCGGATGCCGCCAGCGCAGCCGCCGCCAGCGGCGCTCAAGACAGCAGCGACGCGCAAGCCAATACACTGCAAGAAGTCACCGTCACCGCACAGCGCCGACGACAATCGATCCAGAATGTCCCAATAACCATTCAGGCAATCACCGGCGAGCGACTGAAGCAGCTCAATGTTCAGACCATCGACGACGTCGTGCAATATCTGCCCAACGTCCAGCTCGCCTCCAACGGTCCCGGACAGGGACAGATCTACATACGCGGTCTCGCGGCGGGCAATGCCGGCAACCAGTCGAGCGCCACGATCGCGCCGTTTCCGAACGTCGCGCTGTACCTCGACAATCAGGCGATGACCTTCCCAGGGCGAAATGTGGATATCTACTTCGTCGACATGAAGCGCATTGAGGTCCTGGAAGGACCACAGGGCACCCTATTCGGGGGGGGCGCTGAGGCTGGGGTCGTGCGCTACATCACCAACAAGCCGGTTCTCAATAGAACCACCGGTGATGCCAGCGCCACCTACGGCGTGACCGCACACGGCGATCCCAATGCTGCCGCAGACTTGGTGCTAAACCTGCCGCTAATCAGCGACCGCCTCGCCACCCGGTTGGTCGTATACGACGATCGTCAGGGCGGCTACATCACCAACGTCCCAAGCACATTCACGCGCAGCAATAATGACGCCGGCAATCACTACGCAAACATTACACCAGGGCCCACCGGGCTATGTCCGAACGGCCTGCCAACCCAGACGGGATACTGTGCTGTTCCCGGCAGCCCAGTCGCCAATAATTATGCGCTTGCCGGTCGCGCGACCAATCCAGTCACGTATGTCGGAGCTCGCGCCTCCGCACTCTACAAGATCAACGACGATTGGGATGTTCTGATCGAACAGATGTATCAAGACATGAACGCCCAGGGCGAGGATGTCCAGTACCCGATCGGCTCCGATGGCCAAACGCTCGGCCCCTGGCAGAATACCGTATTTTCACCCGCCTACGACAAAGACCGCCTCGAAAATACCGCCTGGACGGTCAAAGGGGATATCGATCACATCCTGAAGGTGGTCTACACGGGCGGCTATACGGTGCGCAATATCGAACAGCAGGCCGACTACACAAATTATGCCCGCAGCGCGGGCGGTGGGTATTACACCTGCTCCGGCGGCACGGGACTCGGTGCCGGCACCCCGCCCACCTGCTACTCGCCGACGAGCTACTGGAACGATCAAGTCCGCAATACACATCAAAGTCACGAGTTGCGTCTCAGCACGCCAAGCGATTGGCGCCTGCGCGGACTCTTCGGACTGTACTACGAGGACTTCCGCATCCAGGACAACATGAACTTTGATTACAAGACGATACCGTCCTGCTCTCAGCAGAACCTTAGCATCGCCCTGGCCGGTGGCGCCCCCTGCGTCGCCAACGTCAGACCGGCTCCGGGAAGCTATGCATCGAATCCGAACGTGCGTCAGGACTCCACCGCCTTCGGCGAGGACGACCAACGCGGCTACAAGCAAACCGCCGCGTTCACCTCCATCAGCTACGACTTGCTGCCGACGACACTGACGCTGACCGCCGGCACACGCTTCTACAATTACACCGAGTACCAGATAGGCTCCCAATACGGCACAGGGTCAGGCTGCGTAAACGTGCCGAACGGCCAATGCGTCGGCGGCATGCACCCCATGAACTACCACTCGAGCTATAAAGGATTCAAGAGCCGATTCAATGTAGCTTGGCACATAACCCGGGACGCCATGGCGTATTTCACCTACTCTCAGGGATTTCGTCCCGGGGCGTTCAATCGCGTGCTGAAGAATGTAGCGCCTGACAGCACCGGCAATCCACAATATCAGGTGCAGACCACCTACGCACCTGACTCCCTAGACAACTATGAAGTCGGTCTGAAGACGCAACTGCTCGATCATCACTTGCTGCTGAACGTTTCGGCTTACCACATGCTCTGGAACCATGCTCAGTTCCTGTTCTTCAACCCCGCCGGCGGCTGGGGAAACACTTCATTTGCGTTCAATGGCCCGAACTACAAGGTGGACGGCACCGAACTGCAACTCGAGGCTCTGGTGGCCACTGGATTTACAGTACAAGGCTCTCTATCGTATAACAATTCGCAGCAAACCAACTCCCCGTGCCTGCTCGACAACGAACCGACCCTCCTATCAAGCGGCGGACCGAATCCCAATTACGGTCATTGCATCACGGAAATCAAGGGCAAACCGGCCACCAATCCCCTCGGCCCTGCGGGAACGACACCATCATACTCACCCAAGCTCGAATTCAATCTGCATGCCCGATATGAGTGGATGCTCGGCGAGTACGATTCGTTCGTTCAGGTCGGCCTGGCCCACGTCGGCAGTATGTACAATGAACCAGCCTCCTACCCGGACGGTCTGAGCAATCCGCAATGCGGCGGATCGCCATTCCCTGGCACCACGTTGTGCCGTTATCTACAACCGGCCTACACTACCTACGACGCCTCCGTTGGTATCGGCAAAGACGCCTGGATGGTTACACTGTTCGGACAAAATCTCAGCAACAGCGATGCCAGCCTGTTCACATCAACGGCGCAATTCATCAAGTCTGAGGTTCCGTTGCGCCCGAGAATATTGGGCGTGACTCTCAGCTACCATTTCTGAATCAGTTCGGGGCGCTAGACTCCCTGGGCGAGCAGTCCCTGCCCGCCCTCTCTCTGCATATCATTGCCGTGAACGCAACCGTCACACGCGCCGCGCCGCAACCCGAGCCTGCATCGGACATCGAACTCGAGGTGCGCCGCATTCGGGCACTGCTGCAAGAGCGCAACTTGAGCACGGCGCTGGCGCGCTCGCAGGCATTACTCCGCACCGTCCCGTCAAACCGCGATGTTCTCTTGCTGCACTCGGAAAGCCTTCGCCATCTCGGGCGCGCCGTCGATGCTCTTGAGTCCCTCGAGCGATTGCAACAGCTTCATCCTCGCTTCAGCCAGCTCTATCAGGAGCGTGGACGGTGCTACGTCCTGCTGCGGGAGGCACCACGTGCCATCGAAGCATTTTTAATGGCAGTAAATCTGAATCCCGCGCTGATATCGAGCTGGAAACTGCTGCAGCGTCTGTATGCCATGACGGGCGAAACTCAGCTGGCCGCCACGGCGGGCGGACACATCACCATCCTCAGCGGCTTGCCTGCCGATATCCGTCGTGCCAGCCGCCTATTCTTCGATGGCGACGTCGGGCCGGCTGAGGCGCTGGTCCGGGGCTTTCTGCTGCGAAACGGTCATCACGTCGAAGCGATGCGACTGCTTGCACGGATCAGCTTGGCTCAGGAAATCCTCGATGATGCCGAGGTGCTGTTGTCGGCCGTGCTACGGCTCGCCCCGGGCTACGGTGCGGCCCGGGCCGACTATGTCAACGTTCTGGTCCGCCGGCAAAAATATGCCCACGCCCTCGGGGAGGTCGATCTGTTGCTGCGCGATGAACCGCGCAATGCTGATTATCTCGCGCTGCGCGCGTGCGCGCTGGTCGGCATCGGCGAGCACGCTCAGGCGATCACCGTGTACCAGGGGCTGCTCGGCGACGTACGGACGCCCACCGCAGTGGCTGACGTGAACCTTTGGCTGGCTCATGCTCTGAAGACAGTCGGCGCCCAGCAACAGGCCATCATCGCCTATCGGACCGCGGCCGCAGCACGACCAGACTTTGGCGATGCTTGGTGGAGTCTTGCGAATCTAAAAACATATCGCTTCACAGATCAGGAAATCGCGGAAATGTTGTCTGCGGAGCAGGCCGCCACCACCACAACGCCCGACAGGATGCATCTGTGCTTTGCACTCGGCAAGGCACTGGAGGATCGTCTGGATTATGCGCGGTCCTGGCAGTTCTACAGTCGAGGCAATGCCCTGAAGCGCGCCACAAGCCGCTATCGGCCCGAAATCATGGAGGCCAACACTCGGGCACAGATGCAGATCTGCACGAAGGAATTCTTCCGCGCACGGGTCAACTGGGGCACCCCGGATCCCGATCCAATTTTCATCGTGGGCCTGCCCCGCTCCGGCTCGACACTGCTTGAGCAGATCCTTGCCTCTCATCCCCTTGTCGAAGGCACGCAGGAACTCGCGGAAATTCACCGCTACAGCGTGGAACTCGGCGCAATGGGTACGGAACCAAATTCCGCCTCTTATCCGCAATCGCTGGCCCACCTGTCGATCGCAGACTTGCGACAGCTCGGAGAGCGCTTCCTTGCCGAAACGCGAGTATACCGGCAGACGCATCGGCCATATTTCATCGACAAGATGCCGAACAATTTCCGTCACCTCGGCCTGATTCACCTGATGTTCCCCAATGCAAAAATCATCGATGCTCGACGGGAGCCGCTCGCCTGCTGCTTCGGTAATTTCAAGCAGCTCTTTGCGCACGGTCAAGAATTCTCGTACAGCCTCGAAGATATCGCACGCTATTACCGGACGTATCTGGAACTAATGACGCATTGGAACTCCGTACTACCAGGGAAAATCCTGACAGTGCACCACGAGGATGTGGTAGAGGATCTCAGTGGCAACGTAAAGCGTCTGCTCGAGTTCTGCGCGCTGCCCTTCGAGCCGGCATGCCTGCAGTTTCACAAAACGGTACGCAGTGTTCGCACCGCGAGCTCCGAGCAAGTTCGCCGTCCCATCAGCCGCGACAGCCTGACGAATTGGCGGCACTACGAACCATGGCTCGGTCCGCTGCAGGAAGCACTGGGCGATGCGCTTGTGCGCTACCGCGGTTGAAGTAGTCGAATCCGTCCGCATCCCTGTCCTACATCCGACCTCAGCCCGACAGCCCAAGCAGCGCGAGTAGCTGCCGAGCGGCTTGCTGCGGCGATGTATCGTTACGAACCTCTGCATCGACCACCATGGTGGCAAGTTCCGCATTACGAGTCATCCGGGAGGCAATCATTTGTGGATTCTCCCGGCCACGCAGCAACAGTCGAGAGCGCAGAACCTCCGGTGCCGCGCTCAGGCGAACGACAAAGAGGCCCGGATAGCGCTCGCGCGCACACGCCACATATGCACGAGATCCATTAATAATCACGTTAGCGCCGGTCGAAAGCGGCGCCAGTTCCTCGCGGCGTATACCGTAGAGCAGCCCATGGGCACACCAATGCAACGCGAAGGCGTTGGCACGAACAAGCGTCTGAAACTGCGCCTCGGTCAACGGCTCGTGAGATTCCGTCCGATCGACCGCCAGCCGGGTGATCGAGCGCCGCGCGATGTGCAGTTGAGCCGGTCGCGGTCGGATGCGCTCGAGCCAACGCAGTACCGTATCCTTTCCGGCACCGGACGGCCCGATGAGAAAGACCAGCCGTCCACCCGAATAATTCACCGCCCTCACCGCTGGCTACCTGACAGGGGCACCCGCAAGACGCGTCGCAGAAAACTCCCAGCCTGCGGTTCGACATACACCGACAGCGCGTCGAGCCATAATGGTTGCGGCAAACCGGCAAAGCACATCTCAGCGTGGGCCAGAATCTCGCCCCTCTGCTCCGGCGCAAGGGAGCCCAGCGGGCCGGTCAGGGTCATATGGAAGCGAAAGTCCTCAAGCACGTAAGGGTAGCCCCACTCGCTCAACTGGGTCTGTTGACGCCCAGTCAGCCCGCGATCGTCATAGCGCTCAAACTCCTTCGCGGTGAGTCGTGCCGCTAATGGCTGCAGTGCAATCACACACTGGGTTGCCAAAGCCCGCAGTGGCTCGCACGGCTCTTCTAGGCAGATTGCGGCAAATCCATCGAGCAGCCGTACGCGTAAGGCCGGCAGCTCAAATGCCGAGAATTCGCGAGCCAGCGCCTGCACTTCGGTCAGCAGCGTATCTTCGGCGCACCCAGGAGCAAGGCGCCAGGGTGCGCGCAGTGTCGCGTGCCAGCCGTACCGACGCGGCGCCGCGAGGAGCTGCGCCCATTGTTCTGCGCCCCACCCGGATGGCGCTCGCATGGGCGTGACTGGCATGCCGTCGGCGTCCCGCCCAAGCCAGCATGCACCTGCCCGGTCCCAGGGGGAGTCCGCTGCCGGCGAATAGTACAGGGCCCAGCGATACGCTCGCGGGCGCGCCGGTTCACTCATTAGCCCGTACCGTCAGCGCGACGCGATCGCCGGCAAAGTAGCCAGTGGCACTTTCGATCGGCGTGCCATCCAGGTCTTCATTCAAGCTCTGCACGCAGAGCGCAGGGCGACCGGCCGGCTGAGCCAATAGCGCGGCGATTTCGGCCGGTGGGAGCAACGCGCTGATCCGACTCTCGCGTCGCACATAATCCGGTACACCAAGCGCCGCAAAACCCTTAGTAATCGAACCCGAACTCGCGACTCGACGATCGAGATCTTTGAAGCGTGGTAGCGGGAAATAGCGCTCCGCGACGTGCAGAGGCCAGCCCTTTGCCTCTCCAAGCGTGAGGATGCGCAGCACGCGACTACGCACTGGCACACCGAGGACACGCGCCACTTCGGCCACAGCACGCACATGGGCTGACGCCAAAACATGCAGCGATCCCGGCAGACCGGCCAGACGCAAACTCAGCGCATGACGGGTACGCCGAGCAAGGACGAGATCGACCGCAATGTCTTCCACGTAACTACCGCTACCCTGCACAATCCGCAACATACCTCGCGCCGCCAACGCTGCAAGCGCACGACGTACTGTGTGCCGATTGACACCGAAGCGATCTGCCAGTGCCGACTCGGGCGGCAGCCGCGAACCGGGCGGATAGTCGCCGGCGCAGATGGCGCCAGTTAAGTTTTCCGCAATTCGTGCCCAGGCGCTGTTGCGCGCTCCGGGGTCAACTGAATCAATATCGACCAACATCGCTGTCATAAAAAGGACACACGTTCGCCCTAAGCTCGTGGGGTGAAACTGAAGTTGTCTAGACAACAGTAGATACCACGACGATGTTGCAAATCGATGGCACCTCCACGGACGGCGCGCCCACGGCGCGCCAGAGATGGCTGCGGCTATTGAGCCATGCACCTCTCGAGCTGCTCGAGTCAGCGATAGGCACCCTCGCCGGGCCAAATCCGCAGTGGCTGCGCCGTCCCGAGACGGGATTGGTCATGGTTCAGGGTCGAATCGGCGGCACCGGCGCGCGCTTCAATCTAGGCGAAGTCACAGTCACCCGCTGCGCACTGCGCACTGATCCGGCGCGCATCGCGTGCCGGGAAGTCGGTGTTGCCTATGTCCTCGGTCGCTCAGGGCGTCACGCCGAACTCGCCGCCACCGCCGATGCGCTACTGCAGGACTCTTCAGCACGGACTCACGTGCCTGCGGATCTGCTCGAGCACATCTCTGCATGGCTCGAGAACAAGCACGCAAAGCGTCGGGCGCAGGCCCATGCAACCCGTGTCGAGTTCTTTACCATCGCGCGCGAGAGCGCAGGCGAACCGGCCGCTCAGGAGGCGCCATGATGTCTCAGGCAGAGAGGCTCTCCGAGATGGATCTGCGCACGGTCAGTGGTGCCTTCGGCGAACCGGTGCTTGGCAGTCAGGCGGTGTTCCGGTCAGCCCTGTCCGCGTTCTCGCGACCCGGACGTATACAGACGGTGACGAGCGACGCACAGAATCCGCCGGGCACTGGGGCGGCTGCGGCAGCGCTGCTCCTTACTCTGCTTGACCCGGACTGCACACTGTGGCTCGCGCCGCGACTCGCTTGCGGTCCGGCCAACGCATGGTTGCGCTTTCATACCGGGTGTCGCATCGTCGCGGATCCGGCTGCCGCGCGCTTCGCATGGAGTGACGCGGACCAACTGCCCTCGCTCTCGCGATTCGCCCTGGGCAGCGAGTTCGAGCCTGAACTCTCGTGCACATGCGTCGTCGAGGTGCAAGCGCTCGAACAGCAACACGGGTGGCGCCTCAGAGGGCCTGGGATTCAAGACCGACATCACCTCGCCGTAACCGGTCTCGCAGCGGGCTTTTTCGCCGAATGGCAGGCGAACCACGCGCTTTTTCCGCGCGGCGTGGACTTGCTGCTGTGTACCGGCCAGCAGGTTGCCGCATTAGCACGCACCACGGAGATGGAGGCGTAGCGATGTACGTTGCAGTCAAGGGTGGCGAACGCGCGATCGAGAACAGCCAAGCGCTGCTCGCCGAGCTGCGTCGCGGCGATCCAGCAGTTGCAGAGCTTTCGATTGAGCAGATCCGCACGCAACTGCGACTTGCGGTCGATCGGATCATGACGGAAGGGTCTCTGTACGACCCGGAGCTCGCTGCACTCGCACTGAAGCAGGCGTCTGGCGATGTAATCGAGGCGGTTTTCCTCTTGCGTGCATACCGCACAACGCTACCACGATTCGGTTACAGCGTTCCGCTCGACACGGGAAACATGCGGCTCTGGCGCCGTGTATCCGCGACATTCAAGGATCTTCCGGGCGGACAGCTCCTCGGACCCACGTACGACTATACCCAGAGATTACTCGATTTTGCGTTGCTGGCTGGCACGCCGGTACCGCCAGCCCCACAGTTGCCGGCCTGCGCCGAAGCAGTCCCAGCGGCGCTCGATCTGCTCGATCGTGAGGGGCTCATTGAAGTTGAGCAGATACCTTGCGACGATCCGCAACCGCACGATCTGACCCGTGAACCGCTGCGCTTTCCAGCGCCACGTGCGGCGCGGATGCAAAACCTGGCTCGGGGGGATGAGGGCTTCATATTGGCCCTCGCCTACTCTACACAACGGGGCTATGCCCACTCCCACCCATTCGCTGGCGAAGTACGTTACGGGAGCGTCGAGGTGGAACTCATTCCCGAGGAGTTGGGCTTTTCCGTGTCGATCGGCGAGCTTGAGCTGACCGAATGCCAGATGATCAATCAATTCTCCGGCAGCAAGACCCAACCACCGCAATTCACCCGTGGCTACGGTTTAGCCTTCGGTCACAGCGAACGAAAGGCCATGGCGATGAGCCTAGTCGACCGCGCCTTGCGTGCATCTGAATTGGGCGAGGCGATTGAATCGCCGGCGCAATTCGAGGAATTCGTGCTCGCGCACAGCGACAGTCTCGAGGCATCCGGATTCGTCCAACACTTGAAGTTGCCACATTATGTCGACTTTCAGTCCGAATTGGAGCTGATCCGGCGCTTGCGGAAGAGCGCCATGGCGCAGGTAGAGTCAGCATGACGTTCCCCAGTGAGTCACAGGCCATCGAGCGCGACCCTTGTGTCAACTTCGCGTACCTCGATGAGCGCACCAAACGGATGATCCGCCGAGCGCTGCTCAAGGCGGTCTGCATTCCCGGGCACCAAGTGGCGTTCGGTTCGCGCGAAATGCCGTTGCCCTATGGCTGGGGAACGGGCGGGATTCAGGTTACCGCCTCGATCCTCGGTCCGCACGATGTGCTGAAGGTCATTGATCAGGGCTCTGATGATACCGTCAATGCTGTCAATATTCGCCGCTTTTTCCAACGCACTGCCGGAGTCACCGTCACCTCCGAAACTGCTCTCGCGAATATCATCCAGACACGCCACCGTGTCCCTGAGATCCCTCTGCACGAGGGACAGATCCTGGTCTATCAGGTGCCAGCCCCCGAACCGATGCAGCGACTCGAGCCGCGCCAGAGCGAGACCCGCAAGATGCACGGCCTGGCCGAGTATGGACTGATGCATGTCAAGCTCTACGAGGACATCGCACACTACGGGCACATTGCAACGACATACGACTATCCGGTGTTGGTCAATGAGCGCTACGTCATGTCGCCCTCACCGATCCCAAAGTTCGACAACCCGAAGCTGCACTTAAACCCCGCCCTACAGCTTTTCGGTGCAGGACGCGAGAAGCGCATCTACGCGGTTCCCCCGTACACCGCCGTCAGAAGCTTGGCATTCGATGACCATCCGTTCACCGTGCAGCGCTGGGACAGCGGGTGTGCTCAGTGCGGCTCGCGCGAGAGCTTTCTCGACGAGGTACTCATCGATGACTGCGGCGGCAGGATGTTCGTCTGTTCCGATTCGGATTACTGCACCAGCCGACAGCGTGCCACCGACGCGGAGAATTCGATTGCACGCTGAATCAGGCACACCGCTGCTGGAGGCGCACGCGCTGCGACGTCTGTACGGACGTATCGTTGCACTCGACGGGGTCTCGTTCGAGCTCTGGCCGGGCGAGGTACTCGCGATCGTCGGAGAGTCCGGGTCGGGCAAGAGCACTCTGCTGAATGTATTGGCCGGCAACCTGGCACCGGACGGCGGTACGGTACTGTTCGACGTCAGAGGACGGGGACTGCAGGACGTTTACCGCCTCAGTGAAGGCGAACGCCGCGCTTTGGCCCGCAGCGATTGGGGATTCGTCCACCAGAGCGCCGCCGAGGGGCTACGCATGCACGTATCGGCGGGAGCGAATGTGGTTGAACGTCCGATGGCGCAGGGCGAGCGACATTACGGCCGCCTGCGTCAGCTGGCACTCGAGTGGCTGCGGCGTGTCGAGCTCGATCCGCAACGTATCGACGATACCCCGACGACTTTCTCTGGTGGTATGCGCCAGCGGCTGCAAATTGCCCGCAATCTGGTCACT
The DNA here is from genome assembly GCA_027324195.1 of Gammaproteobacteria bacterium. Lineage (GTDB taxonomy): Bacteria > Pseudomonadota > Gammaproteobacteria > Steroidobacterales > Steroidobacteraceae > 13-2-20CM-66-19. Next base: position 51,600 of record DAHVTM010000092.1, on the reverse strand, counting down.
TTACCCCGGCTCGTCTTCCTAGACGAGCCGACCTCGGGCCTCGACGTCTCGGTTCAGGCGCGCCTGCTCGATCTATTGCGCCGTCTGACGCGCGAACTCGGTCTCGCGGTAATCCTGGTGACTCACGATTTGGCGGTTGCCCGACTGCTCGCGGATCGCACCCTGGTCATGCGGCAAGGCCGCGTGGTGGAGGCCGGGTTGACCGACCAGTTGCTCGATGATCCTGCGCACCCCTATACCCAACTTCTCGTCTCCTCGGTTCTGCAGCCGTGAGCACGGCCATCACCACCGCGGAGCCGGTGCTTCGGCTAGAGGGCCTCACCAAGCATTTTACCCTGCACAACCAGAACGGATCGCGACTGCGCGTATTCGAGCACGTGAATTTCAGCGTATACGCCGGCGAATGCGTCGTACTCGATGGCGCTTCGGGCACGGGCAAGAGCACGCTACTGAAGCTGATCTATGCCAATTACCGCGCCACTGCGGGCAGTATCCGCCTGTTTCCCGGCTCACCGGCGGAGCTCGAACTGACTAGTGCGCCGGCGCGTCGGCTCATTGGCGCACGCCGCGAGTCCATCGGTTACGTCAGCCAATTCCTGCGCGCAATACCGCGCGTACCCGCGCTTGACGTAGTCGCCGAGCCGCTACTGGAGATGACCGCAGACGACGCGATCAGCCCGCCCGAACTCACCCTCGGCCAGGTCGATCATGCGCAGCACAGCGCACGCGCAGAAGCCGCACGGTGGCTGCGCAGGCTGGGCATCGAGGAGCGGCTCTGGGCACTGCCGCCAGCAACCTTCTCCGGTGGTGAGCAGCAACGCATCAACATCGCGCGCAGTCTGATCAAGCCTCGAGCGGTACTTCTGCTCGATGAGCCGACCGCCTCGCTCGACGCCGCCAATACATCGATCGTCATCGAGATCATCGCTGAAGCACGTGCACGCGGCGCCGCGATCATCGGCACGTTCCATGACCCGACCGTAGCCGCTGCTGTCGCGACGCGACGGATCCCGCTGAACCGCTTCCGGGTGCCCGCATGAATCGGACTGTCCTTCGCAACGCTCGCCTCGTGCTCGATGATGAAATCGTCGTCGGGACGCTGGCGTTCAACCAAGACGGCATCATAGCTGTCGATCATGGTGCAACCTCCGCGCGTGGTGCACTCGATGCGGATGGCGACTTGCTCGCACCCGGCCTGGTGGAGATGCACACCGACAACCTTGAGCGGCATCTGATGCCGCGACCGAAGGTTCACTGGTCAGAAGCTCCTGCGCTGCTCGCGCACGATGCCGAAATCGTCGGCGCGGGCATCACCACCGTTCTCGATGCGCTCGGCGTCGGGGAAATTGACCCTGAGAGCCTGCGCGGCAGCACTTGGAACACACTGCTGAAGTGCCTGAACGAATGCATTGCACACGACGTGCTGCGGGCCGAGCATCTGCTACACGTGCGCTGCGAATTGCCCGCCCCGAACACGATTGAGCTTTTTGCACCGTTTCACAATCACCCGCGCCTGCGTCTGATCTCGCTGATGGATCACACCCCGGGGCAGCGGCAATGGGAGAACATCGACCACGCCCGGATCTACTATATCGGCAAGAAGGGCTGGAGCCCTGCGACGTACGAGGCCAAGGTTGCCGCTGCCGCGGAAATGCAGCTTCGCTACGCCCGGCCACATCGGGCGCATTTCGTCGATTATTGCCGCGTGAACGGCATCGCCCTCGCAAGCCACGACGACACCACCACGGCGCACGTCGAGGAGGCACATCGCGACGGAGCCGTCCTGTCGGAATTCCCGACCACGCGCCTCGCGGCCGAGTCCGCCAGGCGACTCGGCCTCGCCACCGTAATGGGTGGTCCGAATGTGGTGCGCGGCGGTTCGCATTCCGGAAACGTGGCTGCCGCAGTCCTCGCCCGCGACGGCCTGCTCGATATCCTATCGTCCGATTACGTGCCCGGTAGTCTGCTGAGTGCGGTGTTTGTACTCCACCACGATTATGGCATCGCCCTGCCGCAAGCTTTTGCCATGGTCACACGCCGACCTGCCGTAGCCATCGGTCTTCATGATCGGGGGCGCATCGCCAAGGGGCTGCGTGCTGATTTAGTCCAAATTCGCCCCGTGCCGATGACCGACGGCTGCATCCGCCCGGTGGTCCGGGCGGTGTGGCGTGAAGGGCGGCGGGTAGCCTGAGCAGCGCATATCTGAGGCGCAAAGCGCCTCGACGGCTTGCCGACATTGACTCAATCGAGGAGATCAGACCGCATGCAGCGCATCAATTGCGGCACGCCCCCCGATCCATGGTCGGCGGGGCGCGCTCTGAGCGAAGCACCTGAGATCGACTCGACCTGCTGGGTCACGGAGTCCGAGTTCGGCCGCTACACCTATCTCGGGCCCGCCAGCAGCGTCGCCCACAGCGAGATCGGCGACTGGGGGTATGCCATGGGAGCGAATCAGATCGCTCACGCATGCATCGGCAAATTCTGCAACATCGCCACCGGCGTTCGCATCAACCCCAGCAATCATCCCTGGTGGCGCGCAACGGTGCATCACCTCACCTACCGCAGCCTATCGTATGGATTCGAGCTCCCCGATGACGCCGAGTTCTTCGCTTGGCGTGCTCGCGACCAGGTCAGAATTGGTCCCGATGTCTGGATCGGCCACAATGCGATCATCATGCCTGGAGTCACCATCGGTGCGGGTGCAGTGATCGGCAGCGGCGCGGTAGTCACTCATGATGTACCGCCTTACGCCATTGTCGTCGGCGTTCCGGCACGTGTGCTGCGTTCCCGCTGCGACACCCGCACCGCGCAGCGTCTGCTCGAACTCGCGTGGTGGGATTGGGACGATGGACAGCTCCGTGCGGCGCTACCCGACATGCGTGCGATGGACATCGAGGCATTTACGTCGAAGTATGCCCGCTGAAGGTCGCGCTCGAGGCAGCGTTGGGCATGCCCCGACGTTTCATACGCCGGTCACGTTCCACATCTAGCATCCAGGCCAGAAGTCCGTTTGGATTGACCAACCCATGCGATCGCGACACGAGCTGCTTGCGCTCAGTGTGCACGCTACGCCGTTCAGGCGGCAATCCAACGAGCATGCACCGGCGTAGTGCCTGTAAACGCCGGACCGGTGCCCTCCTGACCCATGAGGTACGTGGGCCGCCTTGCCGCAATGGAGTCAATCCGACGTGTCGCAAATTGAGCCGTACCTTGACGATTTGACCTTTCGCCGTGCTCATGTGCGCCTCGTCTTCTCCGCTGGGCTTGGCGTATTTCTGGACGGGTACGATTCGGCCATGATGGCGGTAGCCATTGTCTTCCTCGGCGCCGCATGGCACCTATCGCCCGCCTCGCTCGGCTTGATTGGTGCCTCGACGTTGCTCGGCGCGATGGCCGGCGGTGCGTTGGGCGGGCGTTGCGCCGATCTTTATGGACGAAAATGGCTGTATATCATCGACATCGCCACCTTTTTCGTCGCCGCATTGTTGTCCGCACTTTCCTGGAACGTCGCCTCTGTGTTCCTGTTCCGATTCCTCGTGGGCGTCGGCATCGGCATAGACTATCCGTTGAGCGCGACGTTTCTCGCCGAGTTTGCACCACGCAAGCAGCGTGGCTCGCTCATGACCTGGTCGTTCGGTCTGTTTTTCTACGTCGGCGCGATCGCTGCCATGTTGGTTGGATATCTGCTGTCGCGATTTGGCTCGGACGCCTGGCGGTTACTGTTTGCCTCTGGCGCGCTGCCGGCACTGGCACTGCTGGTCATCCGGCGCGCCTTACCCGAGTCCCCCCGCTGGCTACTGCGCAATCGATGCCCGGAGGAAGCCATTGCCGCGCTGCGCACTTTTCAGCCCGATTGTCCGCTCAGCGCACCAGCCGCTCACGATGCGTTCGCCACGCGCGCCTCCCAGACGATGCACTCGGCATGGCGACAGCTATTCGCGCCGCAGTACCTGCGCCGCACCGCACTGATAACCCTGCCGTGGTTTTTGCTGGATGTGGTGGACTATGGCTATAGTCTTTACATCCCGACGCTACTGCTCGCCTTTGGCATGAAGACCTTCGGCGGAGCCATCTTGTTGTCGACGCTGCTCAAATGTATCGGGACAGTGGGCTTCGTACTTGTGGCCCGCTCCATCGACCGCATTGGACGGATCCGTGCGCAGAGCCTCGGGTTCCTCGGCCTTGCTGCCGGCATGGCCGCATTGTCGCTGCTCGCAGCGGGCCCAGGGACTGCGATCGTGCCGATCGCTCTGTGCATGCTATTTGTAAAGGTCTGCAACGCGTTTCCCGATATCACGACCTGGATTCTTCCGGTCGAACTCTTCCCGACGGATTTGCGTGCCTCGGCTCATGGCCTGGCAACCTCCTTTTCGCGCATTGGAGCTGCGAGCAGTGTCTTTTTGTTTCCCATTCTCCAGCGTGCTTGGGGCATCAGCAGAGTGCTGCTGATAATTGCCGCAGCTCAGGTGCTCGCATCGCTGCTGACACTCATGACCGCGTATGAACCTGCCGGCCGCAGCCTGGAGGACATCGCACCGAGTGCCGCACTGCATGGCCTCGAAAGCGCCAACGCTGCTCGCCCGCTCGCCATCCGATCGATGTCCGAAGAGCCATGAGCTGCTGAAATCGGTCATTCGCGCGGCGACGCAAGCCGAGCGCGCTGGCCGCACGCTGCGCACCGACACGCGAGTCGGATCCGCTTGGCAGAAAAGGGCCACTCAGCGCAGGGTTAGGTGCGTTGGGAGGGGGGTAACGGGGCGATGCGAAGGCAACGCACGGTCTGCTGCAGATCGAAGTGCACATCGAGCGACCATCATAGGCCCTACCTCTTGGCGCACAGCCCCCCCGGGATGCCTACCAACCTTTTGCCGCGATGGCTCGAATGTATCTGCAGGACAGACGCTCGCATCGAGGCATCTGATCCGCCTGTGTCGGTAGCGAACGTACGCGGCGCAATCCCTGTGTCCACCCGTGCTGCATCATTCGCTGTAACCGACCGCCCCGCTGGCTTGAGTGCCCGGCTGACCCAGATGGCCGGCACAGTTGCCGCCCTGGCCGCGACACTGGCGCTCGCGATTCCGCTTCTCAAGTCCGGGCTTACTAAGTGGCGCGATTGGTACCACGTCTCACCGATGACCGACTATCTGTTCGAATCGATCTTCCGACTGCACATCCTCGGGCACCGCTATCCGTTCCCACTACCCGACGTGCTCGTCCATATCGATGCCGTGGGGGAGGTTCTGTTGCCCCTACTGCTGATTGCGGGCCTCGCGAGGCGCTTCAGTGCACTCGCTCTGCTGGTCATGATCGGCGTGATCCAGCGTACCGACCCCTCTGGCTGGGCCGATTTTCATCGACCTTGGGCAGCGCTCGCGCTAAGGGCGGGGCAGCGGCGGAGCGAAACGGCAGTGGATGGCGAGCGGGCGGGCGAGCACCTCCGGGAGTGGTGGACCACCGTGCGCCATCGACCCCATCCATCGATTGGCCGCGTGAAGATGCGCTCGCTGGCCACGCCGCTCGAGCGTGCGATCCGAGCCTCCGCGATGCGCCAGCTTCACCCTTCCGGGACAAGCCGGAGCCGCTCTCATGGAAGCCTGGCGCTCAACCGCTGGATGAGCAATTGACGGTACAATGCGTGTCGATCCTTTGCCGCACCGCGCTCCGTCGGATCGAGCGAGCCACCCGAGGCGCGTACGCAACCCGCTTGGGCCAAGTGCTGAGGTGAAGGATGCATCAGATTTCCTCTGCCAAATTGGTGCGGCAGAGCAATGAGGCGATTCCCGGAGGTGCAAGATGACCGAATCCGAATACGTGCCGCCGAAAGTGTGGACCTGGAGCAAACCGAGCGGCGGACAGTTTGCGAGCATCAATCGCCCGATTGCCGGACCCACGCATGAGAAAGAGTTGCCGGTCGGCCGTCACCCGCTGCAGCTGTACTCTCTGGGCACGCCGAACGGCGTCAAGGTCACCATTCTGCTCGAGGAACTGCTCGCGCTCGGACACTCCGGCGCCGAGTACGATGCGTGGCTGATCCGCATTGCGAACGGCGATCAATTCGGCAGCGGCTTTGTCGCCGTGAACCCCAACTCCAAGATCCCCGCGCTGCTCGACCGCAGCTCGGCGCGACCCGTCCGCGTGTTCGAGTCGGGTGCGATCCTGGTCTATCTCGCCGAGAAATTCGGCGCTTTCCTGCCCACCGACGCCGCGGCACGCGCCGAGTGCCTGGCATGGCTGTTCTGGCAGGTAGGCAGCGCGCCGTATCTCGGTGGCGGATTCGGCCACTTTTATGCATATGCACCGCAGAAAATCGAATACGCCATCGACCGCTTCGCGATGGAAGTGAAGCGTCAGCTGGATGTGCTCGATCGGCGCTTGGCCGAGAGCGAGTATGTCGCAGGTCCCGACTACACGATTGCCGATATGGCGATCTTCCCGTGGTACGGGGGATTGGTGAAGGGGTGGCTCTATGGTGCCGCCGAGTTCCTGAGCGTGCACGAATACCGGCACGTCCAACGTTGGGCGGATCAGTTATACGCGAGACCGGCGGTACAGCGCGGCCGCATGGTCAACAGGACGAGCGGCGAGCCTGCATCGCAGTTGCACGAGCGCCACGATGCCCACGACTTCGAGACCCGAACGCAGGATAAACTCGCGGCCGGAAGCTAAATCCCCGTTGCGCGGCGCGCCATGACGCGACAGCGGCCCACCCGGTCCGCATTCAGGCAGCGTCGCAAGCGGTCTTTGCGACAGTGGGCGAATCCGGGGCACACCGGGCGGCGCGACGTGCGCCCCCGGGCGCGCAACGATGATTCGCCGTACCGTGCTCAGCCTGAGAGACGCTATGCAACGCTTGGAGTCAGCGCAGATCAAACACCTCGTTCTCGTCGGCGGCGGACACACGCACCTGGGGCTGCTCGAGCGTTTCAGTCGCAAGCCACTCCCCGGGGCACGACTGACAGTCGTGTGCCGCGAACTGCTCACATCCTACTCCGGAATGCTGCCGGGACTGATCGCCGGACACTATGCGTTTGAGGACATCCATGTCGACCTGCGCGGGTTGTGCCGCCTGGCTGGCGCACGCCTCCTGCAGGATGAAGTCACCGGAATCGATCTCGATGGACGCCGGGTGCTGAGTCGAAGCGGTCCGGCGGTACCATACGATCTACTCTCACTCAACATCGGCTCCGCACCGGATATGCAAGCGGTACCCGGGGCGGCTGCTTGCGCAACCCCCGTGAAGCCGATCCAGCCATTCATCGCACATTGGGAAGCGCTGTCTACTCGGGCGCTCGAGCAGCGCGGGCCGCTGCATATCGGTGTCGTCGGCGCGGGGGCTGCTGGTGTGGAAATCTTGCTCGCCATGCAATTCCGCCTGCGTCAGCGGCTGGCTGCCGCCGGTAGGAATCCAGACCAGGTGCATCTGTCCCTTTTTTCCGAATCCGCGCACATTCTGCCCACGCATGGCGCGCGGACGCGCCGAATTTTTGAGCGCGTACTGCTCGCGCGGGGCATCCAGGTTCGCACCGGACAGGCTGTCGTTGCTCTCGCGCCAGGACGCCTCACCCTAGCCGATGGCAGCGTATACCTGCTCGATGAGGTGTTCTGGGCCACATCGGCCGGCGCACCCGCCTGGATTGCGCGCTCAGGACTCGCGGTGGACGCGCACGGCTTCGTGAAGGTCCGCGAGACTCTGCAGTCGCCTTCTCATCCCGAGGTCTTTGCCGCCGGCGATATCGCCACGATCGTCGGGCACCCACGGCCCAAGGCCGGAGTGTTCGCAGTGCGGGCGGCCAGACCGCTGGCGCACAATCTGCGCCAGGCAGTGCTCGGACAGCCGCTCGTGCCCTTCAGGCCGCAAGCGCAGTTCCTGAGCCTGATCAGTACCGGGGACCGCTATGCCGTGGCGAGCCGCGGCAGATGGGTTCTCAAAGGGCGGTGGATGTGGCGCTGGAAGGACGTGATCGACCGCCGCTTCGTGCATCGTTTCCATGCAGCAGCGGCCTAGACGGCGCACGAGTAAACTCCCGCGACAGCGAGATCCAGTTCAGACGCGTCTGATCGGCTTGGTACGCCCTCGTGCGCCGCGCCCCCCGTTCCATACGAAGCGCGAAGCACCAAACAATCGGCCCAGCACACGCCGCTGCCGTACGTTCGGGTAGCAGCGCAGGCGGCAGGATCGCGAGCGTCCATGCTCGATTCATGGCGGCGGGCTCGCTCGCCTAAAGAGCGTCCCGTGAGCCGCGCCGACTGATGGACCTGCACCGCAGTACGACGCGGCACTCCCGTGCAACCTCAGCGCGCCAATATCCGTACCGACCGGCGGTGGCGCGCATTGCTCAAGAACCGCAGCAGGATGCGGTACGTATCGATGTCGAAGGCTGGGCGGCGGCCCTCGAGCAGCGCGCCGAGGTCCGCCGCTTCGCTCGCTTCTCCAAGATAGATCCATTGGTCGATCGCATGCAGCGAGCAGCGCCCTTCACTGCCCTCTGCCACGCAAATGGGTCCCGCGTACGGCCAGCGGGCAACGCGGATCGACTGTAACGCTTGGGCGAGACGAAGATCATGCTGGGCGTGCGGCTCCCGACCAACGCACGCACCGCGGCAGCGCTTGACCTGATGCCCAAAACACGGTCCCGAACCGCTCTGCAGACCGAGCCGGATGTCGCACAGCCCCTGCTCGCTGGCGAGTCGCCTGAGGCAACTCAGCGCCTCGCGCGGGGAGCGAAATGCCCCGAAGCTGTCCCCCGGAACGACCTGCTCACCGCATACGACCCGCGGGGGCACGCCAGCACCGAAGGTCCATTCGATGGTGCACAACTCTCTGCTGCGGCGTAGCCTGCGGTTCAGGACCGGTTGGCGTTCCTTGACCAGCCGCGACTCGAGCAGCAGAGCCGAAAGCTCACCCGCCGTCTCGATCCACTCGATATGCCGCGCCTGCTGGGCCAGGCGCATTTCCCGCTGCGCCCGGTGGTCGTTGCGAAAGTGATCGAGCACCCTGCGGCGCAGCTGGACACTCTTACCTACGTAGAGCAGCACACCGTTCTCGGCGTAGATCAGGTAAACGCCCGGACGCTCCGGAATCCGCTCGAGCGTGCCTTCGGGAAGGTTCGGCGGCAGGCTCGGCGTGTGCCATTGGGCCCGGCAGGCGGCGAGCAATTCATCGAGTCGTGTGCCGGCCAGGCGTTGCAGGAAATCGGCCACCACGCGCGCATCGCCCAATGCGCGATGCCGCGCAGAGCATTCCAGTCCCAGCCGGCGCATCAGCGCGTCCAGCCCATGACCCCGCTCGCCGGGAAATAGCGCCCGGGAAAGTCTTACGCTGCACAGCGTCGGCGGCTGAAAGCTCACCCCTTCGCGGCGAAACGATTGCTTGAGAAAGCCCAGGTCGAAGCGCGCGTTATGCGCCACGATGATGTGCCCTGCGAGCCGCTCGAGAAGAGCGTCGCGAAGCTCGCAAAATGTCGGGGCGCCGGAAACCATCTGCTCATCGATACCGGTGAGCGCGGTGATCTGTGCCGGGATGGTGCGTTGCGGGTCGAGCAGCGAGGACCAGCATTCGGTGCGTCCATCGGCGTCGATGCGCACCATACCGACTTCCGTGATTCGGTCATATACCGTGTTGCCACCGGTCGTCTCCAGATCGAGGCAGGCGAGCGGCTTGCCGAGTGCCTTGACCAGTGCGGCGAGTTCATCGCAGCGAGCAACGCTCCTCGCCGTCCCGGGCGGCTCGAGCTGCGCAGCATCCGAAGAGATACGGAACTCGTTGGCCACACGATGATCTGCAGAGTTTGAGTGCTGGGACACGATGATATGGCGCCAGACGCTGCAGCGCCAACGCCTCGCTCAGTGGTGCGTAAAGGCGTCGTTAAACGGCCGCGCGTAAGCGTCGTTGCTGGTCATGGCAGGCAGACCCAGTGCCGCCTCGATCACTCTCGCTGTGCTGTAGTGATCGTACCTGCGCGCGCTGATGTAGCCGACTCGCACCGTCCCCTCGGAACCGAGCACCAACGTCGCCACGTGATTGCGCCGAGTCTCGCTCGATTCATCCCAGGTGATGATCAGGAGGCTCTTCTGCGTGCGCCACGCCGGAGATCGAAACAGCGGCGCTAATGTTTGGTGCAGCCAGTGGCTCTGCACTCGCAGACTGAGCGCCGATCCGTTGCCGGAGGCTTCGCCATCGTCATAATCGTCAGCGGCAAGCCATGCGAACGCGGGGGTCGTCGCGCGGTGGCGCAGATCTACCGGCCAGTCTGTCAGATCCACCAGGTGAGCACGGCAACGTTTCGCGTTGCGCATGATGTCCGTAAAGTTTACGAACGGCGCATCGTCCGGCTCGTAGTACTTGTCATAGCGTGTGCTGGTATTGCAGGGCGTGCCCATGCCCTGCTCATAGGCTTTCCAGCTCTTGCCCGCCGCCTCGAGCAGGTCACCGAGATTACGCGCGGCGATGTGAATGTGCGGAAAGTACGATCCGCCTCTGACAAAGGTATCGCCACCGGCAATGGCCAGATAATTTTCGTCACTGGGATGGTATACAGCCTGATAGTTCGACAATACCGTACCGCGTGCTGCCAGTTCGTTGATGTAAGGTGCAGCTTTCAACGCACCGATGACCTGTCCGTAGTTGGTGTTTTCCATCATGATCAGGAAGACATGATCGAAATGCGGCACCTCGGCCCGCGGGGGACGGGGGAGCGCGAAGCGCATCCCGGGCCTTACCAACAGGCGCATTCCACCTGCATAGGTCGCCGCCTCGGCATTACGGCCAGGGAGCACGAGACGCAACCGCAGCGCGGCCGCGCCCGACGGCATGATTCCCTCGACACTATGCCGCGCGAATCGAATGCGCCGACAGGCCCGCACGCCCCGGGCACCGTGCAACTGCAAGGAGCGGCCCAGCCGGCGGCCCGAGGTGCCGAGAAATTCGCCGGTCAGCTGCGCCGGGGCGAGACCGACGCCGCACGCAGCGAGGCGTGCAGAGAGCGTGAAACGCTCCTGACGGCTGACCGGGTGCAGGCGGATCGTCCTGCGCAGCACGCTCGTGCCGTACGGCCCGCTCGCGACCACCATGCTTGGCGTCCTGCCCTTCGGCCACGTAGCCGGCAGCGAGCCGGTGCAGCGCAGCGCCGGACTGCCCTTAATGATGAGCCAACCCGGAATGCTGGTCGCGGCCCGCGGATCAGCAGTACAGCGAAACTGGGCGGCGAAGCCGAGGGGATTCAGGTCGGATGCTCGCGCCGCGCAGCCGATCAGGATGGCAACGACGGCACCGGCGAGCATCGATTTACTGCGCATTCTGCCACCTGCGGGGAGTGATCCGGGCTGCCGACCCGGCAGGCCATAGTATGGAGGGCAACCCGCACTCCCGTGAAGAGGCCGGCGCACGCCGTTTCGTTCCGGAGTCGGCGGCCGATGGGCTGCGCAAATCGACCCAGCGCAGCACCGCCGCTGCGCTCACAGGCACCACTCGGGAGCGTCACCGAACCGTCACCAGACGCATGGTATAGTGAAATCCGACGGCGCGCGGATCGTGATTCGCACAGCAATGGCCTCGGCAGGGAGCGCGCAAAGAGCCACACCGAATCATGGTCGCGCCGGTCAAATGGAGAGATCTGAACTCCTAGCGGCGATGCGCGGCGCAGCCGTTCAGGTGCTGCTCGGTGCGGACGGATGCGCCACCGGCGCCGAGGGAGTGCGTGGGAATATGCAAATGGCCGGCGCAATGCATGCCTGAAGGAGATGCTCGAATGATGATCCGGTCCACCAAATCTGTTGCGCACCGCTCGCGCTGGCTGCTCGGACTCACGCTCGGCGCGGTCCTGCCCGTGTTTGCGGCCACCACCTCGAACACTGCACCCCGGTTCGTCACAGCGCCGGTCACGATCACCGCCCAGAATCACACCCTCTACACCGCAACGCTGCCGACCTGGCGGCACGTCTCGCCGGTAGGCACGATCGTCAGCACACCGAACTTCCCGACCAAGGTATTGGCCGACGGCGCGCATGTGCTGGTGCTCGCCAATGGTGCGACGCCGTTTCAGACCGTGACCTGGTATGACCGGTCACTACACCGGCAGGCCCGGCTGGCAGCCTTCAGTCGGGTTGCCCCGACTCGCGCAAGCGCTGTAGCCGAGGGCGGCGCGACGGGCATCGCTCTCGATCCTCGACACACTGGAGCGGCCGGCACGGTTTACACAACCAGGCAATCGCCGCAACTGCGCCGGAGTGAAGCGGCGGCCACCGAGCGGGCGGAACGGAACCCGACAGCCATCCCAACCACGATCATCTCGCACAGCGATCTGTTCCAAGGCATGGCCGCGGCGCACAACGGCATCGTATATGCCACGGGCGGTGATTCGGATGCCGTTCTTGCGCTGCGCATCAGCGGCGCGAACGTTCGGGTCGTGCATCGCTACCCGCTGCTGTGGCAGCCCTTCCCGCCGACGCAGTACCCGTACACGTACCAGGGCAGTCACGCCCGAAAGCCCTACCACTTTTATCCGGACTCCGTCGTCGTCGGTCCGCACGATCGTCACTTATATGTCACGGGGTTGCTCGCGAACAGTCTGGCGCGCATCGATCTAAGCACCGGACGGACCGACTACGTCAATGTCGGTGCATATCCGTTCGAGGTCATCCTGGCAGACGGCGGACGTCGATTGGCTGTGAGCGACTGGGCAGGACGCGGGGTCACCATCCTGCAGCGCAAGACATTGCGGGTGCTCGCAACCGTGCCCACCGGACCGGCCGTCGGACCGCATACCGTGGCCGCCGGAGTGCATCCGACTGCCATGACCGCTCAGGGCAACGGCCCCCTCATCTGGGTCGCCGATGCCAACAGCGATGCGCTGGTACAGGTCGACACACGTACGCTGCGAGCCGTGCGCGTCATCGCCGACAACCCGTATCGCGATGCACCCCCGGGCAGCTATCCCGACGCGCTCGCCACCGCACACGGCGATCTTTTCGTGGCCAACGCAGGCAACGACGATGTGGCGGTCTACGCCCTCGCGACGGGCAAACGGATTGGCTTGATTCCGACCGGCTGGTATCCGAGCGACCTCACGGTCGAACACGACCGACTGTACGTGGTTGCCGCCAAAGGACTCGGCACCGGCCCGAATCTGCACTGGCAGTACATCGGCAACATGATGCACGGTCTGCTGCAGGAGGTGGCGCTGCGGCATCTGACGCAGCATCTGCCGCGCTGGACCCGCCAGGCGCTCGCCGCAGATCATTTCCTGCCGAGCCAGCGCCAAGCGCTTGCCAGACACAATGCGGCGACGGGGGCGTTCCTGCGCCGGCATATCCGCTACGTAGTCTTCATCCTGCGCGAAAACAAGACCTTCGACGAGGACATGGGGGATTATCGGGCGGCGGCAGCCTGGGCGAATCCGCGTTTTGACCTGTACGGTCCGCGCGAGCTGCCCAACTTGTATCACTGGGCGGCACACAATGCACTGTTCGCCAATTTCATGGCCGATGGGGAAGTCACCGCGCAGGGCCACCAGTGGACCGACGGCGCGTCGGACTCCGATGTGGTGCAGCGACTGTGGCCCGAATACTATTCAGGCCGCGGACTGAACTGGAACGCTGGTCCGGGCGGAACGGGTGCGCTCACCGCCGCGGCGCACAACGCCCACGACCCGCTCGAGTACGCACACCAGTCGCTTGGGCCCTATGCCAACCCCTGGATGAGCTATCCGCAGCGGCTGTATCTGTTCAATAACCTGCTCGTCCACCACGTCTCGTTCGAGGACTTCGGCGAGAACCTCACTCGCGCCCGAGACGGGGTGATTCGGGCCAGTCTGCTTGCCCATGTGGATCGGACCTATCCCGGCTGGAACCGCATGATCCGCGACGAATCGCGAGTCACTGCCGCCATCGCCTGGCTGAAGAGGCACCCCGGCAAGGACTTCCCGCAATTCCTGTTCATCTGGATTCCCGACGATCACACGGCTGGTCTGACGCCCTGCTATTACAGCCCGGACTATTACGTTGCCGACAACGACCACGCCACGGCGCGGCTGCTGCACTACCTGGCCGCAACGCCCCAATGGCGCCATATGCTCGTCTTTCTGACCGAGGATGACGCCCAGAGCGGCGCCGATCACATCAACGCGCATCGCACGCTCGCCTTGGCGATGGGCCCGTGGGTCAAGTCGGGCATTCTCGATACCCACCCTCTGTCGCAGGTCAACATCGTGCGCAGCATAGAGGCCGTGTTCGGGCTGCCGGCGATGTCCCAGTGGGACGCCTCGGCCAGAGTGATGTCCGGGATCTGGCGCCACACCCCGAGAGCCGCGCTCATGCCGATACAAGCCATGCAGGTGCCGGTGCAGTTCAACTCGGGCAAGTGCAGCAACGAGTCGTTGCTACGCCGCGAAGCGGGTGCAACCGGTCATGCGCTGAGCGCGAACTGGCTGCGTCACCACCTCGATCCGCATGGCGCGAGCAGCGCGCCGCTCGCCGCCCGTGCGCGCTATACCCCGACGTCCATTCTGACCGTCTCGGGTCCAGAGCAGATGCGCCAGGAATGGATCGCGAGCAAGGGCGTGCACAGCTACCAGGCTTTTCAGCGCTATCTGCGCAGCTATGCCACCGCGCGCGGCAACACAGTCGCATCATACGAGGCGAACGAGGGACAGCTGCACTGAGCCGGCCGGTTCGCCGCCCGCGCCCTGCGCGATTCGGCTCTGCAGGCCGTTCTGGCCGGCGCTGCGCCGGCCAGAACGGAGCACTACATAGCCCGTCCGTCGTCGGTTTCGCGCTGCACCGCGGCGAGGAAGGCTTTGAGCTCTGCCACACGCCTTCTGCCAATCCGACGCGCCGCAGGGGTGATCAGGCGCGGCGGAATCGCCGTCAGAAACCCACGCAATGCCTTGATCGCCGGAGCAAAGCTTGGCGCCTGGGCTCCGGTGAGCGCGAGCATGCGCGCCGCGCCGATATCCCCCAGGAAATCGAGCGAGTCGGCATCGTGCAGCACGATTGCCGTCGGATCCGAACCCGGATTGCTGTAATACATGTGCCCGCGCTCGGCCTGCTGCACGATGGCAATCTTGCTCATCGGAAAGCCTGCCCGTTTGAGGATCGCAGGACTCTCGAGCGCAGCACATGCCCCATGCTCCATCTTGTGGTCCGCGCACGGATCAAACGCCGCCATGTCGTGCAGGAATGCGGCCGCAAACAGCGCATCCTTGTCGATCTTCAGGTGATCATCCTTGGCCAGCCGCAAGGCCAGCCGGTAATCGCGCTCGGAGTGCTGCCAGCCCCATGCCGGGTGCAGGAACGTGCGATGCGCGAGCTCGTAGATCTTCACCTTCCACGGCGTGTTCAGGCGGATGCCCGTCGCGGTGCGCACCGGCGCAGGGGACGCCCTCACCACCTGACCCACCCGCACGACGAGGCAGAGCGACGCCATCAGTGTCGCGGCGCCGAGACGCCGGCCGATGCCCCCCTTCAGCAAGCCCCTGTGCAGCTGCGACATGCGCCCCCCTACCCCGTGCGCCGAAGTGGCGCGCTCAGGCCTCAATCATGCCGCGGCGAGCGCTCCGCAATCCACAGAAACACGAACGGGATGAGGTAAATGAGAACATTGCCGAGAACATTACCCCGCACGCCAGTGCCAGCGGCGGTATAGGGTCCGCCGAAGGCTTCCGCACTGGCCCAGACGGACAGCGAATAGGCAAATCCGATCGGGATGATCACCCGCAGCCAGCGGCCGGTGAGCAGCCCTGCGGCGATGAGGGTCTCAACCAGTCCGACGAGCACCGCGACCAGCACCGGACCGACTAACGTAACGGCGTCGGCAATGAATCCGAGCCACACCGCAACCCAGTGCGGCTGCCCCGCAATCACCGAGGTGATCTGGCTCCTGAAGTGCAGCAGGAATGCCGGCAACCACTTCAGTGCCGCATCGAACAGCCACAGCGCGCCGAAGCTCAGACGCGCTGCGCGCCACAGCCCCCCTGCCGACGCCTGCTGAGCGGGCTCCTGCCCCCCCTGCAGCACCGGCGCGACGGCGAGGACAAACAGAAATGCAATGGCATAGGCGATGAATACGCCGGGATCGGTCTGACCATTGCGATACGGGAAGCCGAAGCCGTCCAACACCACCCAGCAGATCAGACTGTACGCGATGCCAAAGCGCGCCGCGGCGGCCACCCGAACGCGCATCAACAGCGCTAGCCCGAGCCCGAGGGCGATCGCGACCATGAAGCCGGCCACCCATTCAGGCCCCACGGCCTGGATGCCCCGATCGATGCCGAGTAGCATCGGCCGGATCCACGCAGGCACCTTGGTAGCCGGCTTGGCGAGCGCATGCAGGAAATTCGCCCGTGCCGAGGAAACCAGCAGCCAGGCCTCGGCTTGAAATGCCGCGTTGGCCAGCCACACCACACCGAACACGCCGGTCAGGATGCGCAGCGCAGATGCTGGCATCGCCGGGAAACGAGCGGTTGAACTCATCGGTCTCTCCCCTGATTCAAGCTGGTTGCATTCTCATTCGCCGGCGGAGTTCACTCGGGCGTCCCCAAGTATCCGCCCACCGCGCCCGGCTGCGCGGCACCTCCTGCGGAGCAGGCCGGTCTCGTCCGCGCTCGCAGAGCCGGTGATCGTCACTCCAGTGAGGATCACCGGAGAGTCCCGCTCGCGGCCAACGGGAGAAATCTGGTTCTTCAAGGGGGACCGTCTGAGCGGGAGAGTTACCCCTTCAGATGCCTTCAGCATGCCAAGCCCCCCAACGGTGCTCGCCCCTGTGCAACGGACAGCTCAGCCGCGATGCAGTTCCCCCGGAACCGGCGCTTCGGCGTCCACACCCTGCGCCACGTGGAGACATTTGACACCGCAACGCGCAGAATGCGCGATCTTGGGACTTGCGCGGCGGAGGATGGCCGATGCGCATCGCGAGGCTCGGTCCGACCGTATTTGCCGTGACCCTGATCGGCCTGGGGTTGATGGGGCTCAGCCGCGGCGGTTTCGCGCCGATCTGGCATTCCGCACCGCAGAGCCTGCCCGGCCGCGGCGAGCTCGCACTGCTCGGCACGCTGCTCTTGCTCGGCTGCGGCACCGCTCTGCTCTGGCCGACCTCGGCGCCGTCCGCCGCGCGCACGCTGTTCGTGTCCTTGCTGCTGTGGCTGTTGCTGATCAAGTTGCCCTACGTGCTGCACGCACCGACCGCAGCGGTCGCATATGAAAGCTGCGGGGAGACCGCAGTGCTGCTGGCGGCTGCATGGGTTCTGTATGCACTGCGGGCTGGTGAGCGCGAACAGCAATGGCTCGCACCGCTGACCGGGATGCGCGGCATCCGGCATGCGCGCAGTCTCTACGCTCTGGCGATGATTGCCTTCGGTGCAGCTCATTTCGCCTATGCGGCCTACACCGCCGCGCTCGTTCCGACGTGGCTGCCGCGACACATGGTCTGGGTTTATCTCACCGGCGGCGCGTACCTCGCCGCCGGTTGCGGGCTGCTCGGCGGCGTGGCTCCTCGTCTGGCCGTCACGCTCTCGACGCTGCAGATGGGCCTGTTCACGCTGCTGGTCTGGGTGCCGACCGTGGCGCGCTCGGATCCGACCGCTGCGGCGCTCAGCGAGTGCGCACTCTCCTGGGCGCTGACGGCCGGCGGCTGGGTCGTAGCGGACTCGTGCCGCACGCTGCCCTGGCTGCCGGTCGCTATTGAGCGGCACACCGTACGCAGCCCGCCGCAGACTCCTTCGGCGCGCTAACGCGAATCCAACGCAATCGACAAGGCCACCGTCGTGCCACATCCGGGCGCAGAGGTGATCTGCAGCGACCCACCCACCATCCCAGCGCGCTCGCGCATTCCGAGCAGACCGAATGCATCGGCTCGGACCGCCGCATCGGGATCGAATCCGCAGCCATCATCGCTTACGCGCAGATGCAGTTGCTCCTCATGGCGCGCAAGTTCGACCTGCAGATGCTTCGCTGCGGAATGCCGTGCAATGTTGGTCAGCGCCTCCTGCAAGACGCGAAAAGCCACGGTGGCGTAGGGCTCCTCCACCGAAAACTCCTGCGGCTCGATCCGCAAGCGGATCTCGAGCGGATTGTGCTGACGGAACGTTTCGACAAGCCATTGCACGGCGGCGGGCAGTCCCAACACATCAAGCACGGTCGGACGCAGGTCCGCCGCCACCCGCCTCGCCGCAGCAAAGGTCTGATCGATGAGACGGCGCATGTCCTCGGTCTTCTGCGGCACGGGCGTGTGCATCGCGCGGCAGTGCGCCTCAAGGTCAGCGAGCTGGAATTTCAGCATGATGAGCGCCTGACCCAGCTCATCGTGCAGCTCGCGCGCCAGACGCGCCCGCTCACTCTCTCGTGCCACAGTGCCCAGCGCAGCCGCTTTTTGCAACTCATCGCGGGTGCGGCGCAACGCCTCATTGGCCTGCTCAAGTTCGCTCGTTCGGGCTTGAACGCGCTGCTCGAGCGAACCGGTCAGCCGTTTCAGCTGCGTAGCTCGCGCTTCGGCAAGCCGCCGCTGCTCGTGCTCGGCGGTGTGCGCCTCAGCAAGCCGCCGGTGCAGTTTGCCGCTCTCGAGAATCAGCACCGCGAGAAGAAAGCTCGAAGCGGCAAGGCCGTAAACCCGTCCGGCATACCAGCCGAAGGAGAATCGGCCGGCATTGAACACCGCCGCCTGTCCGATATCGCACGACCAGGCCACGATCACCGCCACCAGCCACAGATCGAGCGCCGAGCGCTGTCGGCCTCGCCACAGCACGGGCAGCGCCGCGAGCGTCACCAGCCAGGTGAACCAGGCGACGATGTATTTGGTGGGTCGATCCTGATCGCCGTGCATGAGGTCCGGCAGCCAATGCGCCCCGACGGTCGAGATCAACAGCGCAAGACCCGCCAGGCCGAGCGCCCCGAGCACCGCCGCGGCCACCCGCGTGCCGGCGCGGTGCCGGGGTTCAACCCGGGCCTTGCGAGCGGCACTGAGCGCATAGGCGATCACCGCAGCGGGAAATCCCAGATGCCAGAGAAAATACAGCCAGGCGGTGGTCTGTGCACCTGCCCACAGCAATCCCCGGGGCGCGAACAGTCCCGGGAAGCTCAGCTCGTGCAGCAGCGCCATCACGGCGCTGAAGAGGTAGCCGCCGGCAAGCAGCAGCAGTGCCGAGGCGCGCGTGAGACTGAACTGCCCGAAGAGAAAGACGCAGGTGATGAAATCGCACATCGCGAGCGCCGACTCATAGATCGGCATGAACAGCTCGCTGCGGCCCGCCGGCACGTCCGCATAGGCGGCCAGCGCGACGAACAACAGCAGTGAAGCGCCGATCACGGCGGTCGCAACACGGCGCTCGGAGGAACTCGCAGGATCAGTGGTGAGCGAGATCATGCCAAGCGGTGCCCGGATGCGCCCGCCGGCGGCATCCAAGCGGGCTATTTGAGTTTCGTACCGCCACCGTCGAACACGCTGACATCCGTCGCAATGCCGGCGCGCACACTCGCCCCAACTGTGCAGAACTCCTCGAACTGGCCGAGCACCCGATCCAGGTGCTGCAGGCTCCCGGCCTGCGCACCGAGGCGGATCTGTACATCGATATGCACGACCCGCAGCCGTCCGGCCTCATTGCGTCCCAATTGCGCGCGTGCCGTGGTAGTGATCCCGCCCGGGTCGTTTTTGAATTTGCGCAGCGCAAAATACAGGCTCGAACTCATGCAGTTGCCCACCGCAGCGAGCAACAGCTGCACGGGCGAGGGCCCGAGTCCTTCTCCGAGCGGCGGCCCCTCGTCGGCGCGCACGTGCGCCATATCGGGAGCAAACGCAATGTCGAACTGGTAGTCGCGGATCTGCTCAAGTGTAACGCTGACGGGCTCTTGTTCGGACATCAGGCATTCCCCCGCGCGCCGATTTCTCTCAGGTCAAACCCCGGTGGCCGCGCAACGTGTTCCGATCATAGCACCGGCCCGCAGACCCCCGCGCGCGAACCATGGCCCGTCAGTCCGGCAACGTCACCTCGCCGCTCACCGTGAAATGTCCCTGTACTTGGGGGACACCGCTACCGGGTTGTCCGTCGCCAACCGTGACGGTATAGCGCCCTGGAGCATCAATGACATGCCCACGTTCGGTGACCATGCTCAGCGCTCGGGGCGTGAGCGTGAAGTGCACGATGCGACTCGCACCCGGTGCGAGGTGCACCCGGGAAAAGCCGCGCAGCGCGCGCAGCGGAGCACCTGGCACGGGCGGGAATTGCAAGTACAGCTGTACGACCTCCTCTGCCGCCCGCGGACCGCTGTTGCGCACTCGGGCGGACAGCTCGAGCGGATGGCCCGCAGCGATGTGCGCATGCGCCAGCGCGAGATCGCTGAAGGCGAAATGCGTGTAGCTCAGCCCGTACCCGAACGGCCACAACGGCCGGCCCTTGAAGTAGCGGTAGGTACGTCCTTGCATGCTGTAATTCTGAAAGTTCGGCAGTTGCCGGACGCTGCGGTAGAAAGTGACCGGCAAGCGTCCGGACGGATCGTTGCGCCCGCTCAGGGTGGCCGCGATCGCTGCACCGCCCTGCTCCCCCCCGTACCAAGCCTCGAGAATTGCCGCAGCGTGGCGCTTCTCCCACGGCACGGCGAGTGCGCTGCCGTTCATCAGCACCACGATGAGTGGCTTGCCCGCCCGGGCCACCTCACGCACCAGCGCCTCCTCCGGGGCCGGCAGCGCCAGGCTGGTACGGTCACCGCCAAGAAAGCCCGGCTCGTGCACGGGCATCTGCTCACCCTCGAGGCGGCTGGTGAGCCCCACCACCGCAATGACCACATCTGCCCGCCTCGCCGCGGCGAGCGCCGCTGGATCCGGTCGATTATTCAGCCGCTCCCAGATGAGCGCAGCACGCGGCACGCCACCGCCGCGGTGACCATAGACCATGCGCACGCGTATGCGTCGCCCCTTGTGCAGGTAGATCCGCCCGAGGTCGGTCCCCGGGCTGTACGATTCGATGAGATGCTCATCGCCGACGGTGAGGCTGGCGAACCCGTTGGTACGAACCCCCACCTGATAATAGCCCGTGTGATTGGGCGTGATCTCGCCGCGCCACTCGGCACCGAGCACCTGCTCAGGGGCGATTCCGGTGGGCAGATCCCGCGCATCGAGCTCGATCCGTGCCACCGTCTGGCGCAGCGTGTGCGGTGTGCGCCCGCCGATGCGGTATTGGACCCGCACCCCTGGGGTACCCTGCGTGGTGCTGAACAGCGTCGCCGGCACGACGGCTCCCCGGTTGGCGAGGAACTGCGTGCCCGGCACATAGTTAATCCGAGCCGCCGGGAACTGCGCGCGCAATCCTGCGAGCACCGTCACCACATGCGACGGCGTACCGCTGTAATTGCCGAGCATCACCCCGGTCTGATCCGCGAGCGGCCCGACGACGGCAATGCGTCGCACCGAGCGGCGCAGCGGCAGCACGCCGTCGTTCTTCAGCAGGACCATCGACTCCTCGGCGAGGTGCAGCGCCAGTCGCCGGTGCGCGGCGCTGTTGAGCTGATCCGGGTTGATGTGATCGTAGGGCACCCGCGACGGCGGATCGAACAACCCCAACCGGATGCGCGCCGTAAACAGGCGGATCAACGCCCGATCCACCGCGTGCACGGACAGCTCGCCCCGGCGCACCGCAGTGAGAAACGGCGCGTAGTCCGCATCACCGCTCGGCGTGCCGAAGTCCGCGCACTCATTGTCCATGCCACGCTCGAGTGCGATGGCCGATGCGGCCGGTTGCGATGAGCGGTAGTGGTGCCCGCTGAAAATATCATGTACCGCGTCACAATCGGACACCACATAGCCACGGAAATGCCATGCCCCGCGCAGCGTTTTCTGCAGCAAGAAGCGATTCGCGCACGCGGGCTCACCGTTCACCGCGACGTAGGCACACATGATCGAGCCGGCATGTCCATCGACCACGGCAGCACGAAACGCCGGCAGATACGTATCCTCGAGCGCGTGATGGCTGATGTCCTCATCGGCAAAATGCCGGATGGGCTCCGGGCCACTGTAGGCATCGAAGTGCTTCGGGGTAGCGATGGCGCGGTAGTAATGAGGATTCGATCCCTGCATGCCGCGCACATAGGCAACCGCCAGACGCGCGGTGAGGTACGGATCCTCGCCATACGTCTCCTGACAGCGTCCCCAGCGCGGATCGCGACAGATGTTGATGTTCGGCGCCCAGAAGTCCAATCCATGGAACATACCGGTGCCCGCGTGACCCGCCGCCGCCTCGGCATAGCGGATGCGCCCCTCGATGCTGATCGCCTTGGCCATCGCCCGAATGCCCGGCACGTCGAACGTCGCGGCCAGGCCGATCGGTTCGGGGAATTCCGTGGTGCCGCGGCCGATCACCCCGTGCAGCGCCTCACTCCACCAGTTGTACGCCGGCACGCCGAGCCGCGGGATGGCGCGCGCGCCATTGACGAGTTGCGAAACCTTTTCGCGCAGAGTCATGCGGCGCACCAACGCTGCGGCGCGTTGATGCGCCGACAGCTGAGGATCGAGCCAGACCGGACGGCGCGGCGGGCGCGCCGTCGCAACGCCGATACTCACTATCGCGCCGAGCGCGAGCGCTGCGGCGGCACGTCGAATCAATCTGTTCATCATCGCCCCGATCCCCCGCAGCATTCTCGGCAGGCGCTCGAGCAGACGGACGCCCGATCTGGTAGCGCTACCTGATTTTTGCTGCTATTGTGCAATTCCAGGCGAGACTGTCAAGCGCGGCCGGATCTGACACGCGCACCACGGGGGCAGCCATGCGAGTGCGAGCCGCGGTTCTTTTCATGTCGGCGATCAACTGCCTGGCAGCCGGATCCACGGCGAGCGCGGTCATCGCACGCATCGACACGACACGCCCCGCTCGCCCCACGAGCCGTTACGAATACGGGATGTTCATCGAAAACCTCGGGCAGCTCGTGTACCGCAGCCTGTGGTCCGAGATGCTCGATGACCGCAAGTTCTTTCTGCCAATCCGCCCCGCACAGACCACGACGGCGCGTAAACCGGCGAGCGGATTCGCGCAGGCATTCGTGCTACGCAAGTGGCACCCGATCGGACCGTCGACCGCGATCACCATGGACCGGCACGCGCCGTTCGTTGGCGCGCACAGTCCACGCGTCGCACTCGCAGCTCGACAGCCGCGCGGCATCGGCCAGAGCGGACTTGCGCTGGTGGCCGCGCAAGAGTACACCGGCTACATCTACCTGCGAGGTTCACCGAGTGCGCATGTGCAGGTGACGCTGCGTTGGGGCTCGGGCAAGTCTGCTCGGCAGCAGGTACAGATCGGACCGCTCGGCGCACGTTATCAACGCTTCCCGTTCGCCTTCACCGCCGGCGCAAGCACGACACACGCACGCTTTGAGATCACCGCAACCGGGGCGGGCAGTTATCACATCGGCACCGTCTCACTGATGCCGACGGATAATATCGATGGCTTCCGTCGCGATACGGTCGCGCTGCTACGCCAACTGCGCTCCGGCTTTTGGCGCCTGCCCGGTGGCAACTTCGTTTCGGACTTCAACTGGTACGCCTCGATCGGTCCACGCGACCGGCGTGCGCCGTATCTCGATCATGCCTGGAACGCGGTCCAGTCGAACGACGTCGGCCTCGATGAGTTCATGACTCTGTGCAGACTGCTGCACGTCGCGCCCTATGTCACGGTCAACGCCGGCTTTGGCGATGCGCACTCCGCGGCGGCCGAAGTCCGCTATCTGAACGCACCACTCAGCACGCGCCTCGGCGCATTGCGGGCACGAAATGGCCACCCCAAACCGTATGGCGTGAAGTTCTGGAACATCGGCAACGAACCCTACGGACCCTGGGAGCTCGGCCACACCTCGTTGCGCGACTACCTCTGGAAAAACAATGAGTTCGCTCGCGCGATGCGCCGTGCGGACCCGTCCATAGTGCTGCTCGCCTCGGGCGCCATGCCCGATGAGATGACAATCGAAGGGATCGCGCGCAAGCTCGGTCACCCGAGCGACCAGATCGGTCTGTGCTCAGCGTCAGATTGGACGTGCGGGTATCTGCAGCACTCGTGGGGTGATTTCAACGGCATCACCGAGCACTGGTACGCTCGCGCCGGAATGCGCTTCGAGCTGAGCCGTGCCCGCGCCGGACTGCGACTCGATCACATGGAGCCCGGTTACGTTGCGGCACACGAGACGGTCCTGCAATGGGTGCGAGCGCCCTCGGACCGGGTGCGTCTGAAGGCTGAGCAGTGGCAGGCCTACGAGCAGCGTTTCCCCGCCATGCGGCGCAGGCACATCTTCATGTCCATCGACGAGTATGCCTATACCGGCGCTGCGGCCAATCTCAAGCTTGCATTGGCCTACGCAATGGTGTTCAACGAGATGCTCCGGCACACGAATTTTCTGCGGATGGCGGCGTTCACCATGGGGGTCTCAACGCTCGATTACACACGCACCGCCGCCGTGCTCAATACCACCGGACTCGCATTCAAGCTCTACCGCGATCACTTCGGACCGGGCCTGCAGCCGGTGCCGGTGGGCGGGGATTCGCCGCAACCGCCTCTGCATCAGCAACTGGTGAGAGGCATCCGCGCGCAAAGCGCCGGCAGTCCGACGTATCCGCTCGATATCGAGGCCGCAATCGGCCCCCAACGACATCATCTGGTGCTCGCCGTGGTCAATGCCACCGAGCGCAGCAAGCCCCTGGTTCTGAGTGTGCGCGGTGCGCACCTTGGACGCGGTGGTCGTGTCTGGAGGATGACCGGCGCCAGTCTCGCCGCAGCGAATCGGGTCGGGCATCGACCTGAAGTGCACGTGCGCGAGCACGCCGTGCACGGCACCATTGGCGAGCTTTCGGTGCCGCCGATCAGCATCGACATTTATCGGTTACCGCTGCGACGGGCCGCACGATGAGGGTGCTCGAGAGGATCTTTCGCCTCACCGGAGTGCTCGCCGTGCTCTTGGCGGCGGGCATCTGCCACGCAGAGATACGTGCGCCGCGCGTTCGCGTCGCACAGGGCGAACTGCAGGGACTACGCCAAGGCAACGTCGATGCCTTCCTCGGCGTACCGTATGCCGCCGCGCCCACGGGCGCAAATCGCTGGCGTGCGCCGCTTGCGCTGCAGCCATGGCGCGGTGTACGCAGCGCGCGGCGATTTGCGCCCAGTTGCGAGCAGACACTGATGCCGCACGGCGTCGGGCCCTGGTCGCCGGAATACATGGTGCACGGACCGGTGAGCGAGAACTGTCTGTATTTGAACGTTTGGACTCCGACAGCGCGCACGCATCTGCTGCCGGTCATGGTGTGGATCCCGGGCGGTGCATTCATCTCCGGCTCCGGCTCGGTGCCGATCTATGATGGGCGTCACCTGGCCGCGCACGGCATCATCGTCGTCACGATCAACTACCGCCTCGGCATCTTCGGCTTCTTCACCGATCCGGCGCTGGTCGCCGAGGCGAAGCGCCTGCGCGAGCCGCCCGGCAACTGGGGACTGCAGGACATGATCGCAGCACTGCGCTGGGTGCAGCGCAACATCCGCGCATTCGGCGGCGACCCACGCGCTGTCACCATCGCCGGCCAGTCCGCCGGCGCGATCGCCGTCCAGGAGCTGCTCACCTCACCGCTCGCCGCGGGACTCTTTGCGCGCGCCATCGCCGAGAGCGGTCTGCCGAACTCGCTGCCCACACCCTCGCTGAGTACGGCCGAGCGGGCCGGTGCCGCATTTGCCCGCGCCAAGGGTGCACCGACCCTTGCGGCCCTGCGTGCGCTGCCGGCGAGTCAACTGGCCAGCACCGCAGCGCCGATGACCAGCCCGTTGATCATGCCGATCGTCGACGGTACGGTTCTGCCTGCTGCGCCCGAGCGGCGTCTCGCCGCCGGGCAGTTCGCTCGCATCCCGGTGCTGCTGGGATTGAACGCTGATGAGAGCACGGGCTTTCACGCCAATCCCACCCGGCTCACTCGTGCCGCCTGGCACGGCGAACTGCGCAAACTGTTCGCGTCGCTCGCACCCCGTTTCGAACGATTGTTCCCCGCGCGCGGTTCAGTGGCCCGCGCACGGGCACTGCGCGCGGTGCGGCGCGATCTCGGACTGGCTGCGCTTTATCAGTGGAGCCGCCTGCGGCTCGCCCGCGACCCCACCGGTGTGTACGCCTATTTGTGGCGGCACCGCGAGCCGGGACCGCGCTCGCGGCGCTGGCGGGTATTTCACTCCTCCGAGATTCCCTATGTCTTTGGCACTCTATCGGCAGCACCACAGCGGCACTTCTTGCCGCTCGACCGCGCAATCTCTCGGCGCATGTCGCGCTACTGGGTGAACTTCGTCAAAACCGGCAATCCCAATGGGCCGGGATTGCCCGCATGGCCGGCGTTGAGGCTGCGCGGGCTGCGCATCATGCGCCTCGGCGCGCACATCGCCGCCCGGCCGATTCTGCCGCCGAAGCTGTTGCAGGCCATGCGCACATTCATCTCCGCCGGCGGCAGACCTGCACTGTTCTGAGCGCTGCGGCGCGGCCTTGTGCCGCGCCGCAGCGCCTTAGCCCCGGAACAACACGCCCTACTTGATCAGTCCTTCGGCACGCATCGCAGCCTGTACGCCCGGTCGGGCCGCCACGCGCTCCTGGAATGCGAGCAGGTTCGGAAACTGGCCAAGATCCACCTTCACCATCCGCGCCCAGTTAGTCACCGTGAACAGATACGCGTCCGCGACCGAGAAGGTATCGCCGAACAGGTACGCGTGCCCCTGCAACTGCTGCTCGATGAGCCCGTAACGGCGCAGCAGGTACGCCGTCCGATCGGCGCGCGTCTCGGCCGGCGTGGCGGGATTGAACAGCGGCGAGTAAGTCTTGTGCAGCTCGGAGTTGATGTAGGTCAGCATCTCCTGCAGGCGGTAGCGCTCGAAGCTGCCCGGCGGAGGCGCAAGATGCGAGGCCGGCTTCAGATCGGCCAGATACTGCACGATGACCGGTCCCTCGGTGAGCAACTGCCCGTTGTCGAGCTGCAGCGCCGGCACGTAGCCCTTGGGATTCACCGCGAAGTAATCGCCCTCGGTATGCAAGGTCTTGCTCTTCAAGTCCACTTTCTGCAGCTCGAGCGGAATCCCCGCTTCGTGGGCCACGATGTGCGGTGACAGCGAGCAGGCCCCGCTGGTGTAGAACAATTTCATTCCGATCTCCCGTTGCCTGTGACATCACACAGCGGCCCCCACGGCCGCTGCCATGGTTACCATTGTATAGCGAATTACAATTAGTAAGCGCAAGCGCGCCTCCATCTTTCGGACAGGAACACGCGTGTCACTGGCCGATCACGCTCATCCCGGGAGGCGTCGATCGCCGTCCCCGAGAGCGCGCTGCATCAGCACGGTATCGACCCAACGGCCGAGCTTGTATCCGACCGCACGAAACGTCCCGACCGGCTCGAAGCCGCAGCGGCGATGCAGCGCGATCGACCCCGCATTCGCGCTGTCGCCTATGACGGCAATCATCTGCCGCCAGGGACCACGCTCACAGCGCTCGATCAGCGCTTGCAGCAGCGCACGGCCCACGCCGCGCCCGCACCAGGGCTCGGCCACATACACCGAATCCTCGACCGTGTAGCGGTATCCGGGCCGCGGACGGTACGTGCCCGCGTAGGCGTATGCGACACACTCGCCGCCGGCCTCGGCCAGCAAATAAGGCAGCGCGGCGGCCCGGATCGCAGCAAAACGCGACTGCAGTTCGCGCACATCCGGAGGCGTTTCCTCGAATGTCGCGCGGCCGGTGAGAACATAAGCGGCGTAGATGCGCGCCACGTGCACCATGTCATCGGCGGTAGCCTCGCGGATGAGCAGCTCTGCTGGGGGCGCCTCGGACATCACCGGCCTCGTCTCATCCCGACGGCAACTGCGCCTGGGCACCCATTATGGGCTGCGCGTGCGCCGCAATGAAGCCGCGCGCGCCGTGCGCCTCAGGCAGTTTTGTGAAACAACCCCGGATCGGCCGCCCCCTCGACATCGATCTGGGCCAGCAGCCCTTGTCGCTCCACCCGGGACAGGGCGTGATCGACGAGCTTGACCGTCTCGGCAAGCGGCAGATGCAACTCCCCGATGAAGCAGCTGCCCGGTGCGACCGGCTGCGTCTGGATGTAGGCGAGGGGAGAATTGGCGAGCGCACCCTGCGGCCAGCAGCGCGACCAGACATTGCCGATCGGATGGAAGCTCGAACTGAGGTTCGGGCCACCGTTGACCATGAATACCCGCACGGTCTCCCCGACCTTGGCACGCAGCGCACCGACACCAGCGGGGGTGAGACCCTGCACCATACCGTTGAACAAGACGAAGTTCGGCTCCTCGCGAGCCATCGCCGCGAAATCGAAATGCAGCAGTCCTGCCGTGCCGAACGGTTCACAGGTATACAGCTCGTGCTGACCGATGTAGAACTCCCGATCCACCGGCGGCAGCCCGTCCGGCGGCTCGACCAGCATCATGCCGAACATCCCGCGGCTGATGTGCTCATCCATGCCGGGCACGGCGCAATGGTAGATGAACGCTCCCGGATACAGGCATTTGAAAAACATGCTGGCCGCACCGCCCGGCGGCACCACGGTCGCCATCGCGCCCCCACCGCTGCCGTAGATCGCGTGCACATCGACGCAATGCGGGCGCATGTTACCCGCCGCGCTGCGCACACTCAGCGTGACGGTATCGCCGACTCGGACCCGGATCATGGGACCGGGAATCTGCCCATTCCAGGTCATGAAGCCGAACTCGGTCCCATCTGCGAGCTTCGCGCGCACCTCTTTCGCCTCAAGCGTGAGGTCGTGATGCACGGGGTGGTGGCGGCGGATCGGCGCTGGAATCGCAGTCGGATCGGCCACCACCGTGGCGGTGCGCACCGTGCCGCCTGACTGCCCCCGCGCACGTGGGGCCAGCGCGCCCGACACGCCGAGCAACATGGCACCCGCGCCCGCTGCACCGAGGAAATTCCGCCGCGAGACACGGCCGCCCACCACCTCAGCACGCTCAATGTTCATCGTCGTTACTCCCGGCGGGTGCACCGGCAGACCTCTGCCCGTGGCTTGCACCCGCATCACTCATTTCTATCGTTCCCCGATATGTTGCGCCCGAGCAGGATCACTGCCCATACGTAGGGTTGGACAGTGGGGTGGTATTTTCCGCAGCCGGCCTGCACGGCGACAGACAGTGTGAACGGATCGACGGAATTGCTGCCGCTCAGTGTCGCGCGGGTCGGTAACCGTCGGTCAACGTACCGAGAAACGCGATCACATCGCGGATTTGCGCGTCGTTGAGTGCAGGTGGGTCGCCAGGCCGGCGATTGAACGGCGCATCGACCGTGTCCACATTGCCGCGATACTGCGGCGGCAGGTCGTTGAACTTCACGACCTCGCCTTCGGCGTCGCGTGGATAGAAGCGCCCCGGATGCCGGTCGCGGTTGACGTACCACTCGAGCACCTGGTGCAGAGAGTGGAATACGCCGTTGTGAAAGAACACGTGTCGGGTCGCGACGTTGCGCAGCGAGGGGGTGAGAAACATGCCGCAGTACTGGGTCTGTCCGCGCAGATCCGTGCGGTACGGCCCGCACAGCCCGAGATCGTAATAGTCGGGATTGCGGTTGGCTGCAATCGCCGCATTGCGCGGTACGCCGAGCGCCTCGTATTGAAAGTCGGTGAACAGCGGCGGCTGTCCGCCGGGACCCGGCTGATCGAGATGACACGCCGCACAGTTGCCCTTGCGCGGATCGTTGAACAGTTCGTAGCCACGCAGCTGAGCGGGGGTGAAGCGTGCGCGTCCCTCGAGCCAGGCGTCGAATTTGCTCGAGAACGGATGGAAGCTGCGATCCTCCCGCTCGAAGCGACCGATGGCGAACATCGCCTCGGCAACCGTCAGCTGCGGGTTGTCGAACACGCCCGGCCCGAACAGGCGAATGAACTCACCAGCAAACCGGCTGTGGCGCAGCCGCTCAGCGACCTGGGCCACCGTGCCACCATCCATCTCCGCCGGATTGAACAGCGGCCCGTCGATCTGCTGCTCGAGCGTATCGGCGCGCCCGTCCCAGAATAACCCGCCCTGCGGCACCTGATTTGCGGCGGCCGCAAGCGGCTGGCGCGCGCTCTTGCGCACGCGGCGCTGCCCGAGCGCGCGCCGAATTTGCCGCGCGAGCGGCACCGGCACGTCGGTCCCGTTCTGCAGATCCGGACCGATCGTAAAAGGTGGCTGGCGGTACAGATAGCGCAGTGAGGGCACGGCCCGCACCCCCGGGGTGCGCAGCGCCGGCCCGCCGAGCATGACCGACGCCGCCCCCGGCGGCCCGTAGGCATCGGCCGGAACATGGCAACTCGCGCATGACATCCGCCCCGATGCCGACAGCCGCGTGTCGTAGAACAGCCCGCGCCCGAGACGGGCCAGGACCGAGAGCGGCCCGTCTGGCGGCTTACGCAGCCGCACCGGATGGGGATTGAATCCCGTCCGCAGCGCGCTCGACACGCCGGCGGCCGCCACGGCGGCGGTGCCGAGATGGGCCGCAGCGAGTGTCGTCAGCAGCGCGGCGAGTGCCCTGCGCCGGGCCGACATGCGCTCAGGTACCGGCGGCTCGCGCTGCAGCAGAAGTCGACAGCGGCTCGCCGGTGCGCGCATCGAGCATGAGCCGCGCCGCCGACCGTCGACGCGTGAAGTCAAACATGTTGAGAATGCTGCCGGCGGTGGCATCAAACGAGCCGTCACCGAGCCGCTCGCCGTGCAGCCAGTTGTCCTCGATGAAGCGCACGACCGACGCTTGCGAAATGCGCGCATGGCTGACGTAGTTGACCCGGGCGTACGGGGAGATCACGAAGAACGGAATGCGAGTCCCCGGACCGCAGCGCCCGTTGACCGGCTTGCCGGCTATGCCCGCGAGTGGTGTTCCCCGGCCGCACACGCCCCGAGCATCGAGCCGGTCGGCGGACTTGTCGTACGAGGGATTGGTGGGGGTGGCGAAGGCGTGATCGTACCAACCGTCTGAGTCATCCCAGGTGATGATCACGGCGGTGTTGCGCCACTCGGGCCGCTGCTCGAGGAAATTGATTACCTTGACGATCCAGGCCTGCTCATCGAGCGGATCCGAATAGCCGGCATGCCCGTCCTGAAAGGCCGGCGCCTTCAAGAACGAGACCGCAGGGAAATTCCCGGCACGCAGCGCTGCATAAAAGTCCGTCAGGCCATATTCGTGGTTGGCCGGATCGTGCCGCCCATCGGCATCGTAGGTGTGACCGACCGCGCGCAACGAGGCCGGCTGGGCGTGCGTCGGATTGGCGGTGGCCTTGAAGTACTGGAACCAGTTGTGGTGCGGAATGTAATCGCGCACTGTCTGGCCGACCACGTTCGAGTAGGTGCTGCGCCGACAGCCGGTCGTGCCGTTCGAATTAGTGCGCGCCAGATCGAACCCACCCATGAATCCGCCCCAGCTCACGCCGTGGGCGCTCAGCAGCTCACCGACATTGCGCCCCTGCATCCGCACTTGATTGCGAGGGTTGGAACAGACGTCATATGCCGGATCGACGTCGCTGATCAGTGTCTTGCCGCCGGCACCATCGGCGATGTAATAGCGGTGAGTCGTGCTCGCGACCAGCCGCACTCCGTTGGTCTGCCCCGAGACAACCTCCAGCGCGCCGGGCGTCGAGGGACCGTAGGTGTCCGTGTAGGCGTTGTCGCTCATGGCAAAATGCTGCGCGTAGTTCCACAGCGCGGTCACGGTGTTGCCGTCGAAGTAGCCCATCACTTGCCCCGGGGTGCCGAAGGCGCCGGCACCACCGGGGGTGCCGCGCCCGGTATGCAAAGGAAACAGATCCGCAGCGCCTGCATCGTAGGCTTGCTGCTCAGCGGTATAGCCGTGATTTTGATCAGCGGTGGAGGCCTGCGCCCGATCAAGCCGGAAGGGGTTGGTGGCGCCACGGCCATTGCGGGGATTGAGGTTCGGGTTGTGGGTCAGCAGCTCGCCGCCGAGCAGATTGTTCACACGCGCAGTCGTGCGCGAGGGCAGGAAGCGCGGCTCACCGCTCGGATTGGCAGCCCGCGGGTAGGTGGCGAAGTAGTGATCGAACGAGACGTTCTCATCGAAGATCACCACCAGGTGCTTGATGGGTGTGGCAGTCGGCTCGCGTGCCGCGGGCAGATCCCGGGCCGAGGCGGACACGCTGGTCCCGGCGGCGAGGAGTAGTACCGGCAGCATGTTCTTAATCAGACGCATGAGGTATTCCTGCACTGCAAGAGGTGAGTCGAATTCGCAAGCGCCCGAGGGTCGCGGCTTGGCGGGTGAGCTTAGCGTGCAATTATGACGGATCGAGGTCGCTGTCGTCCCCCGGGGCCCCAAGGTGCCGTCCCGGCGGCGGGTGACGGACTCGCTGCGCAAGCCTATGATCGGCTGCGCCGGACTTGCGCGGCGAACTGAGCGGAGTGATCCCTTGCGCAACCGAATCCTGAGCTGGTGCTCGCCGCGTGCGCCGCACGGCGCGCGGCCCGCCGCTTTGCTCCCGGTTCACGCCGCAAGACACAGCCCTGCCGGCACGCACTGCACGGAGCCGCACCGATGACTCGCGCCAATCTGCTGCGCCTGGCCCTGCTCGGCGTGCTTGCGGCCGCAGCCGTCTGGGCGTTCCTGCATCGCCACGAGTTCGATGCCCGCGCGCTCGGCGCGGCGGTGCACCGCGCCGGCGCGTGGGGAGCGCTCGCGTTCATGGCCATCTATGCAGCGGCCACGGTGGCCTTGCTGCCCGGAACGGTACTGACGCTGGCCGGTGGCGCATTGTTCGGACCGGTGGCCGGCACGTTCTACAATCTCACCGGCGCCACGCTCGGGGCGACGGGCGCCTTTCTCGTCGCGCGCTATCTGGCGGCAGACTGGGTACGGGCCCGCTTGGGCGAGCGCGCCGGGCAGCTCGTCGAGGGGGTCGAGCGCGAGGACTGGCGCTTCGTCGCTTTCGTGCGCCTCGTGCCGCTCATTCCCTTCAACCTGCTCAATTACGCGCTCGGGCTCACGCGGGTGCGACTGTCCCGCTACGTCATCGCCTCGTACCTGGCGATGCTGCCCGGCACCCTCGCCTACACGTACCTCGGTTACGCCGGCCGCGCGGCACTCGCCGGCAATGCCGACATGATCAAAAAGGGGCTGCTGGCGCTCGCACTGCTCGCCTGCGCAGCGCTGCTGCCGCGCCTGATCCGCAGGGTGCGCGCCGCTCGGCAGCGACACGGAGGAGCGAGCTGAACCGACCGCTCAGCTCGCCAGGCCGCGGCTGAGGATGTACAGGTGCAAATATTTGCGCCGTACATAATTGGACTCGACGAGCGCGAACACCAGGCCGCGCCAGCCATCGAGAAAGCCGAGCCGCAGACCATAGCCGCGCACGAACCGCCACGCCGGATTGAACAGTACCGGCCCGAGGCCGCAACGCCTGCCCCGTGCGTAGAGCGCGCTCGCCATCAGTTCCGCGTAACGTTGCATTCGTCGGTGATGATCGCCAAGACTGCGGTACGGATGATGCTCGAGCGGTCCGCGCAGCCGCACGATGCGACCCTCGACGCGTGTGTTCTCGTGGATCTCCTCACCCACCCAGCGGCCGCGCCGGCGGTCGAACAGTCGCACCAATCGGTCTGGATAGGCGTTGCCATGGCGCAGAAAGCGCCCGAAATACTCGCTCATGCGCGGCAGCGAGGCGCCGGCGAGCCCGGCAAAGCCGCTCGCCCGCAGTTGCTCGATCTGCGCACGCAATGCCGGGCTCACCCGCTCATCGGCATCGAGACACAAAACCCAATCGTACCGGGCAGCATCGACGGCGAACTGCTTCTGCGAGCGATACCCCGGCCAGTCCCGCTCGATCACCCGTGCCCCGAGCGCCGCGGCCCGCTCGCGCGTACCGTCGCTCGAGTGCGAATCGACCACCAGGATCTCCTCGCAGAACGCGAGCGAGCGCACGCATGCCTCGATGCGATCCTGTTCGTTGTACGTGATGATGCAGGCCGAAAGGCCTGGGCACTCCGCCACGGTCGCCTCGCCCTGCCGGGAAGTTCGGCCGGAGTCTAGCGCAAGTTCGCCAGGCACACGCATGCTCAATGCCGGCGCGCCCTCCGTGCCCGGTCCGGCCCGTGATCAGGGTGCCAGCTGCACTCACTCGACGGCCCCGGCTGTGCGCAGGCACAGCCGGGGCACGTCCCTAGCTCAACGTCAGCTCACTCAGTCGATGTTCGCCTTCACGCCGACGTAATACTCGCGGCCCAGGATGTCGTAGGTCGCTGCGTCCGTCAGCAACGGTGCGCCTGCGATGAACGGCTCCTTCTTGTCGAACAGATTGGTGATTCCCGCCGTCACATCGATGTGCGAGTTCACCTGATAATGGCCGTTCAAGTCGAAGTAGCTGTACGCCGGAATTCCGGCATCACCGCTGTTCAGCCCGTCCATCAGGTCCTGCATCGAGGAGATGAACCGCCAATGCAGCGCCACCCCGACCGGTCCGTTGGCGTAGCCGAGCATCGTGTTCGCCTTCCACTTCGGATGGGACAGATCAGAGATGCTGGCGCCGTCCGCCGCGATAGCCGAGTACGTATCGGCAACCGAGCCAGCGAGGTTGACGCTCGGCGCCCCCAGTCCCACCACCTGCAGCGAGCGCAGGAACGAGACGTAGGTCTGCAACAGCACCCTGCCGGCACTCGGCGACAGTCCGAGCGCACGCAGCGGGAAGCCCCAATGCGCCTCGATGTCCACACCATCGGTGGTGTAAGAGCCGATATTCTCCTCGAAAGTCGTCAGGGTCGCGATTGCACCGCTGGTGTGATCGCGCGTGATCTGCTGGCAGAAGTAGTTGTTAGCCGAATAGGTTGGATTGTCGCCATTCGCATTGAAGCAGCTCTGCAGCACCAGATCGCCGGTCACGGCTCCGACCGCACCATTGATCTTGATGTGGTAGTAGTCCACCGACGCACCGATATCGCGATCGAGCGCCCCGTTGAAGTGCGGCGTCAACACGAAACCAACGGTATACGTGTCGGCCACCTCGGGCTTGAGGTGGGTGTTGCCCGCATACAGTCCGTTCGCCGAGGCTTCGCCGTACGAGTACGAAGAGAGCAGATTGGCCGGCACGCCCTGTGCCTGACACAGCGCCGCCACCTGCGCCGCATTCGGACCGGTCCGGAAGCTGCTGTTGTAATCGCACGGATCGCCTGAAATCGGCACCTGCGCCTGAATCGACGGATTGTAGAGATCCTGCAGGCTGGGCGCCCGGAACGCGCGCTGAAAGCCGCCCCGGAAAGTCACAGTATCATTGACCTCCCAGTGCAGATCGGCCTTCCAGGTGTTGGCACCGCCGAACAGGTTGTACTGCGAGTGACGCCCGGCCACATCCACCGTAACGTTCTTCGCGAACGGCTTGTTCCGCAGCAGCGGCGCGCGCAGCTCGATGTACACCTCGCGGACGTTCTGCGTGCCGCCGGTCGATCCCGCCAGATCGTAGGACGGCGAGATGATCTGCTGCGGCAGATTCGGAGCGAAGGCCTGCAGCGTATTGACGGCCGGATTCAACAGCGGGGAGGCCTGATAATTGAAGCTGTCGCCCCGGTAGTCCGCGCCGACCGCGAACTTCAGATTACCCTCCGGAAGTCTCCACAGGTTGCCGCTGAGATCGCCCTCGAAGTACTTCTGACTCAGCACGTTGATGTTCTTGGCCGTGCCGTTGACGTACTCCAAGCAACCCTTGCTCATCGGGTTGTTGCCCAGGGGGTTCCACGCGTAGCCGATGCAGTTGTTGCCACCGCCTCCCTGGTAGTTCGCCGTGCCATACATGATGGTCTCGAGCGCCGGGAGATTGATGGTGTTCTGCTCGTAGTTATTGAAGTTCGTCTCGCCGTAGGATCCGAACACGTTCCAGACGAGGCTGGTCGAACCGATTCCGCCCTTAAGACCCGCAGTGAACTGGTAGTCGTTGTAATCGAACTGCTCGATACGCGGCCCAAGCATGGTCGCCCACTGCTCGACCACCAGAGGTCCGGTGCTCGGCGTGGTCTGAGCGTTGATAAGCGTCTGCAGCGAGGCGTTGTTCTGGACGAACGGATTGTTCAGCGGAACCAGCAGGGGCTTGGGGTTACCGTTGAAGAATGCACCACCCTGCAGATCCTGCGCGGTCGAGTGCATGAAGTTGATCTGGCCGTACGCCTGCAGGTTGTCGTTGACGTTATACGTCACGTGTGCGAACAGGTTGTAGCGGCGCGAAGGCACCTGCGCAGCAAAATAGGGCCCGAGCTGAGCCACGATCTGCTGACAGTTCGGACTGATGGCGAGACCGAGCGTATGGCCCGTCGGCCGGTAATTCTGCACACAGTTCGGCGCATCGCCGGTCGTGAAGATCGAGCCGTCGTTGTTGACGCCGAAAAATCCCGGATACGTGCCAGTACCGCTGAGTGGCGTCGTACCGGGATACTGCGCAAGAACCCCGTTGACCGCGGCAATCGGCACCCCGCCGAGCTGGAAGCGGCCTTCGGGCGGGAACGGCACCGTGCGCGCGAACTGGGGGCTGTTGAAGAATGCCAGCTGACTGCCGGTGACCCCTCCGCGCTCGTTGTATTCCATGTCAACGACGGCGTTGCCCTTGTGATGCGCGAAATTGCCGCCCATCAGGACGCTGAAGCTGTCCTCCTTGCCGTAACCGTGGGTGGAGGCGCCATGCTGATAGGAGAGCTGGATGCCGCTGAAATGCTGCCGCAAACGGAAATTGACCACGCCCGCGATGGCATCGGAGCCGTACACCGCCGAGGCACCGCCGGTGATCACGTCCACGCTCTTGATGAGCGCCATCGGAATGACGTTCAAGTCCACTGAGCCGGCCGGGCTGGTCGGCACCAGACGCTGGCCGTCGAGCAGCACCAGCGTACGCTCGGCTCCCAGTCCGCGCAGGTCGGCATAGGACTGACCGCCCTGGAAGCCGGTCGCGCCCTGCACGTCACCCACCTCCGTCTGACCCTGACCGGCGGCGAACTGCGGCATCTGACCGAGCGCGGTGTCGAGGGACACCTGGCCGGCAGAGGTGATCTGTCCGGCTCCGACCGTCACCAGAGGACTCGAAGAGGTGTAGCTGCGGCTGGCAATGAGGCTGCCGGTCACGATGACCTCGCCGAGATTGCCCTGTGGCGCCGCAGCGGCGGCGGCCGCCGGTTGCGGCACGGTCTGGCTGGTCGCAGCGGCAGCCGGGGGATCGGCGGGCGGATCGTTGGCGGCGACGGTGCCAGCGCCTGCGGGCGGGTCGCTGCTCACACTGGCGATGTTGGCCCCGCGCTTGAGGATCATCAGCGCGCCCGACGGCGAGCGCTTAACGACCAGCTGAGTACCGGCGAGCAGACGGCTGAGCGCATCTTGGGCCGTGAAATCTCCGACCAGGGAGGTCGCGTGCGAGCCGGCCACGACCGACTGCGTGAAGATCACGTCTTTGCCGCAGATCTGCGCGTAAGTCTGCAGTGCCTCGGACAAGGACTGGTGGTTGATTTCGAAGTGAAAGACCCGGCCGTGAGCGGCCGCTGCGGTGGCCATCAGGCTCGCGACCGTGGCGAATACGGCCCGTCGCAGTGGCTTGTGCACCACACCGTGGCGCTGAGCGCCGGCCGCTGCCGGGCGCTGCATGCCGCGCGAAGCGGCAGGCGATGAATCGGATTTGAACATGGTTCCCCCCAAGTGGATCGCGGGACACAACCGGCCCGGCACGGAGCTCGAGCCATCCTGAGAGGAAGACGTCGCGACGCGGCGAATCCTCCTCGCCGCAGCCTATTTTTGTAAAAAAACAACGCTTGGCCGGCCAACCGGCTACGGCCCCTGCCCCGCCTCGGTGCCATTCGGCTGGGGTGGCTGATAAGTGAGCACCACCGAACCGCTTTCGAGTTCGCGGGCCCGGACGGGCAAGTAATGCACGATGGTGCTGACGAACCCATCGACGTCGCCCGCCTGGTAGACACCGCTGATGCGCATGCCAGCCGTGCGAGCATCGCCGGCGACAATGGGCTCGGGAATGTATCGGTTGATGCTCGTGAGAACCTGCTGGAGAGGCTCGTTCTTGAAGACCAGCTGCCCACGCTGCCATGCGGTCACGCGGCGCACGCTCACGCGGCTGACGTGCGGCGGGGCATGCGCGGCGATGACCAGCTGCTCACCCGGGTCGAGCGCAATGCGCCGCCAGTCGGGCGGCACGCCTGTGACGGCGACATCGACCAGATGGGGACTGACCCCGGGCATGCCGACCGGCACGAAGGGGCGGACCGAGGCGTCGGCGGGCAGAATCACCACATGCCCCTTGAGCAGCGTCACCTGCAGCTCCGAGCCGATGAGATTCACATCGAAGGCCGTGCCGGTGGCCACCACCTTGTGACCGTCCGCCGCGACCGTGAACGGCCGCTGCGGATTATGCGCCACGTCGAAACGAGCCTGGCCGCGCACCAGCGCCAGTGTGCGCGCATCAGCGGTGTAGCGCACGGTGACCTCGCTGCTGGCATCGAGGGTCACGCGGGAGCCGTCCGGCAGACGAATGGTGCGCTGCTCGCCCGGCCCAGTCGAGTAATACGCCGGGCGAAAGTGCCACCACGTCAGCCCGGCGGTCAGCGCGATCAACAGTGTCGCGGCCGCCCCGAGGCGTACCGGCGGGCGGCGCAGCTTGGCGCGCAGCCAGTTACTGCGCAGTGTGTTGTAGGCGTGCACCAGCGCTGCGCGGCGCAGTCGCACCACGCTCGGTGAGGTCGCCTGCTCACCGAGGAACATCCACGGGTCCTGCACCGCACGCCACGCCTGCTCGTTGAATGGATCCTCGGCGAGCCAGGCCGACAGGCCGGAGCGAAACAGGTCCGGCGATTCGGTGAGCCGGATGCGCCAGGCAACCGCCTCCTCGAGATTGCGCGCGGGAATGGGGCTGGCGCGACTCATCGCGACTCACCGCACCGGGTCGCAAGATGGAGCATCGCGCGCATCACGTGCTTCTCCACGGTGCTTTGCGCGATGCCGTACAGCGCCGCGATGTCCTTCTGCTTCATGTTTTCGAGACGGAACAGGATGAAGACGTTGCGGGTCAGCTCATTCAGCTCCCCTAGAGCTTGCAAGACCTGGGCCAGATCGGCCTCCCCGAGCATGACCCGCTCGGGCGAACGCTCATCGATCAGCCCCTCCGGCACCCCGTCCTCGCCGTCCTCCTCGGCGGTACCCATCACACTCGAGCGGCGCGCGGCGCTGCGCCGCAGGTCCTTCAGCAGATTGGCCGCCACCTTGAAGACGTAGCTTTCCGGCCGCTGAATGGCCTCACTCTCCCCCGCCCGGATCACCCGCAGCAGCACCTCCTGGGTGAGGTCCTCTGCATTGTCCCGGTCCCGCACCCGCCGCAAAAAATAGCTGCGCAGTGGCGCCGAAAAGCGCGCCGCCAGCTCCTTGCCTGCGATGAGCTCGGCTTTCTCGGGCGGTACACTCATGAGGCGAACATCCACGCGCGCTGCATCGAACTTTAAGCTAGCACACCCGTGCGGCTCAGCGCAGCCCGGCAAACGCCAGCAGCGCCACAGACACCACGATCGCCCCGCCGATGCGGATGGCAATCTGCGCAAAGGGCATCAGCTCCATCCGCTCGGCCGCCGTGAGGATCGCGACCCCACCGGTGCCGCCCTGCCCGGCATGGGTAGCGTTCACGATCGCGGCCTCGACCGGGTAGAGCTTCACCAGGCGCCCGACCCAGAAGCCCACACCGACCAGCGTCACCACCGTGGCGAGGATCGTCACCAGATTCGCCAGCGCGAGCGCCGAGAGCAGGCTCTGCCAGGGCGTCCAGGCCACCCCGACCATGAACAGCAGCGGGTAGGTACCGACCTTGGCAAACATCTGAAACACCGCATCGGCACCGAGCTCCAGTCGCCGCGTCACCGCCCAGCCGAGCTTCATCGCCACCGCCAGCACCAGCATCACCACCGGTGCGGGCAGCTTCCAGGCCTGATAGGCCATTTTGCCGACCAGGAACAGCGTCACCGCGGTGAACGCACCGGCGGCGATGCTCAGCACGTCAAGATGCGCAGGCGGCGTGTCGCGGCGCAGAAACTCATCATCCTGCTGCCCCGGCTGCAGCCGGCCGCCGCCGGTGAGTTCCGGGCGACGCTTGCCGAGCAGATTCAAGCCACCGGCGAGCAGGATCGCGAAGAAGCTGCCGATCATGACCGGCGGCAGAATCAGCGCGAATTGGGTTCCGAAGCCAAGGTGCAATACCCCCGCATAGCCGAGCGACAGCGGCACTGCACCATCACCCACGCCACCGGCCATCACCGGCAGGACGACATAGAACAAGGCATGCTGGACGCCCAGACCGAGCGCGGCGCCCACCGCCGTGCCCACGATCACCGCCGCGACCGTACCGGCGGCAAGTGGCGCAATGATCTTGAAGAAGCCGCGGATCAGCACGCCGCGGTCCATGCCGAAGACGCTGCCGACGATAATGGCCGCGATGTAGAGGAAGAGGTAATCGGATCCCTTGGTGAAGCTGCTGACGGCACTCACCAGGCTGGTTGGCAGCACGTGGTAGTACACCAGCGCCGAGGGCAGAAACGTCGCCACGATCACGGCCCCACCGACCATGCGCAACCCGGGGATCGCCTGGCCGATGGCCGCGCAGAGAAATGACAGCAACACCGTCACGCCGATCATCATCGGCAGGCCGGTATCGACCTTGCCGCTCATCACGAAGTAAAGGAGGGTCAGGGCCATCAGCACACCGACCGGAATCGGCACCACGCCCAGGCGCTGATCCATGGCCCGCTGCAACAGCTGGGCCCACCGCGGCGGGGTATCGCTCATGTCGTGTACCTCATTATGTGAACGAAAGACGGCGCCCGGGCGGCGCGCCATGCGGTTTTCAAACCCCTACTTCATCACAGACGTCCGCGGGCCGGAAATCCTCCTCGGCACGCCTTCCCCGACACCTCAGGGGGCTGCCGTGGCGAACAACTGGTCCGCGACGAACGGATTGGTGCGCCGCTCGGCGCCGAAGGTCGACATCGGGCCGTGTCCCGGCACGAAGCGCACGTCATCTCCGAGCGGAAACAGCCGCTCCCGGATCGAGCGGATGAGCGCCGAGTGGTCGCCACGCGGGAAATCAGTGCGGCCGATCGAGCCGGCGAACAGCACATCGCCCACCCACGCGCAGCGTCCCGCGCGGTGAAAAAACACCACATGTCCCGGGGTGTGCCCCGGGCAGTGTAGAACCTCGAGCGTCTCATCGCCGAGGCTCACCGTGTCCCCATCCGTGAGCCACCGGTCCGGCTCGAACGGCTCGGCGGGCGGAAAACCGAACTGTGCCGCTGCCGCCGGCAGCGACTCGATCCAGAAGCGATCGGCGCGCTCAGGGCCCTCCACCGGCACCTGTCGCTCGCGAGCGAGCTGTGCGGTGGCGGCACAGTGATCGACATGACCGTGCGTCAGCAGAATCTTGGTCAACGTGAGGCCGCGACGGTCGACCTGCTCGAGCAGCCGCGGGAGATCTCCGCCCGGATCGATGAGCGCGGCGCGGCCCTGCTCGTCCCAGAGCAGCGAGCAGTTCTGACGGAAAGCGGTCACCGGAATGATCTGAAACTGCATCGTGCCTCCTCAACCCAACAGCTGCGCCACTTGAGCTGCGGTCGTCTCCGGGGCCGCATCGCTCGCGGTGAGCGCGCAGCTGCGCCCGCGGCGTGGCGCATACAGCTGCGGCAGCGTGACTTTGAACAATCCGACCGTCAGCGTGTCGGTCGCGGCCCCAAGGTGCATCAAACCTGAGTCGGCGCACACGAAGCACTCGGCGGCATCGATCAATGCGGCCACCTCCCGGGTCCTGGGCGAGGAATATCCGGGCAACTCCGGCAAAGACGCCTGTCCAGACGGCGGGCGGATCTCGACGAATCGAGCAGTAGGCACACGCGTGTGCAGCTCGCCGATCAGCCGCCGCCACCAGTCGGTCGCGAAACGCTTGGCGCCCGTGGCGTGGGTTGCGACCGTGATCACCGGCCCGCCCTGCTGCGCGAGCAGCCCGCACAGCGCCTCCTTGCCGCGTGCCCGCTCGGCGGCAGTCAGCCGGATGCTGAGCGTCACCTCGTCAGCCCGTGAGGAATCAGCGTCGAGTCTGAACAACGCACGGCGCGCCAGATAGACCGGATAAGCGCCCATGTGACGCGGCGCGTCCTCGAACGCAACACTGACATCGACGCCCTGGTGCCTACGCGGGATGGCAAAGCCGATCTTCAGCCCGGCCACAAACCAGCGGGTGAGAAAGCGCGCCGTCCACGAGTTCGGACACGGGTCGATGATGATGTCGTAGCGGGTCCGCCAGACCCCGAACAGCGTATGCAGGTAGCTCAACGGATGGCGCACGCCCCGAAATGGCAGCGTGTGCACGCGGCGCACGGCGGTAAATCCCTGAAAAACCTCAGTGGCGGCCGGGCACGCCGAGAGAATCTCGATCCGCGCTCTCGGCAGCATGTTCTGCAGTTCCTCGACCAGCGGCGTCAGCAGCA
Source organism: Gammaproteobacteria bacterium (assembly GCA_027324195.1). Classification (GTDB taxonomy): domain Bacteria; phylum Pseudomonadota; class Gammaproteobacteria; order Steroidobacterales; family Steroidobacteraceae; genus 13-2-20CM-66-19. The sequence continues at coordinate 9,139 of DAHVTM010000092.1, read as the reverse complement.
GCGTGTTGCCGAGGCGTGTGTTGGGGCGGCAGATGAGAATGGACGGGCCGGTGCCGGCCGCAAAGCCGGCAGGACTCGAGGCGGCGGGATGAAGCGTGTCGGCCGGGAGCATCCGGCCATTGTCGCCGATGTCCCGGGCATAGAACAGAGCGCTCCGGCAACGGCCCGCTACACTAGTGCACGCTGTAACCGCGAGCGTGCAGACACGCCGTAAACGCCCGGCGGTAGTCACCGCGCATCTGCGGCGAGGCCTGTGCATCCTGCTGTGCGTTGAGCGGATCGAAGCCACTCTGTGCCACTGCCCAGGTATTGCATGCGTAGCGGTCGTTCGCCGTCTGTTGAGCATCCTGGCCCTTCAGCGGCGTCACCCGCAGCGCAAGCACCCCGCGTCCGCCGGCCACCGGAGCTGATCCAGGCGGCGGCGCAGCGGCCGGGACACCCGCCACCGGCGGTGGATCAGTGACCACATAGCCGTCGTAGTAGGGATTCCAGGCGTAGTAGACATGATTGATGTAGTAATACGGCACACCGCCGAAGCTGATGCTCATCGCGCCGAACGGAATGCTCGCCATGAACCAGGGATAGCTCCAGCCGTAATCGACGGGCGGCCAATACCGTCCGCCCCAGTAACCGCCGAGCCACAGTGCACCGTCCCAGTCGCGATGATCCCAATCATCCCCGCCCCAGCGACGGCCTTCCCAGCCGGCATGCCAGCGCTCGCCGTCTCCATGCCAGTCGCCGCGGCCTCCATGCCAGCGATCGCCGCCTCCATGCCAGTCGCCGCCCCGGTGCCACCCACCGTCACCGGCATGCCAGCGCGGTCCGCCGAAGTGCGCTTCTGCGCGCGGACCGTGGTCCTCGGCAAAATGTCCCTGGAAGGCCCGGCCATGGGGAGGGTCTGCAGAGGCCACGGCGGGCAGCAGGCACAGCACGAGGGCCGCCGCCAGCACCAGACAGCCCCCGATACGTGCCGCAACGAGAGAGATTACGGCACTGGAACGCGCGCAAGTCGCGGATTCAGACCATCGGGACAGACCCAACGCGCAGGGCATCCTGGCTAGGCGGTCATTGAACATGATGTCCTCCTCTGCGGCGCAATCGAGCTAGCGTACCGATCGGCACACTGCGAGCCTAAACATTAGACCCTCCGGTGAGCGCCCCGTTCAAACCCTGCATAGCATAGCGCGCGAAACCCGCAAAGGATGACCGTCCCGCAGCCGCTAGCCCCCTGGGGCCGGGGGCTGCGGCTGCGCTGCGGCATCGCTCGGCTCTGCGGCCGGCGCCGCTGCGGCAGCCACTTCGGCGGCTACCTCGGACGGCGCCCCCTCCTGGTCTGTATCGATCGGAGCGGCGGCCGGGTCGGGATTGATCTTCACCGGTGGCGGCTCGGGATGGCGCCGCTGCAGCATCAGCGTGTTCTCGAGCAGCAAGACAACGCCCTCGGGGAGGATCTGAATCGTCTTGGTGGAACTACGTGGCATCGGCACACGCATGGTCAGGCAGTAATTGACGATGGCGGCACCGATCAGCGGCAACGTATAGGTACGCTCCACCGTGGCCGCTTCTCGCGGCGGCCGAATGGAAAGCACGATGCTGCGCGCGGCATTTTGTCCCTCGTCCTGCGTACCATTCTCGACCGTCACCGCCGTGACGGTGGCATTGGCTGGCCAACGGCCGTGCTTGACTTCCAGTTCGATCAGCGCCTCGACGAGGGTATCGAACGGCAACACAATGCGCCGCGACTCATGGATAAGGACGTTGCCCATGGTGTTGCGTGTAACGTTGTTCTTTAACTGTACCGGCGCACCGTATCGCTGAGCCAAGGCACGCGCAGGGCAGTATAGCTTGAAACCGCCCCATCGCGAGCGCAGGCCCGCCGGTCTGCGCAGCGCCCCCCATCCTGGCGCCATCCCTCCTGCGAACAGGGCATGCGCAGGTCACTCTGCCGAGAGAGCGCGGCGTGCACCTCGTGGGGACGATACGGTCAACCCCGAGCACGTGCGCACGTTCCAACCCTTCAGCGGCACGAGCGCCGCTCGCAATTACCGACGCACTTGAATACTCGAGGAGGTCTCATGACATTGTCCATCCGTCTGCTCAGCGCAGCGGCGCTGCTCGCCCTGATCGGCCTGAGCGCGACGCCGGCCCGCGCCGACACCCCCTGGCAGGCTCATCACCCGCGCCGTGAGCAAGTCAACAACCGGCTGGCGCAACAGAACCGCCGCATTCGCCAGCAGGTCCGCCAAGGAGAGTTGACGCGCCGGCAGGCCGCTCAACTGCATCGAGCGGACTGGCGCACGCGCATGGCCGAGCGGCGCATGGCAAGGCGCAACGGGGGCTACATCACGCCTCGTCAACGGCTGCAACTGAACCGCCGGGAGAATCGCATCAGCCGCCGCATCGGACACTGACGCGGCGCGCGTCAAGCCGCCGGCACCACGGTGCCGGCGGCCTCTGCGAAGCCGATCCGCCGGTAACCCGACCGCTCGCACCAGCCTCTGAGAATCACCCGATCGCCGTCGGCGAGAAACGTGCGCTGCTCGCCGCTCGTCAGCCTCAGCGCCCGAGCACCGCCGCCGGTGAGCTCGAGCAGTGAGCCGCACTGCCCGGGCAGCGGGCCCGATTGAGTCCCGGTGCCGAGCAGATCGCCCGGCTCGAGATTGCAGCCGTTGACCGTGTGATGGGCGAGCATCTGCGCGATCGACCAGTAGCTGTCGCGAAAATTGCTCTGTCCGAGTCGTTGCGGCGGCAGGCCGCGCTCGCGCATGGTGGCTGACTGCAGCGCCACCTCCAGTTCGATCTCGAGCGAGCCGGCGGCGCGCAGCGCCGCTCCGTCGAGATACGGCAGCGGCGCCGGATCCTCGGGCGCGCGCCGCCACGGCGAGCGAAACGGCGCGAGCGCCTCGAGCGTAACCACCCACGGGGAGATCGTCGTGGCGAAGTTCTTGGCGAGGAACGGCCCAAGCGGCTGGTATTCCCATGCCTGGATGTCGCGCGCCGACCAGTCGTTCAGCAGACACAGGCCGAACACATGCTCCTCGGCCCGATCGATCGCGATCGGCTCGCCCCGGGAGTTGCCCGGACCGATCAGCACGCCGAGCTCAAGTTCGTAATCCAACCGCGCAGTCGGCGCAAGCACCGGTCGCTCGGCGCCGCGCGCCATCAGCTGACCCTGCGGCCGACGCACCGGCTGGTCGCTGACGAGGATCGAGGAGGCGCGCCCATGATAGGCAATCGGCACCCACTTGTAGTTGGGCAGCAGCGGCTGTTCGGGCCGCAGCAGCCGACCCACTGCCGTGGCGTGATGGATCGAGGTGTAAAAGTCGGTGTAATCACCGATATGCGCCGGCAGTGCGAACTCCGCCTGACTCTGCGGGACGAGCGCCGAGGCCAGCCTCGAGGCGTGCGGGGAGCCGGCGCGCAACAGCTCCGAGAGCGCCTGCCGCAGCGCACGCCAGACCGGCGGACCGAGCCTCAGCAGTGCGTTGAGCCCCGGCGTTGCGCACGCCGCCAGCCCCGCAGCGATCGCATCGGCGCTCGGTGCGGCCGCACCGAGCGCGGTGAGATCGAGAATCTCATCCCCGATCCCGACTCCGCAACGCAGTGTCTCGCCGCTGCCGGCGCGGCGAAACACGGCGAACGGCAGGTTCTGCAGCGGGAAGTCGCTGCCGGGCCGGTTTGCCGACGGCACCCAGCTGGAGAGCTGCGGGTCATGAGTTGCATCGATCAGGCGCATGGGTCGCTCAACGCGCATCGCGCGCGTGCGGCGTGAAGCGCTTGGCCAGACCCTGCCAACAGTGGGCATAGTCACGTTGACGTTGCGGCAGCGCGAGCGCGTGCGGCGCCGGGCGGATCAGAGCGCGAGTCTCGAACATGAAGGCCATGGTATCGGTGATGTGCTCTGGCACGCCGGTGTCGGCGCTGCGCGCACGCTCGAAGGTTGCGGCATCCGGACCGTGCCCGGTCATACCATTGTGCAGCGATGCGCCGCCGGGTTCGAAGCCGTGAGCCTTGGCGTCGTAGCGTCCGTGAATGAGCCCCATGAATTCGCTCGCCACATTACGGTGAAACCAGGGCGGACGGAACGTGTCCTGCATCACCAACCAGCGCGGTGGGAAGATCACGAAATCCAGGGCATCGATCCCAGGGGTGTCGCTCACCGAGTGCAGTACCAGAAAGATCGAGGGATCCGGGTGGTCGTAGCTCACCGAGCCGATGGTGTTGAAGCGACGTAAATCGTACTTGTAGGGCACGTGATTGCCGTGCCAGGCGACCACATCGAGCGGGGAGTGATCGAGCGCTGCATGCCACAACGCACCGCCGCATTTGGCCACCAGCTCCATCGGGCCGCTGCGATCCTCGTACCAGGCGACCGGAGTGAGAAAATCGCGGGCGTTGGCAAGGCCGTTCGAACCGATCGGCCCCAGATCGGGCAGCTTCAGCGGCGCACCGAAATTCTCGCACACATAGCCGCGCGCCTCGGGATCGAGCAATTCGACACGAAAGCGCACGCCGCGCGGGACCACCGCGATCTCCTGCGGCTCGAGCTCGAGCAGCCCGAGTTCGCTGGCGAGGCGCAGCCGGCCGAGCTGCGGCACGATGAGCAATTCCCCGTCAGCATCGTAAAAGAAGCGCTCCTGCATCGACCGGTTCGCCCGATACCAGTAGATCGCACAGCCGCCGTGCGCATCGCTCGAGCCGGCGCCACCAACCACGAGCAGGCCGTCGAGAAAATCGGTGGGCGCCTGCGGCAGCGGCAGTGCGCTCCAGCGCAATGGATCGGGCGGGACGGGCAGATAGGTAAAGTGGGCGAGCACCCCCGGGTGCTCGAGCGGTCGAAACGCCTCGCTGAGCACCGCCGGACGGATGCGGTAGAGCCAGGTGCGCCGATTCGCGTGTCGAGGTGCGGTGAAGGCCGTGCCGGAGAGTTGCTCAGCGTACAGGCCGTACGGGCAGTGCTGCGGCGAGTTGCGCCCCGCGGGCAGCGCCCCGGGCAGCGCCTCGGTGGCGAAGTGATTGCCGAAGCCGCAGAGGTACTCGAGCGGTTGAGCCGCCGCGGCGGGGGCCGATTCGGATGCGGAGCGCATGGCGAACTCCCGGTATGCTTTAGCCCTATGATGACACAAATGGTTGCGCGCGCAACTGAATGGGAGAGCTGTCCGTGACTGTCCATCCGACGCCCGAGCGTCTGCTCGAGCTCACGGCCTTCGTGCCCTTTCGCCTAAATCGGCTTGCCACCGGGGTCAGTGAGTACCTTGCGGCCGTCTACGAGACGCGCTTCGGCCTGGACATTCCGCAGTGGCGGGTCATGGCCACCGTCGGCTCCCAGCACGAGTGCACGGCCCAGTACATCGCCGCCAGCACCCGCGTGCACAAGACCCGCGTCAGCCGCGCCGTGGCGCAGCTCGAGGCGCGACAGCTCATCGAGCGTGGCTCAAGCACCGCAGATCGCCGCGAGCGCCAGGTGCGACTCACCAAGAGCGGGCGGCGCCTCTATAGCGAGCTCGTGCCGCTCGCGCTCGAGCGCGAGGCGAGCCTGCTCGCGTGTCTCTCGAGTGAGCAGTTGACCGGCTTTCTCACCGGCATGGAAACGCTCGAGCGCTTTCTTCAACTGGAGGATTGATGCGCCTACGCCGCCCCCTTCGCGTGCTCACCGCCTGCGCCGTGCTGCTTGCACCGGTCATGGCCGCGGCCGCGCCGCCCGCCCCCGAGGTGCAGATCGCCAGTTCCGCCATGCTGGTGCTGGATGCCCGCGTCCAGCCGCACGAGATTGTGCTGCACATTGCACGCAATGCCGATCATGCTCCGATCTCGGGCGCCGGCAACGTCAGTGCCGAAATCGACGGTCATCCCCGCCCGATCGCCTCCGAGGGCTCGGCCTACGTGCTATCGACTCACGGTCTGGCCGGGGGCGTGCATACGCTGCAGCTGGTGGTTGCGCACGATGGCATCCACGAATTGCTCACTGGCACGGTGACCCTGCCGAAGCGACCCGACCGCCTCGCCACGCTCGAGCAGCACGGCTACGGGGCGTGGTGGGTGCTCAACATCGTAGTGCTACTGCTCGCCGCGCGCCTGATCATGCGCCGCAAGAAGCCGCCTTCGAAGCCGTCCTAACGGCGCCCACCGCCCCGCCTGGGCTCCGTCCGCGTCAGTGGATGACGCGGGTGCACAGATCGAGCAGCGGTGCCGGCAGCACGCCGAGCACGAACACGGCTGCGGCATTGAGGCCGAGCGTCAGGCGCACGCCGAAGGAACCAGCCGTTTCCGGCAGCGTCTCGGGCGCCTCATCGAAGTACATGAGCTTCACCACCCGCAGATAGTAAAACGCCCCGACAACCGACATGGCCGCCGCGATCACCACCAGCCACAGGTGGTGAGTCTCCCACAAAGCCTGGAAGATTCTGAGCTTCGCCCAAAAGCCAACGAAGGGCGGCACACCCGCGGTGGAGAACATCATCATCGCCATGGCAAGCGCGAGCAGCGGGTCACGGCGGTACAGCCCCTTGTAGTCCTCAAGCCGATCAGCCTCGAAGCCCTTGCGGCTGGCGAGAATGATCACGCCGAAGGAGCCAAGCGCGACGAGGATGTAGACGAGCGTGTAATAGAGCGCTGCGGTGTAGCCGCTCGGTGTGCCGGCAACGAATCCCAGCAGAATGAACCCCACGTTGGCGATCGTGGAATACGCCAGCATACGCTTGAGGTTGCTCTGCGCGATGGCCACGGTATTACCGATGACCAGGGTCAGCACCGCCAGCGGGGTCAGCATGGCCGTCCAATCGACCGAGACGCCGGCCAGTCCATGCGCCAAGAGACGCAGTGCGAGCGCGAAGTAGGCGATCTTGGGCGCCGTGCCGATGAACAGCGTGACGCTCGTGGGCGCTCCCTCGTAAACATCCGGCAACCACATGTGAAACGGCACCGCGCCCATCTTGAATGCCACCGCCACCACGACGAAGGTCAGCCCCAGGATCACCCCGAGGTTGTTCGGCGCGCTCAGGGCGACGGCGATTCCATCCAGGCTGAGCGTCCCGGTCAGTCCGTAGATGATGGACATGCCGTAGAGCAGCATTCCGGAGGCGATCGCACCCAGCACGAAGTACTTCATCGCCGCCTCGGCCGCGACGCCAGACTCGCGGTCAAACGCCACCATGGCGTACACCGACAGAGCGAGCAGCTCGACGCCGAGATATACCGTGAGCAGGCTGTTGGCCGAGATCAACACGAAAATGCCGAGCAGCGCCGAGAGTGCAAGCACGTAGTACTCGCCCTTGAGAATGTCCCGGTTCTGCAGATAGGCCCGCGAGTAGAGCAGCGATACCGCCACCGCGAGGAACGCGGCCAGCTTCAGCACGTACGCGAGAGGATCGGCGATGTAGTTGCCGTCGAACAGCACCGTGCGTTGCGTCACGTCCGCAAATGCAACCGTGACCGCCGCGCCGATCACCAGCATCAGCAGCGTCAGCGTACCGGTCGCGCCGGGGCGCTTGCTGCCGACGAACGCCTCGAACAGCAAGACGACGCAGATCGCCGCGGTGAGATAGATCTCCGGACTCGCGGCGGCCATGACATGCAGGTTCATCATCGGTTCGGGCATCGCGTCTACACCGGAATCTTGGTGGCAGCGGCCTGGGTGACCAGGTGCTGGATCGAGGGCTCCATGACCTTCAGCAGCGGCTCGGGCCAGATGCCGAGCACCAGCACCGCCAGCGCGAGCGCACCGAGGATCAGGAATTCCCGGCCATTGAGATCGCTCAGGTGGGCCACGTGGTCATTGGCCACCGGTCCGAACACCACGCGCTTGACGAGCCAGAGCGTGTAGGCGGCCCCGAGGATGAGGGTCACGGCCGCGAGCGCCGAATACCAGAAGCTCGCCTTGAAACTCGCCAGGATCACCAGGAACTCCCCGACGAATCCCGAGGTGCCGGGCAAGCCCGTATTCGCCAGCGCAAAGAGCACCATGAAACCGGCGAACACCGGCATGGTGTTGATCACGCCGCCGTAGTCTGCGATCTGCCGGCTGTGCATCCGGTCGTAGAGCACCCCGACGCACAGGAACAGCGCCCCGGAGATCAGGCCGTGGGAGATCATCTGCACCATCGCGCCGTCCATGCCCATGCCCGCACCCTGGGTTGCGCCGGTGCTGCGCACGATCGCGTAGATGAGAAACGCACCCAGCGTGACGAAGCCCATGTGCGCGATCGAGGAGTACGCGATGAGCTTCTTCATGTCCTGCTGCACGAGCGCGACGAAGCCGATGTAGATCACCGCGATCAGCGAGAGCGTGATGACCAGCGCGTCGAGCTGCCGGCAGGCGTCCGGAACGATCGGCAGACTGAAGCGCAGGAATCCGTAGCCGCCCATCTTCAGCATGATGGCCGCCAGAATCACCGAGCCGCCGGTGGGCGCCTCGACGTGCGCGTCCGGCAACCAGGTGTGCACCGGCCACATCGGCACCTTCACCGCAAATGCGAGCATGAAGGCGGCGAAGATCCAGCGCTGCTCGGTGAGAGTCAGCGGCAAAGACTGGAAGCTCGCGATCGAATAGCTGCCGGACTTGACGTACATGTAGATCAGGGCCGCCAGCATGAACACCGAGCCGAGGAACGTATAGAGGAAGAACTTGATGGTCGCGTACACGCGCCGCGGGCCACCCCAGATGCCGATGATGAGGAACATCGGGATCAGCATCGCTTCCCAGAAAAAATAGAACAGCAGCGCGTCGGTGGCCGAGAACACCCCGACCATCAGACCCTCCATGATCAGGAAGGCCGCGTAGTACTGCGCCGGACGCTTGGTGATCACGTTCCAGCCGGCGATCACCACCGGCACCGTCATCAGCGCGGTGAGCACGATCAGCGGCATCGAGATGCCATCGACCCCGAGCGCATAGTTGGCGTGAAAGCGCGGAATCCATGGGGCGCTATCGACGAATTGGAACGCCGCCGTGTGCGTATTGAAATCCATCATCAGCGGCACGCACAGTGCGAGCGCCGCAAGCGAGGCGATGAGCGACAGCCAACGGCCGGCGCCGATATTGCGCTCCCCGAGCAGCAGCACCACGATGCCGGCCGCAATGGGCAGCCAGATCAGCAGGGACAGCAGGTGGTCGTGCATTCTTGTGCTTTCTCCGAAATGC
>DAHVTM010000065.1:0-8579 GCA_027324195.1 Gammaproteobacteria bacterium | reverse complement strand
AACGACGTGGAAGGTGAATGCGGATTAGGTGGCTGCGCAAGGCGCTGAGGAATCTCGACGAAGAAGCCACCTACATCGCAGCTGACGATATCGCTGCGGCCAGGTTGGTTGTTCGCCGCATTTTTGAGGCGGTTGATCAGCGCAGCGAACAGCCTGGCGCTGGTCGACCCGGTCGCGTTCCAGGTACTCGCGAGCTTGTCGTCCGGAACACGCGCTATATCGTTCCCTATCGCGTTCGAGGCGACGCGATAGAAATTCTGCGAGTATTTCATGCGTCGCGCCGACAACCGGTGCGCTGGTAGTCACTTGCCATTCGACGAGTAATTGCGGCCAGGGTCGGACACTCACCCGATCGCCCGCGGCGTGTTCACCTCGGTCGCCGATCTGAGGAAAAAGCTAATGCGCTACATCCGCCACTACAACAGGGCCCCGCGCACTGTGAAGTGGAAGTACTCCGAGTCGCACCGGGCCGCGGCGGGGTGAGGATCACCCTGTCTGACCCGGCGGCGAGCGCAGCGGCGAAGCCGGCGCGCATCATGCGCAGGAGCGCTCGCACGTCGAGGTCCAGTGTGGCGAGTGCCGCCTCGGCGCTGGAGGTATCGAGCTCGATGCCCGCCGGTCACTCGTGAGCCTCCATGAGCTGAGCGAGGTAGCCCCCGAGGATCAATCGCCGCTGTTCCGTGGTGGGCCGGGCGATGTGAAACTCGGTGAGTTGGACAGCAGCGGGGGCGAGATGCGCTCCCGTTCGTTCGCGGTGCAAATCGCCCGTGGTTGATGGCGAACCGGCCCCAGGGGGCGAAGCGGACCCTGCAGCGCATCGCGACCTGCTTCGGGGAGTGGTAGTCCAAGCCGCTCGCCGATATCACTGTCGAGCTGATCGAGCGTTGGCGCACCCATCGGCTCAGCGCAGGAACCGCGATGAGGCTGCTATGCATGACGAGCCGCGCAGGAGTTGGAAGAGAGAGGCGGGAGAATGGGAAGCAAGATAGAAGGGGGCGGCACGGACGCGCCGCCAAGCCGTTGTCTGCACATCGGTTTGCGCGGCACGGCCGCGGGGGAGTGGAGTGCCGTCACATCTCACAATTCCCGATGGATCAAAGCACTGTCGGGTGCCGCCTTCGCTCTGGTGCGATGGGATGCCCTTGGCGCCCGAAATGCGCTGACAGGGTAGTGGATGGTCCGGTCATTGGCGTCATCCCGGTATACTGGGCCAGTCATAATGAAACCTCAGCGCGTTCCGCTGTACGATTTTCCGGACGTCGTGCTCCACGCACCGGAACCGGTCGTCAAAGGCCATTCGCAGTACCGTGCTGCGAAGGTCGGTGACGCCCTGGCGGCGGAGGCGCTGATCGCCGATTCGATCAGTGATGGGGCTGTGGAACAACTCGCTGTGGTGCTGAGCGGGCGAGCCGTGGTTCTGGTTCCGATCCATGCCCTCGAATCGGAGGGCGTGAATGAAATCCCGATGGCGCTCGCCGAAGAGTTGTCTCGGCGCCTGGAGTTACCCGTCCATGATGGGATCGTGCAGTTGAATTCCGTCGGGCACACCGGAGCCGACGGCTTCACGCGGCTGGCCAATCTGGCCGGGTACATTCACGGGCAGGGTGGGGCAATTCTGGGAGCCACGGTATTGACCGGAAAGCCATATTCGGCAAAGCTGGCTCCTGATGAGGCCCAGATACGGGCATTGAGAGCGAAACATGGCGCACAGCTCGAAGAATGGTGGCGGCAAAGCTTCGGGTTCGGCTTCGATTGCCTTACCCGGTCGGAAGCTCGCTACCTCGAAAACACCGCGGATGCTGACACCATCCGAAGTCGAGTTGCTGCGGCAGGACCTGCGGGCGGCACTTGAGCTGCTCAGGACGCGCTCAGCGACCCATTGCTGAGAGATTCGCCCGGTCATTCTCCCCCGGACGGAAGGTACAACTACCACTGAGACGGCTCTCGCGCGGCGCCGGCACCTTGGTGTGCCCTGACCGCGCCCCGCTGCCGGAATCAGGAGCCGCGGCAATCCACCGCTTGCGCTTACCCTGCGCTTACGGCGGATCAGATCTCCAAGTGTCGAGTATAAGTGCTTGATTTAATGGTGCCGGGAATAGGATTCGAACCTACGACCCGCGCATTACGAATGCGCTGCTCTACCAACTGAGCTATCCCGGCGCCGGGGCGCGCATTCTATCGGCTGTCGTGCCCGGCGTCACCATGACCTCTCGGACGCGCTCACCGCCCGGGTGCGGTCGGGCCGGATGCGCTGCCCGGTGGCGTAAAACCGCCACCACCCGGGTTCATGGGGCCCCGTTCAGCCGGCCAGTCGGTAAAAGCGAGGTAGTACACGAAGATCAGATTGGCCAGTGGCACGATCAGCAGCAGGCTGAGCCACGGCGACAGTCCAACCCGGGTACAGATGCGCCAGAACGGAATGATTGCGATGGCGGCCATGATCGGCCAACCCAGGCCCCAGAACCCGAATCCCCCGTGATAGAAGCCGTTGTACATGTACACGGTGAACTCTCCTCTGGGGGGGGAATCAGCGCGGTTCAGGAGGCCTTTTTTCTCAGGCGGATCACGAGGTCGATGCCCGCCACCTCTGTACCCGGCGGTGGCGGGGGCAGTCGGCTGAATTCGACATCCGGTACGGGTACGTCGATGAGCGCTCCGCTCGCGACGTCGTGAAAATGGTAGTGCGCATCGACGTTGGAGTCGAACCAGGCCCGCGCCCCATCCACCGACAGCTGGCGGATCAGGCCGTGGGAGGCGAACAGGTTCAAGGTGTTGTACACCGTCGCCTTGGATACCCGTGCACCGCTGGCGCGCAGGTTCGCCAGAATCTGCTCGGCGGACAGATGCTGCGGCTCGGCGAGCAGCAGCGTCGCTATGCGCATGCGCTGAGCCGTCGGGCGAATGCCGCATGCGGCCATGCGCCGCTGGCAGTGCGACGTGATCGGCTCGGGGATAGAAGACGAAATGGCAGCCATAATTCAATTATAGCGACATTTCGCCGCCAATTGCCGGGATTCAGGCCACCGCAGCCTTGAGCACCCGCTGCGGCTGGGCTACGCCGTAGCCCTGCGCAAAATCGACTCCGAGGCTGGTCAGCATCTGGATGATTTCGGCATTCTCGGCGAATTCGGCAATGGTCTTCTTGCCGGTGAGATGGCCGATCTCGTTGATTGAGCGGACCATCTCCCGGTCGATCGGGTCGCGCAGAATCTCGCGCACGAAGCTGCCGTCGATCTTGAGGAAGTCCACCGGGAAGTGCTTCAGATAGCCGAAGGAGGACAGGCCCGTTCCGAAGTCATCGAGCGCGAACTTGCAGCCGAGTTCCTTCAGCGACTGAATGAAGCGGTTCGCCTGCGAGAAGCTCGCTACCGCCGCCGTTTCGGTGATCTCGAAGCAGATCTTCGCCCCATCGAGGCCGCTGCGGTGGAACTGGTCGATCACGAACGGCAGGAATTTGTCATCGCCAAGGCTCTGGCCGGAAAGGTTGATGGCGCACAGGGCGAGCTTTTCGCGCTCATCGGCCTCGGAGACCAGCCAACGGAAAGCGTTCTCGATGACCCAGCGGTCAATCGCCGGGGTGATTCCGTAGCGCTCGGCCGCGGCGATGAAGTCGTTTGGCGTGACGATGCGGCCCTGCTCGTCCTTCAGGCGCAGCAGCAGTTCGTAGTGTGCCCCGGGATCGGCATGCTGCAGCGGCTGGATGGCCATGCGGTGCAGTTCCAGCCGGCCTTCCTCGAGCGCGGTGTTGATGCGCGCGGCCCACTGCATCTCGCGCCGGCGACGCATCAGCTCCATATCATTCTCAGCGAAGCTGTGGACGCGGTTGCGGCCGGCTTCCTTGGCGGCGGCGCAGGCGCTGTCGGCTGCCGAGAGAATCGAGGCGACATCCTCGTTGTCGGCAGTGATCGGAACCACCCCGACGCTCGCGCCGAGGCGAAAGACACGGTCTTCCCAGGTGAAGCGGAAGTTGCGCACGCTCTCGCGCAACTGTTCGGCAGTGCGCATCGCCTCGTCGATCGAGCAGCTCTCGAGCAGGATGCCGAATTCATCCCCGCCGAGGCGCGAGAGCGTGTCGCGCCAGCGAATCTTGGATTTCAGCAGCGCGCCGACCTGACCGAGCAGCGCATCACCGGCGCTGTGACCGCAGGTGTCGTTGACGATCTTGAATTGATCGATGTCGAGATAGCACAGCGCATAGGAGGACTCGTGCGCCTTGGCGCTCTTCAGCGCTCGCTCCAGGCGGTTCTCAAACTCGCGCCGGTTGACCAAGCCGGTGAGCAGGTCGTGGCTGGCGTGGTAGGACAGTCGGCGGTTCAGCTCGCGTGCTTCGCTCACGTCATGGAAGACCAGCACGCCGCCGGTGACCTTTCCGGCACCGTCGCGGATGGGCGCTGCGGTGCTCTCGACGTACAGCTCATTGCCGTCCCGTCGGATCAGCAGCATGGGCCGAACCGATTTGATCGGCCGTACGCGCCGGATCGACATGGTGAGCGGGTTCTCGAGCGGCTCGCAGGTCTCCTCATGGAAGGCGCGGAAGATCTCTTCCACCGGTCGCCCCATGGCGCTCTCGAGCCGCCAGCCGGTGAGCGACTCGGCGACTGGGTTGATGTAATCGATGACCGATTCGGCATCGGTGGTGATCACCCCGTCACCGATCGACTGCAGGGTGATCTGCGCGCTTTCCTTCTCGCGAAACAGTGCCTCCTCGTACAGCTTGCGCTCGGTGATGTCGAACTCGACTCCGACCAGGCGCAGCAGCCGTCCGTGCTCGTCCACGCGCGCGGTGGCACGGCTCATCACCCAGCGCCACTCGCCGTTGCGGTGGCGCATGCGGTGGGTGCTCTCGAAGATCCCCGTCTTGCCGTCTATGTGCTCGCGGATCGCCGCCTGCACCCGCGGCAGGTCATCCGGGTGCACCAGACTGCTCCAGTCCGGAGAGCCTCGCAGGTCCTCGTCCCGGTAGCCGAGCATCGCCTTCCAGCGCGGCGAGAAATACACCTCGTTGTTCTCGACGTCGAAGTCCCATAGGCCGTCATTGGCCGCCGCCTGCGCGAGGCTGTTGCGCTCCTCGAGTTTTCCGAGTCGGGCCTCGATCTGCAGCCGCTCGAGGCCGCTGGCGAGACTCGTGCCGATGAGCTTCATCAACAGCTGCTGGCTGACTTCCCACGGGCGGGGCAGGGTATTGGCGAGACCGAGGAATCCGGCCGGACGGCCCTGTACCCGCAGGGCGACCAGCAGGACTGAGCCCATATACAGTGCCGCGAAGCGCTGTGCGTCGGCGCTCTGCTCGCGGTTCGGTGTCGCAGTGTCAGCCAGTTGCGAAAGCCGCAGATGCTCAAGGCGTCCGTTCAGCCACGGCAGCGCCTCTAGTGGTGTTTCCTGCAGTCCCTCGGGCCGGCACTGACTGAGCGCGGTGCGTTCAAGCTGCACCTCCTGAATGACCGGGTGGTCCGTGCGCAGTAGCGCGAAGAACGCACAATCGACGCCGCTCACTTCGCGCAGCAGCGCCAAGTTGCGCTGCAGGCACGCACTTACCGTGCCCTTGCGCAGGTTCTGCAGTTCCACCGCGATCTGGGTACAGGTTCCATCGATACCGAGCTTCGACGCCCGGTCCTTCCACGCGCTGGACGCCAGAATGTCCGTGGAGGTGAAGTCCGCTGGCTTGTCCGGCGGTTGACTCGACATGAACCGGTAACCTCTAAGCCCTTGTTGCAGCTTATATCCGGGCTCTCACCCCGGGCGTGAACCGCTGCGTGGCCTTGGGGGCGATCGGACCTTAAGTCTTCTAAAGGGTTGCGACCGATTGTCGCACACCCGTTCAAGAACACAAGCTAACGTACTGTTCGGCTTGGCGTTCGGAACTTGACAGAATCCGGCCGAAACCGCTTCATTGTGAGATGCGGCGCACGGTTTTGACCCCGCGTCCTGCGGTCAGCTGAGGGCCCGACGCGCCGACTCGTAGGTTCGTTTCAGCTCGGCGGCCATCTCTGCCTGCAGCGCGGTGAGCGCCTGCGCATCGAGTGTGCGGGGGACGTATCGGGGCGGCCCGATGGCGATGGCAATGCGCGCAAAGGGCTTGGGGATCACGAACCGGTCCCACTTGATGCGCCATGCCCTCGAGGCGGCATACGCCATCGGCACGATGGGCCGCCCCGACATCTGCGCCAGCAAAATCGCGCCTGGCTTGAACTGGTAGCGCGGTCCGCGCGGTCCATCCGGTGTGATGGCCGGGGAGACGTTCTCCTTCACGAGCGCTTGATAATAGTCACGCAGCGCGCGCGCGCCGGTATGGGTCGAGGAGCCGCGGATGACGTGTGCGCCGAGCCGTTGCACCAGCATCGCGCCGATCTCGCCATCGACCGAGGGGCTGATCAGCCAGCCCACCTTCATACCGAGACTGCGCTGCTCGAGCAGATATTTGCCGCAGAAGAGCTGGTGCTGGTGCCAGTAGCACGGCAGCACCGAGGGCGTTGCGGCGAGCGCGGCGCGCAGATGCTCCTCGCCCTCGATGCTGACCACCCGGCACAGCCGCCACCACATGCGGATGATGCCCAGCCCGAGCGGGATGGCGAGGCGGTACAGTGCCCGGCGCTGCGGCGTCATGCGCCGGTCGGAGCGCGTGACCGTGCGGTAGAGGGAATTGCGCAGGCCGGGCTCGGTCATGCGGGAACAGCTCCGATGGTGGGGGCAGCGATGGGTATAATTGCGAGCTTACATGAGCAAGACCGCAACAACCCAGCATGGACCGCCGGTAGCGGCCGAAGCATTCGACATTGGCTCCACGGAGGACTCCCTGGAGCGGATGATCGAACTGTTTGCCGCGCACGGCGACATCTACCGAGTGTTCGTCCCGGCCCGCGAGGCGTACACCTACGTCGTGCACCACCCTGAGGACGTGAAGCGGATCTTGGTCTCGAACCACCGCAACTACACCAAGGGGATCGGGCTCGACCGGGTCAAGATCCTCCTCGGCAACGGCATCATGACCAGCGAGGGCGAGTTCTGGCGCCGCCAGCGCATGATGCTACAACCGCTGTTTCACCGCCGGGTCATCACGCGGTTCGCCGAAGTCATCGCGGCGGCGAACGATGCGCTGCTCGAGCGGTGGGAGGCGCTGGCGCGCCGCGGCGAGCCGGTCAATCTCACCGACGAGATGAGCGAACTCACCCTCGGGATCGTGCTGCGGGCGATCTTCGGCCACGACCTCGAGCGCATGAGCGCTGAGCTCGGCGGCAACCCGTTCGAAGTGGTGACCAAGGAGCAGGCCCGCAACCTGCAGTTTGCTTACAAGTTCCGCTCCCTGACGCGCCTAGTGGCCGGCCTGCTGGCGCGCCGCCGCGAAAGCGGCGAGGAGCACTTCGACTACGTTGCGATGCTGATGAACGCCCGCGACAAGGACAGCGGCGCGCCGATGAGCGATCGGGAGCTGATTGATGAGATTCTGACCCTGGTGGTCGCTGGGCACGAGACCACGGCGAGTGGCCTGAACTGGACCTGGTACCTGCTCGCCCAGCACCCCGAGGTCGAGGCGAAGCTGTATGCGGAACTCGAGGCGGCGGCCGTCGGCGCCACGCGCGCCCCGAGCCTCGCGCAGGTCGAGCATCTGACCTACACGCGCCAGGTGATCGATGAGGCGCTGCGGCTGTATCCGCCGGGATGGCTGCTCTCGCGGCGCACGATCGAGCCGGACGTGCTCTCGGGTTACGAGATCCCTGCCGGTGCGAACGTGCTGCTGCCGCTTTACCTGCTGCACCGCCACCCGCGCTACTGGAAGGATCCCGATGCGTTCATGCCCGAGCGCTTTGCCGCCGAGCACGAAGCGCAGCGGTCGCGTTTCGCGTACATGCCCTTCGCCGCAGGCCCCCGACACTGCATCGGGGAGACCTTTGCCCTTTACGAGATGCTGATGCACGTGCAGCGCACGGCGCGCGTGTTTCGCCTGGTGCACGTGCCCCGCGAACCCTTTGCGCTCGAGGCGCAGATCAATCTGCGCACCCGCCATCCCGTCTACATGAGATTGGAACGCCGCTGATGCTGACCGCCACGACTCTGACCGAACTGCTTGAGGCCAACCGCAGCGTTGCCCGCGGTGTCACCTACCTGGACGGCGAGAAAGCCTCGCGCACCGTGACATTTGCCGAGCTGCACGAGCGCGCGCTCGGCATCCTGCATCACCTGCAGCGCCTCGGCGCGCGTCCCGGGGACAAGCTGATTTTGTTCCTCGCCAACAACGAGCAGTTCATCGATGCGTTCTGGGCGGCGATCCTCGGCGGGATCGTGCCGGTGCCGGTGGCGATCGGAATCAGCGATGAACATCGACACAAACTGCTGCGTATCGCGCGGCGCCTCGGCGAGCCGTTCCTCTACAGCGACCGGCGCTCGCTCGAGCGCATCGGGACGTTTGCCGCTGCCGCCGGCGAGCAGGACACGCTCGAGCGGCTGCGCCGGCGCGCTTTTCTCGTCGATGACCTGGATGACATTTCGCGTGCGGGCAAGGTGCATCGGGCCCGCCCCGAGGACGTGGCGTTCATTCAGTTCTCCTCCGGCTCGACCAGTCAGCCGAAGGGCGTGGTGCTCAC
>DAHVTM010000032.1:0-7446 GCA_027324195.1 Gammaproteobacteria bacterium | reverse complement strand
ATTGCTCCCGTTCGGCTGACCGCGATCGCCCATGAGCGCTCCGGAATGCAACGGCATTGAGGGACGAACAGCGATCGAACACGAAGAACGCCGGCGTGCTCTCGGCGGGCAAGAACTGTGTCTGCAGCGCCGTCACGATTCGCACGAAAACTCTCTCTGCTGCGACCTCATTGACACAGTCCATTCCCACGCCAGTCTTTGCGTGAGTAGCCAGACACTCATCGAATGCCCGAGGCCAATCCGGGCTCGAATGTTCCATCGATCAGGATGAACGCAATCCGACAGTTTCGACCCGAGCGATTGGCCCAACCGTGGTTGGTGCCACGCTGTATCACGATGTCTCCCTGACGCACCACAGTCTCTCCCTCATCCAGGATCAGCGTCAGCTCTCCCTCAAGTACGATTCCGTAGTCGATGGTCTCGGTGCGATGCATAAACGGATGGCGGGATCCGGCTCCTCCTTGCGAGGCCGCACTCGCGGCACCGACTTCGGCAAAATGGGCCCGGACGGCCTCTGGCGAGAGCGCCCTCAGGCGCTCATCCTCGGGCGGTATATCGAGTACTCGGATGCGAGTACCACCGCGCGGAGGAGCCAGCTGAATGCCGTCTTCCGTCGGCTCACCCGACATCCGATCGATGCGCGCGGGAGTCTCACGGGTGTTCCAGACCTCGTAGAACAATGGTCCGACGTCGCCGCCGATGCGTGCCACCCTCGGCGGCGACCGATCCTCCAGAATGATCGACCGCCCCTGTGCATCGTGACCGGTAACGATCCGCCGAAAAGCTGCTTGACTCATTCGATGCCATCTCCGAGTGGGGTGAATGGTGGCTCAGCAATCCATCCGGATCATGCCGTCATGGGTGCATGAAGGCTCGGTCGACGCCGGAATCAGTTTGCAACCCGCCAAAGTGTGCAGGTGAGTGCTGCGGATCACGGCGGTGTTGGCTGAACTGTCGGCGTAGTGCATGGCTCTCCAACATAGGACGGACGACTCGCGGCCTGGGCGATGAACTGCCATTGAAATGGGCTGAACCACGCCTGGAAGGCAGCGCGTGCGATCTGGCCGGCGAGATCACCTGCAGCGCCGGAGCTTGCTCCGTAGGCTCCTGGAACTTCGTCGTGCCGATTCGGGCGGTCCTGTCAGAGGAAGCCATGCTGATCGCGACCGCGGCATGCTCGAGGCTGTGCGTCCTCCGTTGGCCGGTCCGCATTTCGCTCACCCCGTGTGACCGCCGATGGTCTCGGCAAACCAATCGGCGATGTAATCGCGCCCAAAGGACATGTTGTCCGCCCCCACGTGCTCCACGCCGCCTTCACGATCGGTGAAGATCTTCAGCTCGCGACGTGGGCTGTTGACGAGTTGCGCGTAGGTCTGGCGTGCGTACTCGATCCCGATCTGCCTATCCCGCTGTCCGTGGGTGACCAGGAAGGGAACGCGGATGCGCTCGAGGATGCCAGTGAGATGCATGCCCCGGGTCTTTTCGATGAATTCTTCGATGCTGGCGGCTCCGAACACCCACATCACGTGATTCCAGTAGTGCGGAACAGGATGCTCGCCTTCCCGCTGCAAACGGCGCTGCTGCACCTCGGCCCAGTTGTGATTGGCGCCCCAGGCCGCGCCGCTCGCAAAGCGCGGCTCGAAGGCCATCGCGCGCGGCACGAAGTAGCCGCCCAGCGAGATTCCCGCCATGCCGATGCGCTGCGGGTCGATGTCCTCACGCGCCGCGAGCCATTCGTAGCAGGGGGTGGCCCAGCGTTCGCTCTCAGCGGTGGCGCACAACCCGTGCAGTCTGAGTGCCTCCCCGGTGCCGGGCTGATCGATGCACAGCGTCGCAATCCCGCGCCGTGACAACGCATGTGGTAACCACGACCAGTAGAGCAGTTCCTTACAGCTGTCGAGCCCGTTGACGTAAAGGACACACGGCGTGCGGCCGGCTGCGCCGGGCGCACCGCCCTGCACGCCTTCGGCCCGCGTGAGCAACCCCGCAATCACGCCGGCGCCGTACGGAATCTCGATTCGCTCGGCGTTCTCGCGCCCCATGCTGATGGCGTGACGGAAGGCACGCTGTGCCTTGGCGTAGGTCGTTGTCCGACCTGGATGACCGTGGCCCTGAGTGCGTTCCGCGATGAGGTAATAGAGCGCGGCGCGCTGCAGCTTTGCGGAGGCGGAAAATTTGCGGCCGCCCGCCTCGTCCTCGGCTGCAAGCTCCGCCAGCTTGTCCGCCATGCTGATCCACCGCTCGAGGAACAAGCCCGTGCCGGCGTCCGCACCCTGTGCCGCCGCCTCACGCAGCGGTCGGCACATCTCCTCAATCTCGCCGATCTGCCCGCCGCTCTCGAGCGCAATGTTCACCGAGAGGTTCCAGACGTAATTGCCCGGAAAATACTCGAAGAGCGCCACGGCTCCCCCCTTGTCTGCTGGAGGTCGGCAGCCTATCGCCGTGGATTGCCATCTGTAAAAATGATTCGTTCTATGGTGATTAATCTATTTTGTGGATTGACCCCTCTCCAGCACCGCGCTCGCTTCGATTTCCCGCAGCAGCCATTGCACCCCGCTGTCGTGGGTCGTTGCACCGTGATGTTGAACCATTTCCCGCATCACCGGGAATGTGAACGGCATAGGCGCCATGACGAGCGGCAGTCGCCTGACCATGACTCGTGCGAGCCGCTCATGCATCACAGAGAGACGCAGCGTGTTCGGCAACATCCAGGGCACGGACAGGAAGGATGGCGCGGTCACCTCGATCGAGCGCCTGCGCCCGAGCGCAGCAAGGGCCTGCTCGGCGAACGACGGCGTATTGATCATCGCAACCGCAATGTGGCCGTGAGCAAAGAACGCCTCCTCGGTGAGTGGTCGACGGAATACGGGATTGCCCTTCCAGCCGACCACCACGAAGCGCTCGGCCAGAAGGAGCTTGGCGGGATGCTCGGCCGACAAGAACTGCTCAGGCGCAAGAATGAAATCTATTTCGCCGCCATCGAGCTGCTCCGTCGCCTCGGGCGTGGGCGCGGCAATTTCGACGCACACGTGGGGAGCCGTGCCCGCCAGTCGCTCGAGCAGCGGCACGAGCAGCACCGTGGTCACGTAATCGGAAGCCACGATTCGAAAGGTCCGTTGCGAAGTGGCCGGATCAAAGACGGTCGAAGCGGATATCAATTGCTCGATGTCGGCTAGCGCCTTTCTGACGAGCGGCGCGAGTCCTTGCGCATGAGCGGTTGGGATCATCCGTTTGCCATGCGCGACCAGGATGTCGTCGTTGAAATAGCTGCGCAGCCGTCCAAGCGCGGCGCTCATCGCCGGCTGACTGAGATTCAGCCGTTCCGCGGCCCGCGATACGCCGTGCTCGCGCAGCAGCACATCGAGCACAACCAGAAGATTGAGATCGAGATGCTTGAACCGCACGTATCAATTCATCCATAGAATGATTGGATGACAATAAGAACAAGAAATTTGACGAATAGCAACCTACTGGCGAGCATGACCCCTGCACCTACGGCTCGAGCGCAAGTGGCGGCATCGGCACATCCCTCGACCGTTCGCTGCGGATCACGTGGGCGGCATGCTTCTTACTGAGGAATGATCGAGCAATGAACATCGTCGGCTTGGACTCACTGGTATTCGGCGTCGATGACCTCGACGGTTGCAGCCAATACTTGCGAGATTACGGTCTGCAGGATGTCGGCAACGGACGCTTTGAGGCCCTCGACGGCACCGCGATCGTCATAGCGAACGAGAATGACCCGACGCTGCCGCCAGCACCTGCGCCCGGTTGCCGGCTGCGCAAAGTCGTGATGGGAGTGGCCGACAAAGACTCCCTGAAGGCAATTGCCGCGGAGCTCTCACAGGACCGCAAGGTGATCCATCTTCCCGATGGGACGATCCAGGCCGCCGATGACGATGGCTTTCAGCTCGGATTTCAGCTCACGGTACGCAACGCCGTCCCGCGCCCAGGCGAGATTGCCAATGCTCCGGGATCGCCATTCCAGCGCGCAGTAAACCAACTCGGAGTCGACGCGCTCGCCCCCCAGATCCGCCCCCGCTCCTTGTCGCACGTCGTGTGTTTCGTGCCGGATATCGCCAAGTCAGAGGCGTTTTACGTGAATCGACTTGGATTTCGATGTGTGGACCGATTCGTCGGTGTGGGACCATTCCTGCGCCCCGCTGGCACTCTAGATCACCACACTCTCTTCCTCATCGGCGCTCCACCCCACATGAAGGGCGTCGAGCATTTCACCTTTCATTTCAGCGGCCCGACCGAGGTCATGCAGAACGGCTCCCGCTTCGTCGAGAAGGGATATCAACCGTTCTGGGGACCCGGACGACATCAGCTCGGTTCAAACTGGTTCTGGTACTTCAACAGTCCCTTCGGCTGTCACATGGAAATGGACGCTGACATGGACCAGCACGATGCGACATGGCGGGCACGTGAGGTTCCGCTGAGTGCCGATGCCTCCCAGGCCTTTCTCCTCGGCTACCGCAGGAAATGGATCCCGGGTCCCGAATCCTCGGCGAACGGCGACTATGCCTGATGATACAGCGCGAACGGGCGTCAGGCTCTGCAGCGCCGACGAGATCCCCGAAAGCGGAGCGCGCGGATTCGCTCCCGAAGGGTGCGGGCGCGTATTTGCCATGCGGCGCAACGGTGCAGTGCGAGTGTGGCGCGACCGCTGTCCGCACCTAGGATCACCACTGCCCTGGCGCAAGGACGCTTATCTCAACAGAGCCGGTGACCGCATCGTGTGCGCCGGGCACGGAGCGCAATTCGATCCGGAGAGCGGGCTGTGTGTCCTTGGCGCTTGCCTCGGGCAGAGACTGCAAGCAGTGCCCTTCGTCCTTACGAGCGACGGGGAACTCATTCTGACAGAGTATCCGCACGATCTGAAAGGGGCGAGCTCATGACAACAGCGATTTCCCGGGTGCTGGTGATCGGCGGTGGCTTTTCCGGCATGGCGGCAGCGATCGCGCTGCGCAGGACCGGCGTCGAGGTCGATCTCGTCGAGATTGACCCGGACTGGCGCAATTACGGCGCCGGCATCAGTCTGGGCGGCGCGACCCTGCGCGCCTTCCGCCAGCTCGGTATCCTGGAGGCATTCCTCGAGCAGGGCAGCGCCCAGGACGGATTGTCCGTGCGCTTGCCACATGGCCAGCAGATCGCGGAATTGCCTACGCCCCGGATCGCTGGCCCGGACGTGCCCGGTGGCGGGGCCATCATGCGGCCGGCGCTGGCCAGTATTCTCGCCGAGGCGACCCGCGCCGCGGGCGCCCGGGTTCGCCTCGGCTGCACGTTTAGCTCGATCGCCCAGGGCGCCACGGGTGTCGAAGTCAAATTTACCGATGGCGAGCAGAGCCTATACGACCTCGTCATCGGCGCAGATGGGCTGTACTCCAAGGTCCGAGAGGCCGTGTTCCCCGAAGTGCCCAAGCCTCGCTACACCGGCCAAGGCGTTTGGCGCGCGGTGCTCCCGCGACCCGCGCAGATGAGTACCCCGATCATGTGGGTGGGGCCGCAGGTCAAGCCCGGGGTTAACCCGGTATCGAAGACCCAAATGTATTTGTTCATCACCGAGTCGCGGCCCGTGAATGAGCACCTGGACCCGGCACGCTTCGTCGAGCATATGCGCGGGCTGCTTGCGGATTTTCCAGCCCCGGAACTCCAGGCCATCCGCGAGCAGCTCGGGCCCGATTCCATGGTGGTCTTCCGGCCGCTCGAAAAGCTGCTCGTCCCCTTACCCTGGTCCCGCGGACGGGTCTTACTGATCGGAGATGCCGTACACGCGACGACACCCCACCTGGCATCGGGCGCATGCATCGGCATCGAGGATGCACTCGTATTGGCCGAAGAACTCGCGCGCGAGGCCGATGTGCCTCAGGCGCTTGCCGCTTTCGAGCGGCGCCGGTGGGAGCGCTGCCGCATGGTGGTCGAGAATTCTGCGCGACTGGGACAAATCGAAGTCGAAGGAGGCGACAAGGAAGAACACGCGCGCATCATGCGCGACTCACTCATTGCATTGGCGCAACCGATCTGAGCACCAGTATCGATCGATCCGGAGTGGCCACTTCTCCCGAGTGTGCAATTTTGGTCCGCCATACCTGTGCAATTTACGTCCGCCACCTTCAGTCAAGATGCGAACTGCCGTCCCGGCGCGATACCGCCGCGCCTGCACGAATGGCCTGATATAGATCCGCCCCAACAATGCCCGGCCGACCGCCTCTGTTCGACGAACGTTCATTGCGTGCGTCTTCGACCAGCTGATGAGGCAGCGCGAGGGCGGCCCCTGTTCGCACTCCGGATCCACTGCACCCGGCAATAGGTGCCCGTCTCGGTTGCGGGAAACCACAAACTGGCGCAGTGCACAAGCACTCGCTTGCCCAACAGAGCCTCAGGTGCTCTACGGTCGAGTGTGATGCGTCGAACCGGCAGACCGGCTACCCAATCACTCTGGCTCATCCGTCGTGGCGAATCGAGACGCAGAACGCTCGTCGGCCACATGTAGCCCATACCATAGTCACAGCACCCGAGATCGAACCCGATCAGCAGCGATCCGGATAGCGTAGCGGACGTCGGCAATGCGAGGATGGGAGTACGGGCCCCGACGGAGCGCCCCCTGAGCGCAGTTGCGCTCGAAAACAGAGACCGGGGTTTGCCGCGTGGAGCCGACTCACCCCACTGCGACCAGTCGTTCGAACCCAGGAGGCGCGCACACGCCGCGTGCGGGCCGGACATCGGGAGCGCGCGTGATGCGCTACGCACGGAGCGACAGACGGGCGAACCCCAGACCCGCTGCAGGCACTGAAGGTAGACCGCGACCTGCAGCGCGGTGTGCATATCGTCGACTGGCGCCAGCCGCCGGCACGACAGCCAGGCCCCACGACCGAGTACATGGTGCACCGCCGCATAGCGCAGCTCCCGATAAAAGGCGCCCAGATACGCACAATCCGCCTGCTTCAGGCTCAGCCGCCCACTCGCCCACTCCGCTTCATCCTGGGCCTGCTCGGAGTCGTCCCTCGCCATTGGCGGCCACTCGGCTCGTATTCTGCGGCACCATGCCACCCGTTCCGCCCGCAGTGCGGGCGCGACGACAAAGCGCAGGTACGTCAAATTGACGCCTTCCTCCGCACCGATTGCCCGACCTGCCGCGAACGCGGCGAGGAACAGAATCAGAAGCCGGACCACACAATCAGCGGGACGGCCACGACCGTGGGGCACTCCGTGCGACATCGTGCACTCATCACCATTGCTCTGCTATCAGGTTCGAGTCAATTCAGCGCCTGCGCGAAGCTGAATCGGTCGACTGTGAAACACTGATGATGAACCCAGAGTGTGACATCTCTGCGGCACCGCGCCACACGGCAGGCGAGTCGCAGCCCACCGGCGTGCCAACCGCCGGCATCCGTGTCCTGTAGCCGATCTGATGCGATTTGCGCAGAGGATCGCTACCGACAC
>DAHVTM010000015.1:0-31930 GCA_027324195.1 Gammaproteobacteria bacterium | reverse complement strand
CTTCTCGGCACCCCAGCCGCGCTCGAGGAAGATATGGGTGGCTTCCACCACCTCGTCCCTCAGACCGTTGTACAGGTCATCGTGAACCTGCTCGGTCAGCTCCTGATCGTTCAGATCCCGAAGATTGAAATCACTCTCGTCGGTCATATCGGCTTCTCCGCGTGCCTGCATGCCGTAGCATCGCTCAGATCACGTACGACTGCTATAGCATCGGCGCAGGTGTGAAATGTCCTGGGTAGGTGCCCGGGATGCCGTCAGTTTCTCTTGCGCCGAGACCGGCGCCCCTCATTCGCGGCGGGGGTAGGGGTTGAGCGCTCCACCCGCGGCAACGTCTCGGGCAAGGCCTCATCGCGCGGCAGGGCGCTTTTGATGATCCGGATCATCTCCGCATCGAGCCTCGGATCGAGTGGTGGGGAGACGTAGGCTCCGAGCAGACGTTCGACCTCCTGATGCACGCGCTGATCGAGCGTCATGCTGCCTGCCAGCTGCCAACTTTCGCGGTTGATGCGGTCAAAAACTGTGCCGGGCAGGTACAGCTCGCTCGGCCAGTGCTTCAGGGTGTGCGCCGAGGTGAGCAGGTGCTTCTCCTGCAGGAGCTGGCGCACCAGAGTGCGCGTCGGCAGGTCCTCCTGGACGGCAAACTCGCGACAGAAGTGCAACGCCTGTCCGCACAATTCGTCGTCGAAAACCAGCTTGGCGAGACTGAAGGTGAGCACGTAATCAAGCATGCCCGGTCCGGACACGGAATTGACTCCGCCCACGGCTGCGAGCAATGCGCCGGCAAAGGTTTCGGCGCCGGCCTGCGCATCGAGGAACTTGCCCTCGCTGAGGGCCATGTAGCTCTGCGTCGGGATGCCGAGGTACTTGGCAATTTCAATGTAAGCCATGTTCAGGTGCAGCGTTTCGATCGCTGCCATCGGTGACATGGCCGTCTTCATGTGGAAAGTCGCCGGCGCTCCGCCGAACAGCGTCGGTGTGCCGGGCTTGACGATCTGCGCCATAGTGAGCCCGGCGAGCACATCCGCGATGTGCATGACGGTCGCTCCGACCAGCGTGACCGGCGCGATCAGCCCCATCAGCGTAACGGGCACGATCTCGATCGGAATGCCGAACTCCACGCAGTCGAGCAGATTCTGGCAGGAGTCCTCGCTGTAGCGATAAAAGCCCGTTGCCGTTACGGTGAAGATGGACATAGGCCGGGCGACCAGATCGCTCTTGTCGCGACGGAACAGCTGCATCATCTCCGCCATGCGCACCACGCCGTGCTCGGAGAACGCTCCAGACACGATGGGTTTCAAGGAATTGGTGAGCAGCAGGTACAGGCGCCACGCATCCGAGACCATCGGCTCGATGTCGTTGGTGGAAAACGCGGTGGCGAGGTAGCCGAGATTCTTCAGTCCGTCGGCGACGCGCACATACTCTATGAAGTCACGCGTGTTGGAAAGACGAGTTTCGCCGGTACGGTGATCTAGGATCTTCAGGCCGCTCGAGCCGGGAACGAAGTGGACTTTGTCACCGCCGAGTTCGGTATAGGCGCCGCCGTCGCGGTCGTAGAGCGCGAAGCGCTTGGGTACCGTGGCGATTGCCCGGTCAACCACTTCCGGCGGAAACAGTACGCGTTCGGCCTCATCCGCGGTGCGCGCCAGTTTCAAACCGTGCGCAAGCAGTCGTTCGCGCAGCCGCGCGCCGCGTACTTCAACACCGATCTCGGCGAGGATCTTCTTGGCCTCATCCAGGATCGGTCCGATGAGCTGATCGGGAACGACGCGAAGCTGGGGTCTCATGGGGTGATGGTCCGCCAGGCGGAGAAATTATTTAACGAGCGTACAATAGCGACCAGGGGCTGTCAACTGGCGTGCTGGGCGGGCCGTGAGGGCCGTCGACGCATGCTGTTTGCCATCAAGTTTGCTTGCGCTCGATGAACCCATCCGGGCATGATGTTCGCCGATGTCATCGCGCAGACAGTGGGCTGTCGTGCGGATCCGCTGGCGGATCTTCGCGTTCCTATTTTCCTTCGGCCTGGTCGCCTACGCCCAGCGCACGAGCCTGACGATTGCTGCCGAGCGGATGATGCCGGATCTGCATCTGACGCAACTGCAGATCGGCTGGATCGAGCAGGCCTTCGTCATTGGCTACGCGCTGTTCCAAGTTCCCGGCGGTCTCATCGGCCAACTGCTCGGTGCCCGCATCGCGTTCACGTTGTTCGGCGTGGTGGCATTCCTGGCGATCATGATGCTGCCAGTTGCGCCGCTGCTGCTCAGCGGCACGCTGCTGTTTGTGGCGCTGGTAGCAGCGCAATTTCTGCTGGGAGCGGCTCAGGGCGGCGTGTTTCCTGTCTCAAACGGAGTCTTCGAGGCTTGGTTTCCGGTGCGGCAGTGGTCCTTGGTTCAGGGTGCGCAGAGCATGGGCCTGAATCTCGGAGCGGCGATGACGCCGCCGCTCATCGCCGCGCTGATGCAAATTGCGGGCTGGCAGCAGGCGCTCGCTTGGTCGAGCCTGCCCGCCGTGTTGGTGATCGTGCTGTGGGCCTGGTACGCACGTAACAGCCCGCGCGAGCATCCCTCGGTCTCAGCGGCCGAGCTGGCGGAACTCGGTGAGCTCGCCGATGCGCAGCCGAGCATGCGCTTTTCCTGGCGCCGTCTGCTGCAGGTGATCGCGCATCGCAATACGACGCTGCTCGCGCTGTCGTATCTGGCCATGAATTACTCTTTCTATTTGATCTCCAACTGGTGCTTTCTCTATCTGATTCAGCAACGTCATTTCCCGGTCCTCGAGAGCGGCTGGCTGTCGATGGGCCCGCCGATCGCCGGCGGGCTCGGTGCCGGCATTGGCGGGGTTGTGACCGGCTGGTTGTGCCGCAAGCTAGGTCCGTTGTGGGGTTTCCGACTGGTACCGCTGGTGTCATTGCCGCTCGCCGGGGCGTTGCTGCTCGTGGCAATGCATACCGCGAGTGCATTCATTGCCGTCGCGGCGCTCACTGCATGCTTTGGCTGCATTGAGCTCAATGAGGCTGCCTACTGGGCGACCTCCATGGCAGTCGGGCGCAGCGATTCGATGATGGTTGGCGGCGTACTCAACACCGGCGGCAATCTGGGCGGCATCATCGGGATCCCCCTGGTCGCGTGGCTCTCGGGCCGCCATGCCTGGGGAGCGGCGTTTGCAATCGGCAGCCTGTGCGCGCTGCTCGCTGCGCTCGCCTGGCTCGCCATCGACCCGACTGAGCTCGTCACGTCTGAGGCTGCTGGGCAGGACGGTGAGCCGCTGCGCAACGCCGTTTGAGGCGCGTGCGCGGTTCGCAGTTCAATCGTGTCCGGCGCTGCTCGCGACCCGTCGTATGCGGCTCTCTGAGCGCTGCACGAGCAGACTCGGCAGTGCTCCGTAGCACAGGGCGTGCACCCAGTCTTCGCACAGCGCGACTGCCTCGGCCGGCCTGAAGGCCTCCGCATTCAGGCTCGCCTCGATCCACAGACCGTCGAGCAGGGCCGCGAGCGCAATTCCGGCCGGGCGAAGCTTGAAAGCAGGGACCCCCTTGCTCGCGCGTAGCTGTCCGAGCAGGGATTCGAGGGCGTCCCGGTAGGCAACATAGGTCCGATCCTGGACGGCGCGTACCGCAGTGTCATGGGCAATCATGCTCCAGAACACGAGCCAGGTGCTGAATAGGCCCGGCTCGAGCAGCGCCGGTGCGAAGGACGCCTCGAAGAAGCGTCGCAGCCGCTCCCTGGGGCCTGCATCGAGTTCGATGGCATGCTGCTGTATCGAGGTGAGCAGCCGCATCGCGAGTGTCTCGTATGCCGCGGCAACCAGCGCGGAAATGCTCGGAAAATGGTGCGTGATCAGCCCCGCCGACACGCCGGCCTCGGCCGCGATGCGTCGCGCCGAGAGGCCATCGTGTCCATGCTGGCGCAGACACTCTAGAGTGGCCTCAATCAGCGCTTCGCGCCGCACGGTCGGCGTGGCGCGGTGGAACTTTGGCGCGTGTGGCTTATGAGTCATGATTGGAATCTCTGCTGGCTGAGGTTGCGCGCGCGGCCGTACTCTGCACCCGGCCGGATCATAGCGCCGAGCAGTCGCACAAGCCGCTGTTCGTTAACCTGACATTTGTGCACACGTTCGTCGTGCTGCCGGCAATGCGGCCCGGTTCTGCCGGGGGCGTCTCCTTGACCCGGTCAGGTACTAGCTGTACAGTTGTCAAACAGTGAGGAGACCAACGCTCCGCCATGCGTCCCCCTGCCATGCGTAACATGTCAGCGCCGCACGATGAGAGTCGTACCGCGCCGCTGCACCGTGATTTTGGTTCCCCAGGACGTGCCGAGCGATCTGGCATGCGCGGTGCGGGCTGGCCAGGTCGCGTACCTCCTGTGCGCCGGGAATTATACCGCGTCTAAGTCTTGAGCAGGGCGCGGTTCAGCAGACCAATTTGTTTTCGCTGTTGAGCGGGTGTTCGCGGGGTGTGCATCATGAGTGCTGAGACGTGCGATGTCATCATCATCGGAGGCGGGCATAACGGACTGGTGTGTGCCGCCTATCTTGCGGCCTCGGGGCTGAAAGTCACGGTGCTCGAGCGCCGGGAGGTGGTCGGCGGCGCTGCGGTCACCGAGGAGTTCCACCCCGGCTTTCGCAACTCGGTGGCCTCCTACACCGTCTCTCTGCTCAACCCCAAGGTCATTCGCGATCTCGATCTGCACGCCCATGGACTGCGCGTCGTCGAACGCAAGATCTCCAATTTCCTACCTACTGCCGACGGGGGGTACCTGTGCAGCGGGGAGGGTCGCACGCGCAGCGAAGTGGCGAAGTTCTCGACGGCCGATGCCGAGCGTCTCGAGGACTATGGCACGCGACTCGAGGCGATAGCCGATGTGGTGCGCAGCTTCGTGCTTGAGACGCCACCGAATGTCGTCGAGGGCGGCTGGTCGGCTGCGCTGCCGGAGCTGCTGAGTGCCGGTCGCCTGGGCTCGCGCCTGAGCAAGCTCGACATGAGTCTGCGCCGCGAGCTGCTCAAGCTGTTCTCCGCCTCGGCCGGCGATTATCTCGATGGCTGGTTCGAGAGCGACCCGATCAAGGCGGTATACGGTTTTGATGGTATCGTCGGGAACTATGCGAGCCCGTATTCGCCGGGTTCGGCCTACGTGTTGCTGCATCACTGCTTCGGTGAGGTGAACGGCAAGAAGGGCACCTGGGGCCACGCAATCGGCGGCATGGGCGCAATCACCCAGGCGATGGCGAAGGCGGCTGCCGCACGGGGCGCGATGATCCACCTCGACAGCCCGGTACGCGAGGTGCTCGTCGAGCACGGGCGCGCCGTCGGTGTGGTGACGGAGGCGGGCGAGTCGTTCCGCGCCGCGGCGGTCGTGTCGAATCTCAATCCGAAGCTGTTGTATCTGAAGTTGATCGATGCGGCAGTACTGCCGAAGGACTTCCTCGAGCGCATCAGTCAATATCGCTGCGGCTCAGGTACGTTCCGCATGAATGTGGCGCTCGCCGAGCTGCCGGATTTCACCTGTCTGCCGGGCAAGGCGCCTGCCGATCACCACACCGCCGGCATTATTCTCGCCCCCAGCCTCGGGTACATGGAGCAGGCTTATTTCGACGCCCGTACCTATGGGTGGTCGCGCCAGCCGATCGTCGAGCTGGTGATTCCCTCGACGCTCGACGACAGTCTCGCGCCGCCGGGCCAGCATGTCGCGAGCCTGTTCTGCCAGCATGTCGCGCCGCAACTTCCCAATGGCGAGTCCTGGGACGCCCATCGTGAGACGGTTGCAGACCTGATGATCGACACCGTCAATCGCTTTGCGCCGAACTTCAAGGCATCCGTGCTCGGCCGGCAGATCATGAGTCCGCTCGATCTGGAGCGGACCTTCGGGCTGATCGGCGGTGACATTCTGCACGGGGCGCTGCAGCTCGATCAGATGTTCTCCGCCCGACCAGTGCTCGGCGCTGGCAACTACCGCGGTCCGTTGCCGGGTCTGTACATGTGCGGCTCGGGAACGCATCCCGGTGGTGGTGTCACGGGTGCACCTGGTCACAATGCCGCGCGCGAGATCCTCGCGGACTTTCGCCGCCGCCGGCTGCGCCGCGCAAGCTGAACCGAACGGGCGAGCCTGGGCGGATCACGCCCAGGCTCCCTGTTGCGCCACGCAGCGGGGCCGGCGCTTACTGGTGATCACGCGGGATCGTCCGCTGCCACGTACGTGCGATGATGAGCTTGCCGTCGCGTAGCAGCTTGCGGGTGTAGGTGTAGTAAAAATTGTGCCGGTCGCTGCGCAGGGTCAATCGGCCGTGCCAGCTCAGGACATGCCCGCCCACCGCCTGCGTGTACACCGAATGGCCCACGGCGCTGGCGTCGGCCGGGTTGGCGTTATCGACCTCGTAGGTGAGCGTTTCATGCCGATGCAGCGGTCCCCACGGGAAGCTCGTGTTGCTCGAACCCTGCCACACGTCGCGGCTGCGGCCGTTTTTATCGGGCAGTGTGGTGTAGGTGCCGGGCCACAGGTAGTCGCTGCCGCTGATGTCGGTGCGCCGGGCAACCGGGGCTGGGGGCCTGAGCAGGGAGGAGGGGGGCGCAGGTCCCGTGAGCGGCACGCGGGGCAGTTCGATCCAGGAGGGATGAGTGCCGCCGAGCCGCACGGTCGTATCCATCGCATAGGGTGTCGGCCAGGCCATCGGCCACATTGCGTTTGATATGGCGATACGGATGCGGTGCCCCTTGGGGAATACGTACGAGGCAAGATGCAGGGCGAAGGAGAACGCATAGAACTTCCCCGGCACCAGATATTTCGGGTGGAACATCGAGTCACGCTGGGCGCCGTTCAGGCCCGCGCCGGTCACGAGCGTGACGCGTCCATCGGGGGCGACGTCCTCCAGGCGCGCAAACCAATCCGCCATGGGCGCACTGGCTGCCGCGTACAGCATCACCTTCGGAAAGCCCATGATTGCCGTGTCGTGGGTCAGTGGCGGGGTCTGATACACCAGACTGTGCGCATCGACCGGCGCCTGATTCGGCTGCAGATCGCCCCACCAGAAGATGCCACTGCGCTTGCCGGCCGAGGGTAGGTAGCGCAGCACATTCTGCCCGGCGCTCGTGGCTCGTGCGGACAGCGCCTCTGCGGGTTGAAGATACAGCCGCTCGGGCCTTTGGCCGCGGGGCGGCCAGCCGCTCTCGGCGCGCCAGACCCCCGGAATGTTCTGGTCCTGGGCGCCCGGCGGATACCAGTGCTGCAGATAGATCATGAGCTTCGGATCCTGCATCACCCCGGTCTGCTCGCCTTTGAGCCAGTAGGCGAACCAGCGCACGGCCTGGCGGCGCCAGCCGTAAACTGGCCCATAGTCGCTATCGTCCGGCCAGGCGTGATTCCACGGCCCGATCCATGCCTTCACCGGCGCGTGCACGTGCTCGAGCATGCGTGGCACGCTGTCTCGGTACCCATCGTGCAGGCCGCCGATCAGAAAGCACGGCACCTTGATCGAGGAGAGCGGACGTTCCGGTCTGTGCCAGAACGCCCCGTCGCGTTGGTGCTCGAAATAAGTCAGCGACCAGGGCTTGGAATTCATGCGCGGTCCGATGACCTTCTCGGCCAGGGAAAACTTCGGCGCGCCGCTGATGCCCTGGCTGAGATCCATGCCGAGTTCAAATTCATCGACGTGGAAGATTCCATCCATGTAATGCACGTCTTCCTTGAACAGCCGCTCGGTACCCGCTACCGCGAGGATTGCCTTCAGCGCCGGAGGATTGCGCATCGCCATCTGAATGGAGTTGAACGCGCCCCAGGAGATGCCGAACATCCCGACGTTGCCGTTCGACCAGGGCTGCCGGGCGAGCCATGCGATCACACGCTCGCCGTCGTGCCGCTCGTGCGCCGAGTACTCCCGGTCGGGCGGTGTGCCGCTGCTCTGCCCGAAACCGCGGATGTCCACGGCCGCCCCGACGAAGCCCCGGCGTGCGAAGTAGCTGAGCATCCCGTAGTCGCTCTGCGCCTCGCCATCGTCTTTACGGTAGGGCAGATAGCTCAGCAACGCCGGAAAGCGCTTGCCCGGCGGCGCTCCGGTCGGCATGTACAACGTGGCGGCGAGCTCGACGCCGTCCGGCATGCGGATGGTGGCCGACTGCATGGTGAAGCCGTAGCGGGCAGCCGTTGGGCTGCTGCCAGCGCTCGCCGCTGCCAGGCCGGTTGACAACACCACCATGAGCACGGCCACGATTGACTTACGCATCATTTGGAACCCCCGCTGTGCGGCAGACGTTGATTTTATGGGCTGGTTCGGGGCTCCGCTCGGGGCGCCGTGCTGAGGTCGTCTGTCAGTGTGCCTCAGCATCGTTTGCGCTACGCAACGGTGCATCGCGCCTGAAGAGGATTTTGTGCTCGTCGGTGCCAAGTTCGCGCCCCTGACGGTGACCGCTGTACACCGCGTGCGCAATCGCGCCGGGCGCTAGCACATCGCCCGCGCGATTCACCGAGACGATGCCGGCCGCGCCAAGAGCCTCGCCCTGTGCGATCAGCGCCTGATACACAGCGTCATCGGGCAGGCGTGCGCCCACGATGACCAGTGACTTACAGGGCAACTGCGCGCGCGCTGGGGTGAACATGTGCGCCAGCGTCACTTCCTCGCCGTCGAACGATTCAACCCGCGAGAGCGTGTGCACCGGAACGTCCGCCGCCGCGAGCGCGCGGTGGGTCTGCGGCTGCTCGTTGGTCATGATTGCCCACGCGGAGGCGTGCCCGGCAGGTGTCACATAACTGACGTGGTGACCGGATTTGGCCAGATGCTCGGCCAATGCCGAGCCCATGTAGTAATTGTCGAAGTCGAACACCACGACCGGGTCGCTGAGTGCAGCGCCCGCTGCAACGTCATCGGGTGTATAGACGTTGGGATCCTCGAGTGTGCCGGCGGGCACCTCGAGCGGGGAGTAGAGCATCGGTGCCCAGCGCGCGCCGGTAGCCATCACCACGTGCCTGGGGCTGAGCTCGAGGATCTGTCCGGCATCGAGACGATTGCCGCGGTAGATCGCCACATTGGCCAGTCGCTGCAGTTGACTGCGCCGCCACTCGAGTACGCGAGACCATGTTGAAAGGCCCGGCAGGCGGGTCTCAAAGCGCAATCGCCCGCCGAGCTCCTCCTGAGCTTCGGCCAGCATGACTTGGTAGCCGCGCCGGCCGAGCGTCAACGCACATTCCAGGCCTGCCGGGCCGGCGCCGACGACGAGCACAGTCGAGTCCGTCTCGGGAGTATGCTCGATGCGTTCCGGATGCCATTGCCGGCGCCATTCTTCTCCGATGGTGGGATTCTGCGTGCAACGCACCGGTACGCTGTCATGCCAGCTTGAGATGCAGATGTTGCAGCCGATGCATTCACGGATGTCATCCTCGCGGCCTTCGGCAATCTTTCGCGGCAGAAACGGATCGGCTATCGAGGGACGCGCAGCGCCAATCAGATCGAGAACGCCACGACGGATCTGCCCCACCATTGAATCGGGCGAGGTGAAGCGGCCGACGCCCACCACCGGGCGGTTGGTCAGCGATTTGACGAAGTTGATCACCGGCTCGTGGCTGCCCTCGGACGTGAAGCGCGACGGGGCGCAGTCGGTGGGGCCGGAGTCCATCTTCACGTCCCAGAGGTCGGGCACCTCGGCAAGCAATTCGACGAGTTCGTGCGCTTCGGACGGGGCGTGTTCGCTGCGCCGAGCCCGCAGCTCCTCCAGACTGATCCGTAGCGCGACGGCACATTGCCCGCCGACGGCCTCGTGCGTGACCTCGAGCAGCTCGCGCACGAGGCGCACCCGGTTGCGCAGTGGACCGCCATAGGCGTCGGTACGCTGATTCCATTCCGGCAGAAAGAATTCATAGGGCAGGTAGCCCATGCCCGCGTAGACATAGACGATGTCGAATCCCGCCGCGCGCGCGCGGCGGGCAGCCTGCCTCTGAGCCTCGAGGAGCGCGCGGATGTCCTGGTTGTCCATCACTCGCGGTCGCTGATGGCCCATGAAATTCACGTGCGTCGGCATCCATGCGGTGCCCGATGGAGACATCGAGGGAATTCTGCTTACTCGGTTCATCACGCTGCCGCCGCCGTGCCATAGCTCGACGCCGGCCAGGGCGCCATGGCGGTGAACGGCATCGGTCATCAGTGCATGGGAGCGAACGTCGTCATCGTCCCACAGCGTTGCGTACGGCAGGGGGGCATCGTCGGAGCTTCGGTCAATAGACACATAGCCTGTGCACACGACGCCCCATCCACCCTCGGCCTTGGTCGCGCGGAAAGCGGCCCGCATGCGCGGCATCGTGTTAGTCATGCCGCTCGCGTGCGGCACCGCATAAAAGCGGTTCGGTGCGGTGACCGGTCCAATTCGGACGGGCTCGAACAGAACGTCGTAGCGGGGATTGCGAGCCATGCCTGTGCGCCTTCGGGTCGTCGTTCCGCCGCCTCGGCGCGCGCGCCGAGGGGTGCCGTCGTTGCACAGTTGTACAGTAGTGATTCGCGCGTTGTCAACTGCCGGAATCGGCCGTGTGTTATTCCTCGGTGATGTCGTCGGTCAACACCGCTTTGCGCCGCGCAATGAATTCGAGCATAGCCTCATCGCGCGCCGGATCGATGCCCGGATCCTGATAGTCCGCCAACATGCGCTTCCACAGCCGGTTGGCCCGCTGCTCGGCGCTCAGCCGTCCTTCCTCGGACCATTGCTCGTACGAGGAATAATCGGCAACGGTCGACTGATAGAACGCTGCTTCGAAGTTGGCTTGGGTGTGCGCGCAACCGAGAAAATGATTGCCCGGACCGACCTCGCGGATTGCATCGAGCGCCTGGCCCCGTTCGGACAGGTCCATGCCCTGTGCGAGGCTTTGCATCATCGCGCATTGATCGGCGTCCATGACGAATTTCTCGTAGCTTGCCACCAGGCCGCCCTCGAGCCAGCCGGCCGCGTGCGTCACCAGGTTCACCCCCGCGAGCAGAGCGGGTAGCAGAGAATTCGCGCTCTCGTAGCCCGCCTGCGCATCGACGATTTTGGCGGAGCACAGCGAGCCGCCGCTGCGGCAGGGCAAGTGCAGGCGGCGGGCGAGCTGCGCAGTGGCGAAGATCATCTGGGTCGCCTCGGCGGTGCCGAAGGTCGGTGAGCCGGTGCGCATCGAGATCGCGCCGACGAAGGAACCGAGGATCACCGGTGCGCCGGGGCGCACGATCTGGGTGAGTGCCGTGCCGCAGAGCGTTTCGGCCAGCAGTTCGGCCATGCAGCCGGCGGGGGTCACCGGGCCCATCGCGCCGGCCAACATCGCTGGTACGACGATCGTGCCCTGATTGTGTGCGGCGAAATTCCGCAATGCCCCGAGCATACGTCCGTCATAGACGAGCGGAGAGTTTGAGTTGATGTTGCCGAGTACCACAGGATGGGTTTCCATGTAGTCGGCACCAAAGAGGATCTGCGCGAGTGCGAGCGCATCGGCGGCGTGTCCGGCGGTCTCGGGTGTTGCTTCACAGCCCTGATCGGAGAGTCGGAAGAACGCATACTGCACGTCGAGGTGGCGCTTGTTCGGGGCAATCTCCATCGGCTCGCACATGCTGCCGCCCGAGAAGTGAATGGCGGGCGCCATGTGTGCGAGCTTGATGAAGTTGTGCAGATCCTCCAGGGTGCCGTAGCGTCGCCCACGGTCAAGGTCACTGACGAACGGCGGGCCACCGACGGGAGAGAAGACAGTCGCATTGCCGCCGAAGCGCACGTTGCGCGCCGGGTTGCGCGCGTAGAGCGTGAACTCTGCCGGTGCGCTCCTCAGCAGATGGCGCGCCAGCCCCCGCGGGATGTGCACTCGTTCCCCACGCACATCAGCGCCCGCCTGACGCCACAGCCGCAGCGATTCGGGGTCGCGGCGCAGCTCGATGCCGATTTCCTCGAGGATGGTTTCGGCGTTTGCCTCGATGATTTCGATGGCTTCAGTGCTGAGCAGCTCCACGGGTGGCAGGCGGCGACGAATGTAGGTGTATTTCTCGGCCGGCGCGCTGGCGCGGGCGCGGCGGGTTTCACGGCTGCGGCGGGCGGGGGCTGAAGACTCGCTCATGAGGGGCTCGCGGGTGGTTGGAGAGAGTGGATCGGGTACGGTTCGCCTCGCTGCGCCAATTGACCCGTACTCGGCGCATAATTATACTTCTGTACAAATTTAGGCAAAAAATTTATATTGCTGTATGAATTCAGGCGCGACACAGCGCCAGCGGGGGCCTATGAAGACTACCGGAACGATGCGTTTGCGGGGTGGGGTGCGGGCTAGGAGTGGCAGGGTGCGGCCGATCGGCTTGGCCGTCGCTGTGGCGCTATACGGAGCCGCTGCGGTCCAGGGGCCGAGCGCGCATGCGGCAGCGGCCGCAGCTCCCGGCGGTGCGCCCTCGATGGTGCTGCAGGAAGTCGTGGTTTCCGCGCAGCTGGTGCATCAGAACCTGCAGGATGTGCCCGAGAGCCTGCAAGTGTTCACCTCCAAGGACATCAAAGACCTCGACTTGACGCATTTCAATGCGATCGCCACCAAGTCGCCGTCCATCTCTTTCGTGAGCGACGGCCCCACCGAGCAGACGTTCTACATGCGCGGGGTCTCCGACGGCAGTAGCCTGAACAGCCAGAATACATCGACGACCGGCTACTTCCTCGATGACGCTTCGCTCAGCTTCTACGGCAGCTTCCCTGACCTGCACCTTTATGACATCAAGCGCATCGAGGTGCTCGACGGTCCGCAGGGCACTCTCTATGGCGCCGGTTCGATGTCCGGGGCGCTACGGGTCATCACGAACAAGCCCGATCTGAACGCTTTCAGCGGCGGCGTCAGCGTCAATTTCGGCCAAATCCAGCACGGTGGGCTGAACGTGACCGATGAGGCTTACGTCAACATCCCGCTCATCAAGGGCGAGACGGCGCTGCGACTCTCGGTGTACGAAGTGCACACCGGCGGCTTCATCGATAACGTGCTCAACACGCGCCACTGGATCAATGGCACGGTCTCGACCAATGCCCAGTGGGCACGCAATAATTACAACACGGAGCGGGAATACGGCGGGCGCGCGGCGATTGCGCAGCGGTTCGGTCCATCGTGGAATGCGGTGTTTACCTTCAACTACCAGCGCCAAACGACCGCCGGCTCGTGGTCCCAGGATCCGACGCATTTCGGTTTGCGCAAAGTGGCGCACTTCGGCCCAGAGAGCATTGCCGATGCGTTCACCGATTATGATCTGCACATCAAAGGCGACGTCGGGATCGGCGATCTGGTCTACGCCGGCACGTATTGGAACTACCCCTACCACTACACCACCGAGTACTCGCAGTACGTCCAGTACAATCCGCTGCCCTCGACCTATCAGGCCTCCCCGGGTCTGCTGCAGAGCCTGACGTGTCTCACCGGTCCGACCATTCAGGGCGGAACGGACCCGTACAGTGGCTGCAACGTGCCGACCATGTATTACAAATACAACCTGTGGACGCGCAGCTGGTCGAACGAGTTGCGCCTGCAGTCAAAGCCGGGAGGACGCTGGCACTGGATTGTCGGTGCGTACTGGAATAAGACGCGCGAGAAGTACACCTATTTCTACGACATGCCGGGAATGCAGCCCAATGGCGAGGCGTATCAGAGCGCGCTGTCGTACTACAGTTACTACTACACGGGCACCGCCTCGCCATTGCCGCAGGAGTGGTACAGCAGCAACCAGCGGTTCGATTACCTGCAGACCGCGGAATTCGGCGATCTCGGCTTCGATCTCACCAAACGCTGGAACATCGACGTCGGGCTGCGCTACTTTCACTCGAACTTCAGCGGCAGCGATCTGTGGGCAGGATATTTCTGGGCCCCGAAGACCCCGACCGGTGCATACACGGACTCCTCCCACAAGATCACCGGCAAGGCGAGTTTGTCGTTCAAGGCGAGCAAGAACCTGTTGCTCTACGCCACCTTCAGTCAGGGATTTCGCGATGGCGGGGTGAATCAGGACAGCAACTCCTGCTACAGCCGCGGCGTTCCGCGCCACTTCAGTCCGGACACACTCAATAACTACGAGGTGGGGTGGAAGTCGGGACTGCTCCACGGACGGATGATCTGGGACGGCGCGCTCTACTACATGCCGTGGAAGAACTTCCAGGCGCCGATCTTCGATCTGTCCATCTGTCCAAACGAGTTCAACGCGAATTTCGGCAATGCGCGCATCTATGGCGCAGAGTCGAACATCGATTATCAGATCATCAACGGCCTGACACTGCAGGCCTCGGCGAGCTACAACGATTCGCGCCTGATCAGCGTGAAGCCGAATTTCACCGGTGTGCTTACCACGATGATCGTGCCGCGGGAGCGCTTGCCGTTCGTTCCATATTTCAGCTACAGCGCGAGTCTGCGCTATACGCACGCGGTGAGCTCGGCGCTCAACGGGTTCATTCAATACGACATCGCGCACAAGGGCGACATGTGGAGCGACCTGCGTGCGCTGCCGAATCCGGCGCTCGGCAAGAAGGGCTCGGCACGCTTTCTGCAGCCGGCCTATTCGATTTCGAACGTGAGTTTCGGCGTCGAGAGTGCGAGCGGAATCTGGA
Source organism: Gammaproteobacteria bacterium (assembly GCA_027324195.1). Taxonomy (GTDB): domain Bacteria; phylum Pseudomonadota; class Gammaproteobacteria; order Steroidobacterales; family Steroidobacteraceae; genus 13-2-20CM-66-19. Next base: position 17,388 of record DAHVTM010000015.1, on the reverse strand, counting down.
CACTCCAGGCATACGTCAGCAACCTGTGGAATACGAACGCGGTGATTTTCGTGAATACGGGTAACTACGATAATCGCCAGACGACGAATGAACCGCGCGTGTTCGGGGTAAGGGCGAGCTATAAGTTCTGACAGGCCGCGCCGCGCCCGCGGAGGCGGGCGCGGCCGTACCAGCAGCGCACCGCGCATTCAGCCGTAGGCGCTGAAGCGCTTGAGGCAGTCACCGAGGCTCTCCTGCAGGGGCTGCAGCTGGGGCGCGAAGCGTTTCCAGTAGCCGACGCCGGAGGTGTACAGGGGCTGGCGCACCTGCTCGGCGCTGGCCGTGCGAACCGGGCGCCGGTTGGCGTGAAACTGCAGCGTGGCGGCCTCAAAGGGCAGCTCACAGTACTCGAGCAGACGCTGAACAGTTGCCTGCGGATCGCTGATCAACTGCTCGTACTGCAAATGCATGACCCGTCCGGGCAGGACCTCGTCCCAGTGGTCCATCAGCGCGAGGTAGGTGCGGTAATACCGAGCGAGATCGACCAGGTCGTAGCTGAAGGTCTGGCCCTCGGCAAAGTACTGCTTGAAGGTGCTGAAGCACGCATCCATCGGATGGCGGCGCACGTCGATGATCTTTGCGTTCGGCAGGATGAGATGAATCAGTCCGATGTGGCTGAAGTTGTTCGGCATCTTGTCGATGAAGCGCGCCTTGTCGGTGCGCAGGGCGCGGGTGTCGGCGATGAAACGGTGGCCGAGTCCGGCGAGCTCTTCACTCGACAGCGGGCGTATGCTTTCCGGGTAGCCGTCGCGATTGGCGGTGCGGTGATCGAGTTCGCGCACCATCGCCAGAATGTTGGGCAGCTCCATTGTGCCCTCGACCTGCGAGTGACTGGCGAGGATCTGCTCGACGAGCGTCGAGCCGGATCGAGGCAGTCCGACGATGAAGATGGGGGCCGGATCAGTGTGGCCGGAGCCGGCGCGCACGCGGAACAATTCCCGATCGAAGCAGGCCATGACGCGGGCGGATTTCGCCTCGAAGCGCTCGATTGAGAATGGCGCGGTCTGCCGGCGCAGCGCGTTGCCCTCGGCATAGTGACGAAAGGCCTCGGGGTAGCACTCGCGCTGTTCGAGGGCGCGGCCGATTGCAAAGTGCAGCTGTGCCGCATCGGTGCTCTTGGCCGTGCCGAGTAGCTCCCGCATCGCCGTGAGTTCCGCGTCGCTGAAGGTGTAATTCTTCAGATCCGCAAGACCCCAATAAGCCTCGGCGAACGTGGGGGCGAGCTGCAGGCACTGCCGATAGGCCGCCTCGCAGTGCGTGCGGCGGCCGAGCGTCTTGTTGACGTGCCCGACGGCGAGTCGGAACGCGGCTTGCCGGGGATTGAGGCGCGCGGCCTGCTCGTACGCGGCGAGCGCATCTTCCTGACGCAGCAGACGGATGTACACCGAGCCCAATGCGGCCCAGTTCTGCGGGTTTTCCGGCTCGAGCCGCAGCACCTCCTTGAAAGTCTGCTCCGCTTCGCTCAATCGCCCGGCCGCGAGCATCGTGTGACCCCAGGCGCGGTGGATGAGCGGGTGGTGCGCGGAGCGTCGCCGGGCGTGGGTGAGCAACCGCTCGGCATCTCGGGTGTTGCTCGCGCGCAGCGCGACGGCGGCAAGTCCGGTAAGCGCGCCAATGTGACTTGGGTCGCTCTTGAGGACCTCACGAAAGATGTCCTCAGAGGAGCGGAAGTCCCCGGCGGTGAGCGCCGCGGTGGCCTGCTCGATGCGGGCGCGGTGCGGATCGAGCTGTCGGGCCTGCTCGAACGCAAAGCCCGCGTCGGGGAATTTCCCGAGGTCCACGAGCACATCCCCATAGGCGAGCCAGGCGGACTCGACCGCGGGCTTCTCCTGGACCACCTGGCGCAGCAGTGCGCGTGCGTTCTCGAGGCGACCATCCTCCCGGTAGGCCCGGGCCAGATCGACGCGTGCATGCAGGAAATCCGGCGCAGAAGCGGCAACGCCCTCGAGAACCTCAAGGGCACTCGCCAGTCGCCCCTGTGCGAGCAACGTCACCCCGAGCAGATGCAGGCTGTTGATCTCTCCGGGGTGGTTGCGCTGGATGTCGCGCAGTTGCTGCTCGGCGCTCTGCAAGCGTCCGATGCGCACGGCTTCGAGCGCCTTCAGGTAGGCGCCGCGCAGGCGATCCTGCGCTTGCTGCGACAGCGCATCGGCCATGAAGTCACCTTAGACGCGCAGAACACGCGCAATGTTGCTTTGGAATTCTATCCTGGCCCTGAATTTTACCGCAACCGAGCGTGCACGGGACGAGTGTCCTCGCGAAATCGCGGCCCACGGCGACTGGCCAGCAGGTGTGGGCTGCCGCGAGCGGCGCCATCCACGCTCACAGCAGCGGCTCACGGCTGCGATCACGCATCAGATAGACGGCCGCGAGCGACAACACGGCACAGGCGACCAGATATTGCGCGCCGGCCAGCCGTCCCAGCGGTGCGATCAGCGCGGTCGCGATCAGCGGGGCGGTGCCGCCGCCGAAGCCGAGGCCGATATTGAAGGCGACGGAATAGCCCGAGGCACGATAGCGGGTGGAGAACAGCTCGGCCAGCATCGCAGGTGCCGTGCCTTCAATCAGGAACAGCAGCACGATGAAACTTCCCTGTGTCACACAAAATAGTGCCAGGCTGCCGTGTTCGCTCAACTGAAATAGTGCGATGGCGCTGAGTGCAACCGCGGCGAACACGAGCAGCATCAGATGACGCCGCCGGATGAAGCGGTCGGTCAGCCAGCCGGCCAATGGTATCAGCGCGAGCCCCGCGATCTGCAGCACGGTGCTCGCGGTGAGCGCACTGCCGGGTGGAATTTTTCCGAACCGGCCGGCAAAGGCGGGCAGGAACACGAGCGTCAGATAGTTCAGCGCGCCGTAGCCCCAGGTAAACGCCACGGTGAGCAGCATGCTGCGCGGGGACTCGCGAATCGCCTGAGTGAGTGGCAGCTCGTGCGCCGGTGCGCCCTGCGGATCGGGCTCGTAGCCGGCTCGTGATGCCCGTCGCAGCAACAGCCAGGCGATCAGACCAAGCAGCGCACCGGCGAGAAACGGCAACCGCCAGATCCAGGCGGCGGCACCGTAATGGCGTAGGAGAATGAAGGTCGCTGCCGCAAGTGCGCTCGCCAGGATGTAACCGCCTTCCGAGCCGATGTTGGCGAAGCTGCCGGCAAGCCCGCGGTGGCGGCGGGGCGCGGTCTCGATCAAATAAGATACCGAGCCGGTGAGCTCACCGCCGACCGACAGCCCCTGGAAGAGCCGCACCGCCACCAGGAGGACCGGCGCCAGGACGCCGATCTGTTGGTAAGTCGGCAACAGGCCGATCAGCGTTGTTGCGCTCGCCATCATCACGATTGACAGCGCCAGCATGGTGCGTCGTCCCAGCCGATCGCCGATATGACCGAACACGACGCCGCCAATCGGTCGCATCGCAAAGCCGATGGCGAAGCCCGCGTAGGCGCCAAGCAATGAGACGATGCGATGGCTCGAGGGGAAGAAGTGTGCGCCGATCAGGGGCGCGAGGAAGCCATAGAGACCGAAGTCGTACCATTCCAACACATTGCCGATCAGACCCGCCCCGAGGCTGCGGCCCGACAGAGTTTCGATCTGGTTGATGGCCTCGAGGTGCCGAGAGTCAGTCTGTTCGATCAATGCTCTCCCCGGTGCGTGTGCCGAGCCGGTTCATGGTGCAGCAATGTGGCGCGCACCGCAACCCGGATATCAGCACAGTGGCCGGTCGAACGGATGATTGATTCTCGCGGCGGCCCGGCAGCACGGGGCGCGCCCTCAGGGCTCCCCATCGGCGATTTCCGCTCGCCGGCGCGCAACGTACTCATCAAGCGCCTCGCGCACGGCCGAGTCCATCGGTGGCTGCTCGTATTCAGTGAGCGCACGCTTCCAGATTGACGTCGCACGGCGCAGTGCATCCTCCCCGCCGCTCGCGAGCCAGCTTTCGTAGTTCTGCCACTTGGTCACGAGCGGCTGGTAGAACGCGTGCTGGTAGCGCTCGAGAGTGTGCGGCGCACCGAAGAAGTGTCCGCCCGGGGGTACGCCGCGGATCGCCTCAAAGCCGAGCTCCGCCTCATCCACGGCGATTGGGCGCAGAAATTCGCTCATGAGCTGCAGCATCTCCACATCCAGCACGAGTTTTTCGTAGGAGGCGGTCATGCCGCCTTCCTGCCAGCCCGCGGCGTGGTAGATCAGATTGGAGTGGCCGAGAATCGCACCCCAGAGGGACATTTCTGTCTCGTACACGCCCTGGGCGTCGGCGGCGTTGGAGGCACTCGCATTCGAGGTTCGATACGGCAGCCCGTAGCGACGTGCGAGCTGACCGCTCGCGATGTTGGCCTTGGTGTGTTCGGGTGTGCCGAATGCAGGGGCTCCCGAGCGCAGATCGACGTTCGAGGTGAAGGCGCCATACATGACGGGCGTGCCCCGGCGTACCGCTTGGGCGAGCACGACCCCGAACAGCACCTCGGCGTTCTGTTGCGCCAGGGCGGCGGCGAGCGACACGGGCGCCATTGCGCCCATGAGGGTGAACGGGGTGATCACGACCGGTTGGCCGTGTTGGGCCATGGCGATCAGACCGTCGGCCATCGCATCGTCGAAGCGGCGCGGGCTGTTGACGGAAATGATGGTAATGACCCCGGGAGCGGCGGCCATCTGCTCGAGCGTGTGACCCCGGGCTATGGCCATCATCCGGATCCCATCGAGCGCGCGGCCCGCGCCGATCGCCGTGCAGTGGTAGGCGAGATCCGAATAGAGCAGGTTCGCCCGATAGGTGTCGAGATGGCGCGAGTTGGCCGGCAGCTCGATCGGGGCACAGACCTGATTGCCGATCAGGTGGATGGCGTTGAAGTATTGCGCGAGGCGGATGAAGTCACAGTAATCATTCAGGTTGCCGGCGCGCCGGCCGCGCTCGCAGTCGTGCACGTTGGGCGGACCCGCCACGAGTCCGAAATTGATGTGCCGGCCGCCAAAGTGTAGACGGTGCTCCGGATTGCGAGGGGTGAGCGTGAAGGTCCGCGGCGTCGTGGCGAGCGCCTGCTCCACCAGGCCGCGCTCGAGGCGGACGATTTCGCTCGCCTCATCGACCTGCGCGCCCGCGGCGCGCATGATCTGGCGAGCCGGTGCGGAGCGTAACTCGACACCGAGCTCCTCCAGGATGCGCAGCGATGTGCGGTGGATGGCCTCGATCTGCTCCGGCCCGAGCAGCTCGAGCGGCGCATAGGGGTTCGTGACGGTCTGCCAGGGACTCTGAGGCAGCCGCGCCGGGGCGCTGCGGCGTCCGCGCGCGGTAGCGCGCCGCGGTGGCACCTCGCTCGGGGTGGCGGACTCGCCAGTCATCGGGTCGTGGCGTCGATCGTGAAACGCTGCTCAATCACCTGCGTACCCCTCTGCGAGTTGGTTGCCTGCTGTGCGTGCAGGTAGAATCCGCCATGCCATCATGGTGCGTTTGCGCAAACCCGACCGGAGCGTGCGTCTAGCCGACGGAACTGGCGTCCCCGCCGACGTCGGCGCGCTGCTCCCGGGCCCGGTGGCCGATCCGCTTGCTCACTGAGCCGCCGTCATGCGTTTCGCGTTCCTGCTGATCCCGCAGTTCTCGATGATGTCCTTCGCTGCGGCGATCGAGCCGCTGCGTGCCGCCAATCGCCTGGCGGGCCGCGCTCTGTTCCAATGGGAGCTGCTGTCGCGCGACGGCGCCCCCGTGGCGGCCAGCAACGGCATCGTGATGGCGGCCGATCTGCCACTGGCCCAGCTGCGCAGCGCCGATGTCGTGCTCGCGTGCATGGGGCTCGAGCCGCTGCAGTGCCATTCGGACCGCCCGCTGCACAACCAGCTGCGGCTGCTGGCGGCGCGTGGGGCACGGATCGGCGGTATCAGCACCGCGCCGTTCCTGCTCGCCGAGGCGGGGCTGCTCGAGCGCAAGCGCTGCACGGTGCATTGGGAGTATGCCGAGCGTTTTCGCCAGCGCTATCCCTCGATCGCGCTGGTCGAGGAGCTGTTCGTGATCGACGGGCAGATCTGCACTTGTTCCGGCGGCACCGCGGCGATGGACATGGTGCTCGATTTCATTCGTCAGGACACGAGCGCGGATCTGGCCGCCTCGGTTGCCGAGCAGTTCATTCACCCGCGCATCCGTGCCCAGGGTGATCCGCAGCGCATGGGACTGCGGGCGCGCTACCCGCTGGTGAGCGCGCGGCTGCTGCGCATCATCGCGCAGATGGAAGCGGCGGTGCTCGCTGGCGCGCCGCGGCTGGCGGAGATCGCTGCACGCAACGGGGTTTCGCTGCGACACATGGAGCGATTGTTTCGCACCGAGTTGAATGCCTCGCCACGCACATTCTATGTCAAATTGCGGCTCGATCGCAGCCGGGTACTGCTCGCGACCACGAGCGCATCGATCTTCGAGGTAGCGATGGAGACGGGCTTTAAGTCGGCATCGCACTTTTCCCATACGTACAAACGCGTATTCGGCGTAGCGCCCCGGCAGGAGCGCACACGGGCTGCGGCGGGTCTGACCGATCGGTCCTGACGCGCTGCGCATCGCAACCTCGCCAGGTCGGTTGCTCGGGAAAAGTCGTCGCATTTTCGCATGTGACGCGCGGCGGTTGCGGAATACTCGTCCGATCCACAGCCAATGAGCGAACGGCGGGCGGGCTGCATGAGTCTTTCGGGCGAAAACGGCTACGCGCCGGATCCGGCGTCGGTGGCGGGCAAGGCGCCGCCGATTCACGCGCAGACCGACCTGCTGGTGATCGGCGCCGGCCCGGCCGGGATTGCCGCGGCGCTTGCGGCTGCCGAGCACGGGGTACAGGTGACCTTGGTCGATGAGCACCCGGTGCCGCTGCGGACCATGGGCGAGGAGGTGCCGCTGCATTTCGGCGGCCGCATGGCCGCCTCGCTCGCCAATCGCAATGCGGTGCTCGAGTCTGTTTTGCAGAGCCATCCGCAGCTGGCCGAAGCGAGCGACGCCGGTATCGACGTGCGGCTCGGCACAGCGGTGTGGGGGTTGTTTCCGCAACGCCCGACGACTCAGTGGCTCACCGGTCACGTGGCTGGGTTGGCCGATGAGGAGCAGGCGTATCTGCTGCGCTTCAAGCAAGTGATCGTTGCGGCGGGCCGTCGTGACATGGGACTCGCCTTCGAGGGCTGGCAGTTGCCCGGTGTCATGGGCGCAAGTGCCGCGTATCAGCTCGCGTGCACCTATGAGGGGCTGCAGGCGCGCACGGCGGTGCTGCTCGGCAGCAGCGACGAGGCGCTGCTGATCGGCAATGCCCTGCAGGATGCGGGTGTGCAGATTGCAGCAATCGTCGAGCAGGCGGATGCAGCAGTCGGTGCGACGCATCTGCTCGAGCGCCTCAGTTCGCGTGGTGCGCGTTTGTTTACCTCACATGTCGTGCAGCAAGCGCTCGGCGATGCTGACGGTGTGGCGGCCGTGCGGCTGGCACGCGTCGATGCCGATGGGCGGCGCGTTGCAGAGCAATTCGTGAGTCTCGACTGCGATGCATTGCTGCTGGGCGTTGCGGCGATACCCGCGATCGAACTGCTCGAGGCGAGCGGCTGCGCAGTGCGCTTCGAGTCGGCGCGGGGCGGTCACGTCCCGGCGCTCGATGCGGCGCAGCGCACCTCGATTCCGTTCATTTACGCGGTGGGCGATTGTGCTGGCATCTGGTCGAGGAAAAGCCAAGCGACAGCCATCGCCGCTCGGGAAGGCGTGATTGCCGGACGCGCAGCCGTCAGGGCGCTTGGTGCGCCGATTGCGCCATCACCCGCGGACGCCCCGGTCGTACCCGATACTCCCGCGCGCGACATCGCGGCCGAACGGGTGGCGTGGGTACGGGCCGCCGTCCTGCACGCGCCATCGGATCAGATGATCTGCCAGTGCGAAGAGGTCAGTGCAGCGGAGATTCTCACGTTGCGCCCGCCACGCTATCTCGGTTGGGGCAAGGACCTCGGCCGGCATGGCTCGGCGGTGAGCGCGCCGCCGGGCCCGCATCCCGATGTGGTCAAACGTCTGACGCGCGCGGGGATGGGCGCCTGCCAGGGTCGGCGCTGCCGGGAGCAGATCACGGCGCTGCTGGCGTTGGGGGCGGGTTGCGCACTCGATGCGCTGCCGCTCGCCACGTACCGTGTGCCGGTGCGCCCGCTGCGTCTCGATCAGCTTGCGGGCCTGCCGGAAGTGCCGGCAATGGCCGAGCACTGGGACAGCTGGTTCGGTATGGCATCGCAATGGGTGCCCTTCTGGCGTGCGGCTGGGGAGTACACCGCGGCGGCGCGCAGTTCGAATGAACCGGTGGCCAGCGAATGAGGCAGGGTGCAGACACGGGCGCGGCAGTGATCGTGATCGGCGGCGGGGTGACCGGTCTCAGCGCCGCTTGGTGGCTCGCGCGCGAGGGTATCGATGTGCTGGTTCTCGAGGCGGGGGTCATCGGTTGGGGGGCCTCCGGCCGCAATGGCGGCGGCTGCTCGCATCACCACAGCCCATTGTTTCTCGAGGAGCAGCGACTCTGGCCGCAGCTCGATGCGCTGCTGGGCTACCCGACGGAGTTTCAGCCGAACCGTATCCGCATCGCGCTCGATGAGCGGCAGTTCCAGCTCTACCGGCGCGCGCTCGAGAACGGGGAGCATCAAGGCTTTCGCTCCGAGGTGCTCGATGCCAAGCAGATCCGCGAGCTCGTGCCGTACGCGCCGGAGGCGCCCTATGGCGGGTACTTCTACCATTTTGGCGGGCATGCCAATCCACATCGCACCGTTCAGGCCTACGCCTGGGCGCTGCAGGACCACGGTGCCCGCCTGCTGCAGCACACGGCGGTTGTGGACATCAGGCTACAAGCCGGCAGAGCCACCCACGTGTGCACGAATGCCGGTGAGTTCGCATGTGATCAGCTGGTGATTGCTGCCGGCGCCGCGACTGCGCCGCTCGCGGCGCGGATCGGCGTGCACGTGCCGCTTGCCAGCGCGCGCGCCGAAATGATCGTTACCGAGCCACTGGCACCGATGCGCATCGGTGGGGTCGACGGCAACGGCTTGTATGGCCGGCAGACACTGCGCGGCAATCTCGCCTACGGTGGAGGCCCGCACGAATGGGTGGAGTACGAGGACAGCCAGCGAATTCGGGCGCACTCCACCGTGCTGCAGGGCAGCATTGCGCGGCGGCTGTGCCAGTTGTTTCCGAAAGTGGCCCATGCGCGGGTGATCCGCAGCTGGGCCGGGTTCATCGAGAACACCCCGGACGGCCGGCCGATTCTCGAGCGGCTCTCCGATCCGCAGAACGTGACCATCGCCACTCTCTCGAGCGTCGGATTCGGCTTGTCACCGGCCTCGGGGCGGGCGATTCGCGACTTGGTGCTCGAGGGAACCTGTCGCTTTGCCGATCTGTCCACGGTGAGGCTGGCGCGGTTTGCGCACCTGGAGGCCGACTGGCAGGCCCGGCAAGGGTGGCTGCCCGTGAGCGCTTGAGCCGATCGATCCGATCACCTCGTGGCAAGGATATACACCGTGCGCAAAGCCATCGCGCTGGCGCTTCGAACCGCACACTGCCGCTGCGCGAGCGGGCGGCACTTGCCGGGACTCCAAGAGGTGCTCGCAGTAGAATCCTGCGCGAATGGCGCGGGAAAGCCAGGCGGGCACGGCAAGTCTGCCGGTGCGTCGTGGCGGTCCGCGTGCATCCTCGCCCGAATGTGCACCAAGCCCATGCTCCAATGAGCGAAAGCGCTGCCATCATGAACTACAGCGTGTCAGATGAACCGCTGCCGAACGAGGTGTTTTATCCGAGCGCTGCTGCCGAAGCGGGCGCCGAGTTCTACGGCACGCTGCGCATCTCGCCGGCGCGGATGCGGCTGCAGCCCGAGCTCGATCTGGCGGTGCTCGAGCGCTACGGCGACGCAGGGCTGTTTCCCGGCCTGACGCTGGAGTTCATCACACTCGATGGCCTGCTCGTGCCGGTGCAGCGCGGCCAGATGGTCAAGGAAGTGAACCCGGGGCGTACACCGAGCTTCTGGTGCGCCATTGCGCAATTCGGTCGAGTCTGGCGAGAGGCGGGTGAGGAGTGGTCGTGGGCGGCATTTCCGTTGACGCTCGTCAGCCACCGCGACACGCATGCGCATCAGGGCTTGGTCCGGTTCCGGTACAAGGAGCGCCAGGTGAGCGCGGTGCAGTTTCAGTTCGTGCAGCAGACTGCGCCGTATCTATTGAAGCAGCATTTCCTCGCCTGGGGCAGTGCCGAGGCCCGCTGGAGCGAGCCGCGCGCGGCCGATCCGGCCGCGCTGCGCCGCCAGGCGCAGGCGGAGTTGGCTCGGCGGCTGGCGCACCGGCCGCTGAGCGATCTCGCCCGGGAGTTTCAGCGCGGACGGTACAACGAGTTCGGCGCGCCGGTGCGCGAGCAGTGGCGCGTGCAGAGCGCTTTGGTGCGCGATGGGGTGCTCTACTATCAGGACGCGCGCACCCCGTACGGCAACTTTCCGTATCCGCTCGAGATGCGCTTTGGGGTCCGCTCCATCCTCAAGGCGGTTGCGGCGCCGCTTGCGCTACTGCGCCTCGCGTACGTGTACGGACCGTACGTGCTGGCCCTGAAGATTGGTGACTACGTGGAGGGACTCGACGCCAAGTACCGCCGCGTCCGTTTCCTCGATGCTGCCAACATGGCGAGCGGCTTCGGTGGGACGGGCAGCTGGGAGACCCATCCCAACGATCCGAACGATGGTTACCTCGAGGGGGACTACGATGCCTGGCTCGCCGCGCCCTCACACGCGGCGAAGCTCGAACACATCGTGCGCACCGGGCGGCCCTACCCGTGGGAGCCGGGTACGGTGATGCGCTACCGCGATCAGGACTTCTATCTGCTCGGCGCGGCGATCGATCGGTTCCTGAAGTCGGTGCGCGGGCCGACGGCAGACGCCTGGGACATGTTGCGCACCGAGGTGTTCAAGCCCATTGGCATCTTCTCCGCGCCGATCGTACGCACCCGGGAGGCCGAGGGCCGCCGCGGCGTCGCTTGGTTTCACTCCGGCTACTACCCGACGCTCGATGACCTCGGCAAGATCGCGCTGCTGTTTCAGAACCGCGGGGCAGCCGGTTCGCGTCAGATTCTGCACCGCGGTTTGACCGAGGATCTGCTCAACGCCAAGGATGCGCTCGTGCAAAGCGGCGATGCCTCGCTCGGGCCGCCGTCGGGCGCGGAGCGCGGGCCGAACAGTGGCAACCTGTACAAGATGGGCTTTCACTTCATCCCCTACGTGGGCGCCGAGAGCGGTCGGCAGTATTTTCTGCCGACGATGCGCGGCTGGGGAGAGAACGAGATCGTGCTGTATCCGAACTCGCTGATCACCATCCGCATCGCCAAGGCCGGACAGCTGCCAGCGGGTCAGAAGCCCAATTCCGGACCGGCCAGCCGCGCGATCCGCATGGTTGATCGCCTCTCGCCTCTGTAGCGCGAGTTCAACCCATGCGCTATTCGCTGTTCACTTTGCTGCGTCAGGGTCTGATGGCACACCGGGGTTGGACGCCGGCCTGGCGGGACGCGGCCCCGAAGTCCGCCTATCGGGTGCTCATTATCGGCGGCGGCGGTCACGGGCTCGCCACCGCGTATTATCTTGCCAAGGTGCACGGCATCACCGATGTGGCGGTGCTCGAGAAGGGGGCGATCGGCCTCGGCAATGCTGGCCGCAACACCACGATCATCCGCTCCAACTATCTGCTGCCCGGCAACCTGCCGTTCTACGAGTTCTCGATGCAGCTGTGGGAGGGCCTCGAGCGCGACCTCAACTACAACGCCATGGTCAGTCAGCGCGGCGTGCTCAACCTGTTCCACTCGGACGCGCAGCGCGATGCATTCGTGCGCCGCGGCAATGCGATGCGCTTGCACGGAGTCGATGCCGAGTTGCTGGATGCGGCGGCGGTACGGCGCATGCTGCCGTTTCTCGAGTTCGACAACGCACGGTTTCCCATTCAGGGCGGACTGCTGCAGCGTCGCGGCGGCACGGCGCGGCACGATGCGGTGGTCTGGGGTTATGCGCGTGCCGCGAGCGAACTCGGGGTCGATATCGTGCAGAACTGCGAGGTGACAGGCTTTCTGCGCTCCGGGGAGCGGATCTGCGGGGTGCAGACCACGCGCGGGTCGATCGGAGCCGAGACGATCGGAATCGCCGTCGCCGGCAATTCCTCGCGGGTCGCTGCCATGGCCGGGCTGCGTCTGCCGATAGAGAGCCATGTACTGCAGGCGTTCGTGTCCGAGGCGATCAAGCCGCTGATTCCCTGTGTGGTGACCTTCGGCGCGGGGCATTTCTACATCAGTCAGTCCGACAAAGGCGGACTCGTCTTCGGCGGCGACATCGACGGCTACAACTCGTATGCGCAGCGCGGCAACCTGCCGACCGTCGAGGACGTCTGCGCAGGGGGCATGGCGGTGATGCCCTCGATCGGCCGACTGCGCCTGCTGCGTTCCTGGGGCGGCATCATGGACATGTCGATGGACGGCTCTCCGATCATCGATCGCACGCCGCTCGAGGGGCTGTATCTGAATGCCGGCTGGTGCTACGGCGGGTTCAAGGCCACCCCCGCCTCGGGCTATTGCTTCGCGCATCTGCTGGCGCGCGGGGAGGGTCACGAGCTCACTCGGGCGTACCGGCTCGAGCGCTTCGCCAGCGGTCATCTGATCGATGAGAAGGGGCAGGGGCCCCAGCCGAACCTTCACTGAGAGCCGAGCGTGCGCATCCATTGTCCCTTTTGCGGTGAACGCGATCTCAGCGAGTTCAGCTACCTCGGCGATGCGGACAGCGCCGAGGCGAGCGGCGCGGCGCAGTCCGCGCAACAGCTGATCGAGGCGGTGTATTTGCGCGCGAACCCGGCGGGAGCCCATCGGGAACTGTGGTATCACACCTTCGGCTGCGGCTCGTGGTTGACAGTCACCCGAGATACCCGCACGCACGCGATCTTCGCCGTGCAGCTTGCCAAGGAGTACGCGCCGTGAGCGTCTATCGGCTGGCGGGCGAGGGGGCCATTCAACGCGATCGGTCGCTCTCGTTCACGTTCGACGGCCGCCGCCACAGTGCGTACGCGGGCGATACGCTCGCCTCGGCGTTGCTCGCCGCCGGGGTGCACCTGGTGGGGCGCTCGTTCAAATATCATCGGCCACGAGGCATCCTCACGGCCGGCTCGGAAGAGCCGAACGCGCTGGTCGAGCTGCGCTGTGGAGCGCGTCGCGAACCCAATACCCGCGCGACGATGATCGAGCTGTTCGAAGGCCTGCAGGCATGCAGCCAGAACGCTTGGCCGTCGCGCGTCTTCGATGTTGGTGCGATCAACTCGTTGCTGTCGCGACTGTTCGTTGCAGGCTTTTACTACAAAACCTTCATGTGGCCGGCAGCCTGGTGGGAGAAGGTCTACGAGCCGGCGATCCGGCGCGCGGCCGGCCTCGGACGCGCCAGCGCCGAGCCCGATCCGGATTGCTATGAGAAGGCGCATGCATTTTGCGACGTACTGGTGATCGGCTCCGGTCCGGCCGGTCTTGCCGCGGCGCTGACGGCCGCTCGCGCGGGCGCGCGCGTCTTGGTGTGCGAGGAGGATTTTCTGCCCGGCGGTCGCTTGAACGGGGAGCGCCACGAAATCGACGGCGCCGACGCTGCGAGCTGGGCGCGAAATGCCGTAGCGGAGTTGCGTGCGCTGCCCGAGGTGCGTTTCATGACGCGCACCACTGTATTCGGGGTCTACGACGGTGCGACGTACGGCGCCATCGAGCGAGTCAGTGACCATTTGCCGATGCCGCCGGAGCACCAGCCGCGGCAACGATTCTGGAAAATCGTTGCGCGGCGCACCGTGCTCGCCACAGGCGCTCTCGAGCGGACCGTCGTATTCGGTGGCAACGATCGTCCAGGCGTGATGCTGGCTGCGGCAGTGCGTACGTACGTCAACCGTTACAGGGTGACGCCCGGCCGGCGGGTGGGGCTGTTCACGACCGGCGACGATGGCTGGAAGACGGCTTTCGATCTGCTCGATGCGCAGGTCGAGGTGCCGGTCATCGTCGATGCGCGCGCAGCCGTCGGTGCGGCCCTGCTCGAGCAGGCAAGCAGGCACGACGTTCAGGTCGTTCTCGGCGGGCAGATTCTGAGCACCGCCGGCGCGCGCGCCCTGCGCCGAGTCGAGGTGCTGGACCGGGACGGTCGCGTGAGAGGCGTGCCCGTCGATGCGCTGGCCGTGGCGGGCGGCTGGAGCCCGAACCTCGCGCTCGCAACGCACCTCGGGATGCGTCCGCGATGGGACGAGTCGATCAGTGCGCACGTGCCGGCGGATCTGCCGCCCAGCCTGTGCGCCGTCGGCGCGGCCGCCGGAGAATTCTCCCTCGCCGGGGCACTGCGCAGCGGCGCTGCAGCGGGTCGGGATGCAGCGCGCACGGCCGGCTTCGATGCACCGCTCGTCAGCTGGCAAACCGACGAGGAGCGTCTCGAGTCCTCGCCGCTGTGGTTCGTACCCGGCTCGCGCGGCAAGGCGTTCGTGGATTACCAGCACGATGTCACGGCGGAGGATGTGGCCCTGGCGGTTCGCGAGGGCTATCGCAGCGCGGAGCACCTGAAGCGCTATACCACCCTTGGCATGGGTACGGACCAGGGCAAGACTGCACAACTAAATGGCCATGCGCTGCTCGCGGCGCGCACCGGGCGGGAAGTGGCCGAGATCGGCACGATCGCGGCGCGACCGCCCTACACCCCGGTGGCGATCGGCGCGCTCGCGGCCCGGGAGCGGGGGCGCAATTTCCGCCCGTATCGGTTGACCCCGTCGCACCGTTGGGCCGAGACCCGGGGTGCGGTGTTTGTCGATACGGGTCAATGGCGGCGCGCCCAATGGTTTGCGCTACCCGGGGAGAGCGATTGGCGCAGCACGGTTGCGCGCGAGGTGAGATCCGTGCGCACGGCGGTGGGAGTCTGCGACGTCTCGACGCTCGGCAAGATCGACGTGCAGGGGCGAGATGCGGCGAGTTTTCTCGAGCGGATCTACGCCAATGCAGTGGCGACACTGCCCGTCGGCCGGGTGCGCTACGGGCTGATGCTGCGCATCGACGGCATGGTGCTCGATGATGGGACGATTGCACACCTTCGCGACGGACACTTTCTGCTCTCGAGCAGTACCGCGCATGTCGCTCAGGTGATGCGTCACCTGACCTATGCGCAGCAGGTGCTCTGGCCTGAGCTCGATGTACAGCTGACGAACGTCACGGAACAGTGGGCGCAATTTGCGATCGCCGGTCCGCTCGCGCGGACGTTGCTCGAGCGAGTGTGCGCCGAGGCACTCGCACTCTCAAATGCGGACCTGCCGCATATGGCCTGTGCATCGCTGCGCTGGCTGGGGCGGCGCGCGCGCTTGTTTCGCATCTCGTTCTGCGGCGAGCTCGGCTATGAGCTGGCAGTGCCTGCCCGGTGTGCCGAGACGACCGTGCGCGCACTGATGCAAGCCGGGGAGTCGCTGGGCGTGATGCCGTACGGGACCGAGGCGCTCGGCGTGATGCGCATCGAGAAGGGCCATGTGGCCGGGCCAGAGATCAACGGCACCACAACCGCCGAAGATCTGGGGCTCGGCCGGCTCGTATCTAGGCACAAGGACTTCATCGGACGGGTGCTCGCCTCGCGCCCGGCGCTCAGCGCACCGGACCGACCGGCGCTGGTCGGACTGCGACCGCTCGATCCGCACGCGCGGCTCACCAGCGGGGCGCATCTGCTCGCGGCGGGGGTACCGCTGAGTCTGCAGAACGATCAGGGATTCGTCAGTTCGAGCGCGTTCTCCCCGACGCTCGGACGGTGGATTGGACTCGGCTTCCTCAGCCGCGCACGGGAGCGGCTCGGTGAGCAGATTCGCGCTTACGATCCGCTGCGCAATCTCGATCTGCCCGTCGAGGTTGTGCGGCCGGTGTTTTATGACCCGGACGGGCTGCGGGTGAAGGGGTGAGACCCATGAGCGCGGAGTACACGGTCAGTTCGGTTTTTGCCGCTACGCCGCAGAGTGTGGGCTCGGGTCGCGGCGTCGTTGCGATCGAGCGCGGTGGACTTGCCATCGCGCATCTGGCGGCCCGTACGGCGCAGGTGCAGGCGCTCAGAGCTCGCGTCCGCGAGCACTTCGGCATCGAGTTGCCCGATGCCGCCCGGCGTGTGTCGGCCCGCGGTGTTGCAGCGGCCGGTATCGCGCCGCAGCGCTGGCTGATGCTCGCGCAGGACGCGGGCGAAGAATTCGTGCCCGACTTGGTGGCACGCTTGGAGCCGCTCGCCACGGTCGTGGAGCTCACGGACGCTTACGCGGTGCTGCGTCTGAGCGGAGCGGATCTGCGCGCCAGCCTCGCCAAACTCGTGCCGATCGATCTGCATGAGGCGCAGTTTCGCCCGGGCGATGTGGCGCAGACCGTGCTCGAACACATGCCGGTGACGCTCTGGCGGCTCGAGGATGCGCCGGCCGGCCAGCCGGTGTTCGAGCTTGCCGTGGCAGGCAGCTTCGCCGGGAGTCTGTATGAGGCTGTGCGCGACAGCGCCGCCGAGTTCGGCTTTCGCTTCGAGCCGCTTGCACAGCGCTAGGGGTCGCCTGCGGCGGCGGCTCAGCGGGGCACGGGCGGGCGGGCGGACTCACTGCCCGGGGAACTGGGCAACCCCGTCGGTAATCGCGTAGTAGTCCGATTTGTCCGCGACGAAGATATGCCGGACGATCGTGAGGTGCGTCGGTGCATCCAGGGTGCCGGCAAAAATGCTCGTGGTCGTGCCTCCGATCGGTCGCCAGAACAGGTTCCCGCCGCAGCGGCGACAGAAGCCCCGCTCCGCGCCCGCCGAGGAGCGAAACCAGGTGAGCGTCTCCTCGGTGAGCAACTTCAGTCTGTCGCTCGCCGTGCGCGTCGCCGCCACGAAATGTCCACTCGTGCGCCGGCACTGGCTGCAGTGGCAGGCGATGACGTCGCGTAGCGGACCGTCGACTTCGTAGCGCACACCGCCGCACAGACAGCCGCCGGTGTGGTGGTTCGTGCTCATCCTGGGTTCATCTCCTAAAAAGCGGCAGTGCCGGCGCTGAGCGCCGCTCGGGCACGGTAGCATGAGTTGAGCGGCGCGCTGCCCCATTGAGCCGCGTGTCTGCGGGCGTACCGCACGGGTCTAGGGGCTCGCCGTGCGCCGGGAGCGAAAAGCGGGTGCGTATTCAGGCGCGGAGTGACCCGAACGACGCACCCGAGGCGCGGATTGCGCTTGGGGTGGGTGGATTGGGGCGTCAGGCAGAGGCATCAGGCCGAGGTTTCGCCGAGCAGGGTGATACCGGGAGGGAGGTGAGCGGCGACCTGTGCGTATCGGGCGCGCTCGTGGAGGATGGAGTCGGCGTCGAGGGCACAGAGGGCGCGCCAGCTGGCCGGGC
>DAHVTM010000125.1:0-10629 GCA_027324195.1 Gammaproteobacteria bacterium | reverse complement strand
CTTCTGGCCGGCGAGGATCGGCTGGCGCAGCCGCATCTCGTTCCAGCTGAGGATCTGCGCGACGCGCACCTGGAAGCGCTGCGCGATCTGCCAGAGCGTATCGCCCGAGCGCACGGTGTAGATCACCCGGTGCACGCTGCGCGCCACGCCCGCGAGCAGCCGGCGCGCGGTGCTCGGCGCGTAGCGCACGGCGGCCATCGCCGGCACGATCCGCAGCCGCTCCCCGGGCCGCAGAACCTGACCCGGCCGCAGATGATTCACCCGCGCCAGGGCATGCACGCTCACGTGATTGCGCACGGCGATCGACCACAGACTGTCACCGGGGCGCACCTGCACCACGCGGAAGGAGGGACGCGCAAAGCGGCCCACGCGCCCATCGGCGTACAGTCGCAGCCGCTCCCCGGGCTGCAGAATGGTGTGATGTAGCGACAGGCCATTCATCTGCGCCAGACGGCGCACGGTGATGCCGTGGCGCTGGGCAATGGCCCAGAGCGTATCGCCCGGCCGGACCCGCACCACACGGAAGCGGAAGCGGCTGCGCCAGCGGGCGTGATCGGCCTGTTCGGCCGCCAGCATCACATTCTGCGGCAGATGGTAGGCCGTGGCGGGCACTTCGATCTGCTCCCCGACCACCAGGCGCCCGTTCGGCAGCGTATTCAACCGGCGCAGCAGGTCGGTCGATGTTTTGAACCGACGCGCGACCGAATAGACCGTGTCGCCGCGGCGCACCACGTAACGGTCGACGCCCATGCGCTCATCCGGGGTGAGCGCGGCGAGGTTCTGCGTGAACACCGGCACCGAGTCGATCGGCAGCAGCAGGTAGAACGGTCCGGTCGGATCGGTGGCCCAGCGGTGGAAGGCCGGATTGAGCTGGTAGATCTCATCGGAGGAGATGCCCGCGAGCCGCGCAGCCACTTCGAGGTTGATCTGTCCGTTGGTTGGGACCTGCGTGAAGTACGGCTGATCCGGGATGGGGCTGAACGAGAGGCCGTAATGGGCCGGGTTCTGCACCAGACGCGCCATGGCGAGCAGTTGCGGCACGTAAAGCTCGGTCTGCCGCGGCAGGATCAGGTGCCAGAAGTCCGTCGGGCGGCCCCGCGCCTGGTTGTAGCGGATCGCGCGCTGCACGTTGAGGATGCCGCAGTTGTAGGCGGCGATCGCAAGCAGCCAGTGCCCGCCGAGATCATCATGCAGCTGCTGCAGGTAATTGAGCGCCGCCTGTGTGGAGGCGACGACGTCGCGACGGCCGTCGTACCACCAGTCCTGCTTCAGCCCGAACACGTGCGCGGTGCCGGAGGTGAACTGCCAGATCCCCGCCGCACGGGCCCAGGAATAGGCGAACGGCTGGAACGCGCTCTCGATCACCGGCAGCAGCGCCAGCTCGAGCGGCATGTGCCGCGCCTGCAGCTGCGTGACGATGTAGTAAAGATACATGTCCGCCCGTCCGAAGGCGCGCTGCAGGAACTGCGGATGGTTGGCGTACCAGCGGGCTTCCTCGGCGATCACCGGCTTGTTCGGGTCGGGCAGTCGAAAGCCGGCCCGGATGCGCGCAAAAAGGTTCGCATAGTGCAGCGCCGCAGGCACTGGGCTCGGAGTCGGTGGGAGGAGCGGGGGAGCGGTAGCCGGGGTCCGAGGGGCAGGCGCCGCAGCGGCCACGGTGGCGGCGACCGCGGGGGCGGCGGGCACCACCTGCTGCGCGGTGACGGTACGAAGGGGCGTCCGGGTGGCACAGGCCGAGAGCGCCAGAACACCGAGGACACCAAGGGCACACCGTGCCCAGCTCGCTGAAATCGCCAATTTCCCGACCCTCGCTGCGACGTGTTACGTTCTGTGCGAAGCGGCTCTTCGGGGAGGAGCCGCTCGGACATTACAATAAGCTCGACCAAACGCGAAATGTACCTTGTCATATCACAGGATGGCTAGCCCCTGATGGGACAAACTCTCACTTCGGCACAATCCGAGCTCGCGCAGGCGCTCAGACGCTGGTGGGCGAGTCCCGCCGGGCGCGCGCTCATCGCCGCCGAGACGTTGGTCGTGGCGGAGGCGCTCGATGACGTGTTTGGCTGGGAATGCCTGCAAATTGGCGCCTGGGGCGATGGGCGCCAGCTGTTAGGTGCGTGCCGCACGCGCCACCGCGCCATCCTCGCGCAGCCCTCACTGTCGCCAGATGCAGACATTTTGGGTCGGCCCACGCAGCTGCCGGTGAGCGGGGATTCGATCGACGCGGTGTTGATGCCGCACACGTTGGAATTTGCCAGCGACCCCTACGCCATCGTGCGCGAGACCGATCGGGTGCTGGTCGGGGAGGGGCACCTGGTCGTGCTCGGTTTTCAGCCCTGGAGTCTCTGGGGGCGGCGCGCGCGCCTCTCGCGCAGCGGCTTTCCGCCGGGCCTGCGCCGCGTGCTGTCCGAGCGGCGCGTGCGCGAGTGGCTGGCGCTGCTTGGCTACGAGGTGTTCGCCGCGCGGCGCTATCTGTACCGCAGCCCCTGGGCCGGAGGTCTCCCCGAGGGTGAGGGCGCCGAGCGGCTGCTGCGGCGCGGACTGACTTTTCCGCTGCCCGCGGGGGCCTACCTGCTCAAGGCGCGCAAGCAGGTCTACACGTTCACCCCGATGCGCCCGCGCGTGCGCAAGGTGGTGCTCGGGGCGCTCGTGAAGCCGGTCCCCCCGGTGCGCCACGGCGTGCGCCGCTCGCCATGAGGGCCGGCGAGGCGGCGAGCGCCCCGAGCGGACGCGTCGAGATCTACACCGATGGCGCCTGCCGCGGCAATCCGGGGCCGGGCGGCTGGGGGGCGCTGCTCATCTTCGGGGAGCGGGAAAAGACGCTCTCGGGCGCCGAGCCGCTCACCACCAACAATCGCATGGAGCTGATGGCCGTGATCGGGGCGCTCGAGGCGCTGAAGCGGCCCGTCAGCGCACGCCTGTACACCGATTCGCAGTACGTGCGTCGCGGCATCACCGAGTGGCTCGCGAACTGGAAAGCCAAGGGGTGGCGCACCGCGGATCGCAAGCCGGTGAAGAACCAGGACCTCTGGCAGCGGCTGGAGGCCCTCGCGAGCGCCCATCGCATCGAGTGGCACTGGGTGCCGGGCCATGCGGGCGTGCCGGGCAACGAGCGGGTCGACCAGCTCGCCAATGCGGCCATCGATGCACTCGAGCGCACCCGGACCGAACCGACGCGCTAGCAGCCGGCCGGGTTCGCCGATGCACGAATGCCGATCCGTGCAGCTCGAGGCATTCTCTGGCCCGGCTCCCGGGCGAAATCAAACCGTGGCGCCGTGCCCGTCGAGCGCTTCCGGGGCGAGGCAGTGAGATCGCACCTGGCGGCCGCTCAGCTGCACATCGATTCACCAGGCGTGACAATTGCGGCCTCTGCGCGTCGTCGTGCTTGAGCGACGGTGAACGGCTACGGACAATTGGGCCGCTCGGGTACCCACCGTGGTCTGCCGAGTGCGAGTCAAATCGAATTAGAAAGCGCAGCGCCACGAGCACAGCATGGATTCCGCTTTTGAACGCGGTCCATCGGCAGCGATGCCGGCTGCGGGCCTCGTCAGATGCGGCCGTTGCCTGGGCCGATCGGGGACGAGCGGGGGCTTTGCGGTACGAGATGATCTAGGGGAGCCGGCTGTTGAGAAGAAAAATGCAGGGCGAGCGCGTGCTGATCGGCGCTCTTGCGAGTGTGTTTCTGGCCGCCTGCGCGAGCACCGCTCCGAGGCCGAGTTTTGCCGGGCCACTGGAGGGGGGGCTGCAAATTTCCCGGCGCGACATCCTGAGCGTCAGGGTCGATGCCCGGCCGAGCGTGGGCATCGCGCCCCGGGAGAGACGCGAAATCGCGCAGCACATCTCCCGCGACATCCAGCATTTTCAGCGGACGGATCCCGCGGCGGGAGCCTGGCGTCCCTACGAGATCACCGTGCGCATCACGAAGTACTCCGGCGGGGGGAGGAATCTGCGCGCTGCCTCGATCGACGGCACTCGGGGGCTGATCGGTGCCACCGTACAAGTCTTCTCGTTGCCGCAGTACCGGCTCAAGGAGGCCTTCGCGCTGAGCCAAGTCTCGTTGCGGGGCGGCATGTTCCGCGAGTTCGCCGCTCGCCGGGGCGCCGCACACGCATTCGCCGAGGACATCGCACAGGTCCTGATGAGCGCCAGGCCGGGGCATGCGCTGCGAGCGGTCGGACTGGTTCGGGCGGCAAGGGAGCCCGTTGCAGCGGATCTGCCGCGAGGCAACACACGGTAAGCATGCGCAACTTCGAGGCGATCCATCGACGGTTGCCCGGGATCACTGGGGGTGGATGAGGGGCTGGCGCCGCGACACCCGGCCAGGGGGCAATGAGGCCGAGGATGAGGCCTTTCCGGTCCACCCTGCGCAGCGTCTGCGGGTGTCCTGGCGGCATGATCTCGCCTGCATTGATTCACCGATCCGCATCCATTGCGCGGCCCAAAGGCGGATTTCTCCCCCACCGCGGATCCCGGTCCGGCAGGCGAGCGGTTACACTCTCGCCCATGCGACAGATCGTTCTCGATACCGAGACTACCGGTCTTGAGCCTTCGCTCGGGCACCGCGTCATTGAAATCGGCTGCGTCGAACTCGTCAACCGGCGGGTCACGGGCCGCACCTTCCACCAGTATCTCAACCCGGAGCGCGACATCGACGCCGGTGCACTCGCCGTGCACGGCATCTCGCGCGAATCCCTCGCGAATCAGCCCCGCTTCGGCGAAATTGCCGAGGCACTGCTCGTGTTTCTCGAGGGCGCGGAGATCGTCGCGCACAACGCGCCGTTCGACGTCGGATTTCTCGAGGCGGAGCTCGAGCGTTGTGGGCGGCCGATGAAGCTCACCGAGCGCTGGCACGTGCTCGATACGCTCGGGCTGGCGCGCGAGCTGCACCCTGGGCAGCGCAACAACCTCGATGCGCTCTGCAAGCGCTACAACGTCGATAACGCCGGCCGTGAGCTGCACGGCGCGCTGCTCGATGCGCGCATCCTCGCCGATGTGTATCTCGCCATGACCGGCGGGCAGGCGGCCCTTGAGCTCGCGGCGCTCGAGCGCGAGGGCGGCGCGAGCGTGGCGCAGCCGACGCGCTTGGCCGGCCCGTTGAAGGTGCTCTCGGCGAGCGCCGCGGAGCGCGAGGCCCACGAGCAGATGCTCGCGGTCATCGGTAAGGCGAGCGGCGGCAAGTGTCTGTGGCCGCCGGCGCCTCCGGAGCGCCCGTCCTGAGCCGCCGGGCGCGCGAGCGCTGCCCGGCCGCGGCGGCCCCGCGCCGGTTAAAATCATCCTTTCTGCGAGGGAACCGTCCGTGAGCGAAAAGTCCCAGGCGCCTGCGATGCGCGTGCCGCTGCTCGATCTGAAACCCCAGTACGAGGCGATTGCGCCGCGGGTGCGCGCCGTGATCGATGCGGTCTGCGCCAGCCAGCAGTTCATTCTGGGGCCCGAAGTGCGCACGCTCGAGGCGCGCATCGCCGCCTACAGCCAGACCCGTCACGGCATCGGGGTGTCCTCGGGCACCGATGCGCTGCTGCTCGCGCTGATGGCGCTCGACATCGGCCCCGGGGATGCGGTCATCACGAGCCCGTACACCTTCTTCGCCACTGCGGGCACGATCGCGCGCACCGGGGCGCGGCCGCTGTTTTGCGACATCGAGCCCGAGACGTTCAATATTTCCGCCACCGCCGTGCGGGCGTTCCTCGCCGAGGCGTGCGAGCGGCGCGGCGGGGCGCTCGTGCATCGGGCCAGCGGCACCCGCGTCAAGGCGCTGATGCCGGTGCACCTGTATGGACAGCTCTGCCCGATGGAGCCGCTGCTCGCGCTGGCGCGCGAGGCGGGGCTGCGGGTGATCGAGGATGCCGCGCAGGCCATTGGCGCCCGAGATGCCGCCGGGCGCCCGGCCGGCAGCTTCGGGGATGTCGGTTGCTTCTCGTTCTTTCCGACCAAGAACCTCGGTGCCTTCGGCGACGCCGGCCTGTGCGTGGCGCAGGACGAGGCCCTGACCGAGCACATGCGGGTGCTGCGCGTGCACGGGGGCAAGCCGAAGTACCATCACGCCTTCATCGGCGGCAACTTCCGCATCGACGAGCTGCAGGCCGCGGTGCTCAACGTGAAGCTCGATTACCTCGATGAGTGGTCGCAGCGGCGGGCCGCGAACGCGCGTATCTACGACGCCGCGTTCGCCCGCGCCGGGCTCACCGAGCAGGTGGTGCCGCCGCGGGCGCTGCCGGGCTTTCACCACATCTACAACCAGTACGTGATCCGGGCCCGTGCGCGCGATGCGCTGCGCGAGCATCTGGCGGCCGCCGGCGTCGGCACCGAGATCTACTATCCCATCCCGCTGCACCTGCAGAAGTGTTTCGCGTACCTCGGCTATCGCGCCGGGGATTTCCCCGAGTCCGAGCGGGCCGCGCAGCAGACCCTGGCGCTGCCGATCTTCCCCGAGCTCAGCGTCGAGCAGTTGCACTACGTGGTCGAGTGCATCGGCGCGTTCTACGCCGCGGACGCCCGCTCGGCGCGGGCCTGAGGCGCCGAGGCCGCGCCGCCGCCATGCACCTTGCCCCCGGCCCGCGCAGCGCCCCCTGGTCCGAGCTGCATACGCATGCGCAGCGGCTCGCGGGGGTGGCGACGCGCGAGCTGTTCGAGCGCGACCCGGGCCGCTTCGAGCGCTTCTCGCGGCGCGGCGCGGGCCTGCTGCTCGATTTCTCCCGCCAGCATCTCGATGAGGTGGTGCTCGGCCGACTGCTCGCGCTGCCCGAGGCGGTCGGTCTGGCCGCCTACCGCGATGCGATGTGGCGCGGGGAGAAGATCAACCTCACCGAGCAGCGGGCCGTGCTGCACGTGGCGCTGCGCCAGCGCCCGGGGGAGCGTCTCGGTGGCGCGCCGATCGAGCAGGCGGTGATCGCCGAGCGCACCCGCATGCTGCAGTTCGCCGCCGGGGTGCGCAGCGGCACCCTCGCCGGCAGCGCCGCCACCCCCTTCAAGCTCGTCATCCACATCGGTATCGGCGGTTCGGATCTGGGCCCGGCGATGGCGGTGCAGGCGCTGGCGCATCACGCGCACGGCGCGCCGCGCTGCGAGTTCGTCTCCAACGTGGAGGGCTGCCGGCTCGCGGATCTGCTGCGCGAGGCCGATCCGCGCACGACGCTGTTCATCGTGGCCTCCAAGACCTTCACAACCCTCGAGACCCTCACCAACGCGCAGAGCGCACGGCAGTGGCTCGCCGAGCGCCTCGGCGCTGCGGCAGTGCCGGCGCACTTCGCCGCGGTCTCGGTCAACCCCCGCGCCATGGACACCTTCGGCGTGCATCCGGACTACCGCTTCACGATGTGGGACTGGGTCGGAGGGCGCTATTCGGTGTGGTCCTCGATCGGGGTCTCCCTCGCGATCGCGATCGGCCCGGAGGCGTACCTCGCCTTCCTCGAGGGCGCTCGCGAGATGGATGGTCATTTCAAGAGCGCCCCATGGGAGCAGAACCTGCCGGTGCTGCTCGCGCTCATCGGCATCTGGAACATCAATTTCCGCGACCTGCCGACGCTCGCGATCCTGCCCTACGAGGAGCGGCTCGCTCGCCTGCCGGCCTATCTGCAGCAGCTCGAGATGGGCAGCAACGGCAAATCGGTCACGCTCGAGGGGCGGGCGACCTCGTGGCAGACCGCCGCGGTGGTCTGGGGCGGACCGGGCAGCAACGCTGAGCACTCGTTCTACCAGCTGCTGCACCAGGGGACGCCGCGCGCGGCCCTCGATCTGTTGCTGCCGGCCGCCTCCTCCTGCGGTAATGCCGCGCAGCACGAGCTCGCGATCGCCAGTTGCCTCGCACAGGCCGAGGCGTTCATGGGGGGCTACCCCAGCGAGGCGGTGCGCGCGGAATTCGAGCGCGAAGGGATACCGCAGGAGCGGCGCGAGGATCTCGAGCCGCACAAGATCAGTCCCGGCTCGCGTCCGAGCACGCTCATCGCCTTCCCGAGACTCGATCCGCCGACCCTGGGCCGCCTGCTCGCGCTCTATGAGCACAAGGTGTTTACCCAGGGGGTGCTCTGGGGACTGAACTCCTTCGACCAGTGGGGCGTGGAGTTCGGCAAGCGCCTGGCGGAGCAGCTGGTGGCGAGCGTGCGCGATCCGTCCGGGCAGCCGGCCAGTGCCGCCGGCGTACAGAAAGTGCTCGAGCAGCTGGCTGCATGGCGCGGCCTGCGGGCCTGAAAGGTAAGGATGACGACCAACGACATGATCACTCGCTTCGCAGCCGATCTGCGCGAGCACCAGCAGCTGTTTGAGCGCCTGATGCCGCTCGCCGAACCGATTCGACAGGCGGGCGAGCGGATGGGTACGGCACTGGCGCAGGGCCGCAAGCTGCTGCTGTGCGGCAACGGCGGCTCGGCCGCCGACAGCCAGCACATCGCCGCGGAGCTCATCGGCCGGTTCGTGCGCGATCGGCGGCCGCTGGCAGCACTCGCTTTGACGACGGACACCTCCGCGCTCACCGCCATCGCCAACGATTACAGCTTTGATGAGGTGTTTGCGCGGCAGGTGACCGGGCTCGGTGCGCCGGGAGACTGCCTGCTCGGCATCTCGACGTCCGGCAATTCGCGCAACGTCATCAAGGCGGTCGAGGCGGCTCGGGAGCGTGGCATGCACGTCATCGGACTGCTCGGGCGCGACGGCGGAGCGTTGCGGGCACTTTGCGACATTGCCGTGGTCGTACCGAGCGAGACCACGGCGCGCATTCAGGAGGCGCATGCTTTCATCGGCCATAGCCTGTGCGGACTGATCGAGTCGACGCTCGGACTGGCCGGGGCGCCATGAGCGACCTCAAATCGCGCCTGGGCGCGGCGCGGGTGCTCGTGGTCGGCGATGCGATGCTCGATCGATATCTGTTCGGTGAGGTCGAGCGTATCTCGCCCGAGGCGCCCGTGCCGGTCGTGCGAGTGACCCGCGAGGAGGACCGACTCGGCGGCGCGGCCAACGTCGCGCTCAACGTGCGGGCGCTCGGACCGGTGGCGACGCTCATCACCGTCGTCGGCGACGATGAGCCGGCGCGGCGGCTCGAGACGCTGCTCGCCGAGCGAGCGATCGAGGCGCGCCTCGGCCGCGATCCGAAGCTCTATACCAGCGTCAAGCTGCGCGTGATTGGCCGGGCGCAGCAGCTCGTGCGGGTCGATTTCGAGAACAAGCCCGATCACGAAATCCTCTCCGGCATGCTGACGGATTTCGAGCGTGCGCTGCCCGAGTGCGGCGCGGTGATCTTCTCCGATTACGGCAAGGGTGGGCTGACCCACATCTCGGACATGATTGGACGGGCCCGCGCCGCCGGCAAACCGGTGCTGGTCGATCCCAAAGGGGATGATTACACCCGTTACGAGGGCGCTACGGTGGTGACGCCGAACCGCGCGGAGCTCGCGCACGTGATCGGCCGCTGGAGCACCGAGCAGGAGCTCGAGGAGCGTGTCGCGCGCCTGCGCGGGGAGCATCGGCTGGATGCGCTGCTGCTGACGCGCAGCGAGGAGGGCATGTCGCTCTTCGATGCCGAGGGCCACGTGCGCATCGGGGCGCAGGCGCGCGAAGTATTCGATGTCACCGGCGCCGGGGACACCGTGATCGCGACACTGGCATCGATGCTGGCCGCCGGCCTCTCCCTGCGAGAGGCGATGCCGCTCGCCAACCGCGCCGGAGCCATCGTGGTCGGCAAATTCGGTACGGCCACAGCCAGCTACGAGGAGCTGTTCGGATGAAAGTCGTGGTGACGGGCGCCGCGGGCATGATCGGCAGCAACCTCGTGCACGGCTTGAACGCTGCCGGCATCGACGAGGTCATCGCGGTCGATGAGCTGACCGACGGAATGAAGTACCGCAACCTGCTCGGGGCGAAGCTTGCCGATTACTTCGATCGGACGGAGTTCTACACGCGCTTCGAGCGCGGGCAGCTCGGGCGGGTCGATGCCGTACTGCACCAGGGGGCCTGCTCCGACACCATGGAGCACAACGGGCAGTACATGATGGAGAACAACTACCGCTGCTCCAAGCGCCTGCTCGATGCCTGTCAAATGCAGGGCACGCGGCTTCTCTATGCCTCCTCGGCGGCCACCTACGGGGACAGTACGGTGTTTCGCGAGTCGCCCGAGTGCGAGCGCCCGCTGAACGTGTACGGGTACTCGAAGCTCCTGTTCGACAACGTGGTGCGGCGCATGCTGCCGACCGCGCGGCCTCAGGTGGCCGGCTTTCGCTACTTCAACGTCTATGGCCCGCGCGAGCAGCACAAGGGCCGCATGGCCTCGGTGGCCTTTCACCATTTCGGGCAGCTGCGTGAGCACGGCAAGGTGAGGCTGTTCGGCGAGTACGGTGCTTACGGCCCGGGCGAGCAGCGGCGGGATTTTGTGTACGTCGGGGACGTGGTGGCGGTGAATCTGTGGTTCCTGCGTCACCCCGAGCGCAGCGGCATCTTCAACTTGGGCTCGGGTCGCTCGCAGCCGTTCAACGATGTCGCCCATGCCACGATCAACGCGATGCGCGCCGAGCGCGGTGAGGTGGCGCTCTCGCTCGCCGAGCAGGTTGCGGCCGGGCTGATCGAGTACACGCCGTTTCCCGAGGCGCTCATCGGCAAGTACCAGTGTCGCACCGAGGCCGACCTGACCGCATTGCGTGCTACGGG
>DAHVTM010000045.1:0-49205 GCA_027324195.1 Gammaproteobacteria bacterium | reverse complement strand
CCGTCCTTGGACGACAGCATGATCACGGGGATGGAACGGAATACCTTGTTGTGCTTGATCAGCGAGCAGGTCTGATAGCCGTCGAGTCGAGGCATCATGATGTCGACGAAGACGATATCCGGCTGGTGGTCTGCGATCTTTGAGAGCGCATCGAAACCATCGATAGCCGTATAGACCTCACACCCCTCTTTGGCGAGAAGCGTTTCGGCCGTACGGCGGATCGTCTTGCTGTCATCGATCACCAGGACCTTCAGGCCCTGGAGTTTCGTGTTGCTGGCGTTCACGGCCACGCAACTCCTTATACTGTCGAGGCGAGGCTCGGGCGGCCGTCACGATGACGGTTCCCGCCTCGAGTGCCGAGCGTACACGCAATGCCCGAAGCGATGCCATCAGCGCTGCGGGCTCCGAGAACTCGCGCAGATTTTCTTTTAACATATCGGATCGACCCCCGCCATGCCTGCTGCGTCGCGGTTTGCGCATGCCGAGCGCTGCCGCGCCTGGACCGGACAGCGGCCGCCGGTCCTGGCATCATCGCGCCATGGCTATTCGTCTCGGCGTGGTCATGGACCCGATCAGCGCCATTCATTACGGCAAGGACTCGACCCTCGCCATGCTGCTCGCGGCCCAGGCCCGCGGCTGGTCGCTCGTTTATTTTGAGCAACGCGATCTGTGGCTCCGCGACGGGATCGCCTGGGGCCGCGGCCAGCCGCTCACCGTCAAGGCCGATCCGGCTGCCTGGTTCACTCTCGGGGAGCCCGAGCGCATTCGCCTCGGACAGCTGGATGGCATTCTGATGCGCAAGGACCCGCCGTTCGATACCGAATACATCTATACCACCTACATCCTGGAGCGGGCCGAGTCCCAGGGTGCGCGCGTGGTGAATCGGCCGCAGGGCCTGCGGGACATGAACGAGAAGGTCTACACTGCTTGGTTCCCGCAATGCTGCGCCCCAACCTTGATCACCCGCAGCATGGGCGATATGGCGGCTTTTCTCGCCGAGCACGGCAAGATCGTCTGCAAGCCCCTGCACGGCATGGGCGGACGTTCGATCTTCGTGCTCGAGCAGCACGACAAGAACATGGGAGTCGTGTTCGAGACGCTTACCGAGTATGGCCAGCGCTTTGCAATCGCGCAGCGCTACCTGCCGGAGATCGTCACGGGGGGTGACACCCGCGTGCTGCTGGTCGATGGGGAGCCGCTGCCCTTCGGCCTTGCCCGCATTCCTCAGGCGCACGATAACCGCGGCAATCTCGCCGCCGGTGCGCGCGCCGAGGTGCGCCCGCTCACCGATCGGGAGCGCTGGCTCGCCGCGCAGATCGGCCCGACGCTCGCGGCGGCGGGCATGCTGTTCGTGGGCCTCGACGTCATCGGCGGGTACGTCACGGAGATCAACGTGACCAGCCCCACCGGCATTCGCGAGATCGAAAAACAGCACCCGATCGACGTCGGCGGACGACTGATGGACGCGATCGAGCGGCGACTCGCGCCTGCGGGACGGTGAAGTCGCGGCGATGGCTGCACCGTCCGTATCGATTCAGCCCGGCCGCGCGCCGCGCGACCGACTGCTGGCGATGCTGTTTCTCGCTACGCTCCTGCACGGCCTGCTCATTCTCGGCGTGACCTTCAGCAGCCCGCTGGCCGGCGGGCGGGGAGCCCCCGGATTGCGCGTGCTACTGGTCTCCGATCAGTTGCCGAGCGCCCAGCGCAACCCCAACGCCACCTACCTCGCGCAGCGCACCCAGCTTGGTTCGGGCAACACGCAGCGCGCCGTATCACCGCACACGCCGGCGCCGCGCAGCGGCGTGCCCGCAGCCGGCCGCGGCGGCCCTACGGCCGCTCCGCCAGGTCGGCCGGCTCAAGGCGGCGCCGAACGCGTGCTCACGACCACGGGCTGGAGCACTCGCGTCACGTACCGCATCAGCAGCGCACCCGGATCGCTCGCCGGATCGCTCGCGCCGGGAGCCGACGGCGCTCTGGGTTCGAGCGCCAGCGTCCCGACACTGCTGCGCGGACCGAAGCGTGAGCTGTGGGTGAGCCCGGATACCCGCTCGGCCCTCGTGGCACCCTATCTGGTTGCATGGCGGCGCAAGGTGGAGCGGATCGGCACACTGAACTTTCCGCTCGCCGCGCGCGAAGCGGGACCGCACGCCAATCCGGTCATCGAAGTAGCCATCAATGCCAATGGCCGTCTGGTGCGTGCGGTCATCGCGCGCACCAGTGGCGACCCGGCGCTCGATGAGGCGGCGCTCGCCATCCTGCGCATCGCCAGCCCCTTCGACCCGTTTCCGCCCAATCTGGCGCGGCGCTACCAGATCCTGCGCTTCACCTACGAGTGGCAGTTCAAGGGCGGACGGGTGCGCGGATCGGTGCGCATGCCTTGAGCCGGACACGCACCATCCCCATACTGGCGGCATGGGCGAAGAGCGGGGCAAACCACCGAGCGATGTGCAGCCTCAGGCCGAGGCGGAGCCGGGTGCTGCCTCGTCGGCCGGCGAGCGGACGGCCGCAGGCGCAGAATCAGGGACGGAGAATTTCTCCAGTCTGACCAATCATCTGCTGATTGCGATGCCCTCGCTCACCGATCCGAATTTTGCGCAAACCGTTGCGCTCATCTGCGAACACACCGATCGTGGCGCGCTCGGCATCGTGCTCAATAAGCCGCTGCCGATGCGACTGTCGGATGTATTCGAGCAGATGCGCATCACAGCAGCCAGCGAGGACATTGCCGCACAGCCAGTCCTGCGCGGCGGCCCGGTTAACACCGACCGCGGTTTCGTGCTGCACCGTCCGGGCGGTCAGTGGGATCACACCCACAAAGTGTCCGAGACCATACAGGTCACGACATCACGCGATGTGCTCGCCGCAATGGCGCGCGGCGAGGGCCCCCAGGACGCCTTCATTGCTCTGGGGTATGCCGGATGGGATTCCGGACAGCTCGAGCGCGAGATCCGCGAGAACGCCTGGATGTCGGTCCCGGTCGACGCCCGCGTGGTATTTGAGCTGCCGTTCGCGGAACGCTGGAGTGGCGCATGGCGGCTGCTCGGGATCAATGTCGGCCAGCTGAGCCTGACCGCCGGACATGCCTGAACCGATCCTTCGCCTCGTCGCCTTCGACTTCGGACTCACACGCATCGGCATGGCCACTGGCGACAGCCTGACGGGAACGGCTGCGCCGCGACCGGCCGTGAGCGCACGCCAGGGAGAACCGGACTGGGACTCGATCGGGCGCGAGATGCGTGCGTTCAATCCCGGGCGAGTCGTGGTCGGAGCCCCGTATAATGCCGACGGAACAGCCGGCGCACTGCTGCCGCGTGCCCGCCGCTTCGCGGGCGAGATCAAGCGCCGCTTTGCGTTGCCCGTGAGCCTGGTCGATGAGCGATTTTCGTCGCTCGAAGCGAGCGAGGCGCTGAAGAGCCGACGCGCACGGGGCGAGCGACGACGCCTGCGACGCGAGGACATCGACAGCGCCGCAGCAGCAGTCATCCTGGAGCGCTGGCTGTCCGGAGAGCCTGGAGAAGAACTGCCATGAATCCCACCATCCCGGTCGCGCGCGATCGGCCCCGGGTCGGACTGCTGCGGGCCGCTGCGAAGGAGGCCGCATGACGCATCCGTTCCGCGCCGACGGCTCATTGCGCCACCTGATCACACTCGAAGGCCTGCCCCGCCCGATCATCGAGCGACTGCTCGATCAGGCGCAAAGCCTGGTCCGACCGCTCGGCGAGCGGCCGCCGGTCAGCGACCTGCTCGCCGGCTGCACGGTCGCTAATCTGTTCACCGAGCCCTCGACCCGCACGCGGGTATCGTTCGAGCTGGCGGCCAAGCGCCTCGGCGCCGACGTCGTCAACCTGGAAGTTCAGCTCTCCTCGCGCGTCAAGGGCGAGAGCATGCTCGATACGGTCTACACGCTCGAATCGCTCCATGTCGATGCGCTGGTCATCCGCGACGCGGAAACTGGCGTACCCGGGACGGTCGCCGCACATGTCGCGCCGCACGTAAGCATCCTTTCGGCCGGAGAGTCTCATGTCGCGCATCCAACGCAAGGGCTGCTCGATGCCCTCACCGTCCGTCAGCACAAACCTCGGTTCGAGGCCCTGAGCATCGCGATCGTTGGCGACATCCGCCACTCGCGCGTCGCGCGTTCGGCATTCCACGTGTTTCGTACGCTCGGCGTTCCGGACCTGCGCATCGTCGCGCCGCCGGCGCTGATGCCCGAGCCGACGGAGTTCAGCGGCTGCGCACGTCACACAACGCTTGAGGCGGGTGTACGTGATGCGGACGTGGTGATGATGCTGCGCATTCAGAAGGAGCGGATGGCGGAGGTTGAGCTGCCCGATGCCGACCGTTACTACGCCAGTTACGGGCTCACGCCCGAGCGACTCGCGCTGGCGCGGCCCGACGCCATCGTCATGCATCCGCAACCGATGAACCGCGGCATTGAGATCGCCTCGGAGGTCGCCGATGGACCCCGCTCAGTTATCCGTGACCAGGTGCGCAATGGAGTCGCAGTTCGCATGGCCGTCCTGCGCGAGGTGCTGGCCTGGAGAGGCGCACCATGAGCCGGGACACTCGTGGCACGTTGCACCTTGAGGACGCCCGCGTGGTGCGTCAGAGTGCGTACGCGGCCGAGCAGTTCGTGCTGCGGCTTGCCGCCCCAGGGTGTGCTGCGCGCGCCGAGCCCGGCACCTTCGTGCACCTCACCTGCGATCCTGCCATTCCGATGCGCCGCCCGCTGTCGATCATGCGCGCCGACCCGCAGGCCGGCTGGATCGACGTGTTGTACAAAGTCGTCGGACCGGGACTGCGCGCGCTCAGCGCGCGCACGAGCGGCGACACGGTGAGCGTGATCGGTCCGATCGGCCACCCCTTCACCGCGCATCCCGCGCGGCCACGCCCGGTGCTGATCGGTGGCGGAGTCGGGATCCCGCCGATGATCTTCCTCGCTGAGCGACTGCGCGCCGACCCGCATCGCCACTACCACCCGCTGGTGCTGATGGGCTCGGAAATCCCCTTCCCCTTCCAACCTCGGCCCTCGACGCTGGTGATTGCCGGCATGCCGGCCGGCACCATCGCCTGCATGCCACTGCTAGAGGAATGGGACGTCCCGAGCCGGCTCGCGAGCCGCGCTGGATTCCCCGGCTGCTTCGATGGTTATGTCACCGAACTGGCCAGCGAATGGCTCGGATCGCTCGATGCGGCGGCGCTCGCGGAAGTGGAACTGTTCGCATGCGGGCCCACGCCGATGCTAGCTGCCGCTGCGCAGCTGGCTCGCCGCTATGGTGTGCCCTGCCAGGTGTCCCTCGAGGAGTTCATGGCGTGCGGGGTCGGCGGCTGCGCCGGCTGCGCTGTGCGGGTGCGCACCGCTGAGGGCGATGCCATGAAGCGGGTGTGCGTCGACGGACCGGTGTTCGACGCCCTGCAGGTGTTCTGAAGGCCCGGACCGCCCGCCGAATAGCGCGGTCGGAGCCGCTGTTGCCCGAGTCAGGTGCCCGATCGGAATCTGCGCCGTCGGAACGGCCTTAGCCAAAGTTGATCTTCGCCTCGAGATTCGCGCGAGAGTCGGCGTTTGCCAGTGCGTCAGCCAGTTCGATCCGCCCCTGCTTGTACAGCTCCAGCAGCGCCATGTCGAAACTGCGAATACCCTGCTCGCCGCTCGCGGCGATCGCCTCCTTGACGCCCACCACGTCGCCCTTGTTGATGAGATCGGAGATGTGCGGCGTATTGAGCATCACTTCGACTGCTGCGACCCGTCGCCCATCCTTGCCCATCACCAAGCGCTGCGCCAGGATGCCACGCAGGTACTGCGACAGATCGAGGAAGATCTGCGCGTGCTGCCCGGCCGGAAACATGTTGATGATGCGGTCCAGGGTCTGGGCGCAGTTATTCGCATGCAGTGTCGCGAGCACCAGGTGTCCGGTACCTGCGAGGTGAATCGCCGCCTCCATACTCTCCCGGTCACGAATCTCCCCGACCAGGATCACATCCGGCGCGGCGCGCAACGCGCCGCGCAGCGCGTTGGCGAATGACCGGGTGTCGCTGCCGACCTCGCGCTGATTGACGATCGAGCGCTTGTTCGCGTGCAGAAACTCGACCGGATCCTCGATGGTGAGAATGTGATCCGAGGCGGTTTCGTTGCGCAGGTTGATCATCGCCGCCAGCGTGGTCGACTTGCCGGAACCGGCGGCCCCGACGACCAGTACCAGACCGCGCTTGTGCAGAGCCAGTTCGCCGACCGCTTCGGGCAGGGCGAGCGACTCGAGACGGGGCATCTCGGCGGTGATGTAGCGCAGCACCACGGCCGGACTACCGCGTTGCATGAATACGTTGACGCGAAACCGCCCGAGACCCACCTCGGAAATCGCGAAATCGAGCTCGAGGTCGCGCGCAAACTGTTCGCGCTGCTCGCTGCTCATCAGAGCGAGCGCCGCCTGACGCACCATCGCCGGGGTGAGCACCTGCTTGTTGATCGGATAGATCTGCCCTTCGATCTTGATCTTGATTGGTGCGTTGCTCGTGAAGAACAGATCCGACGCCTTGCGATCGACCATCAGCTTGAACAGCGGCGTGGTATTGATGTGTGGCGCCGTCTCGTCGCCTTTTGGCTCGGTCGGCGTCGCGCCCGCGGCGGCCGTCTCACTCATGGCTTGTGATCCTCCTCTTCATCCATGATCGCGAGGCTGCTGTCATCAAGCGACGGACTCTCGCGATGACTCTCGAGCTTCACGCGCAACCGCAGCTCGTTCTTCGAGTCGGCGTTGCGCAAGGCGTCCTCGTAAGAGATGAATCCGGCCTCATACAGCTCGAACAGAGACTGATCGAAGGTCTTCATGCCGAGGCGGTTCGAGCGCGCCATCACGTCGCGAATCTTGACCACTTCACCC
The DNA here is from genome assembly GCA_027324195.1 of Gammaproteobacteria bacterium. Taxonomy (GTDB): domain Bacteria; phylum Pseudomonadota; class Gammaproteobacteria; order Steroidobacterales; family Steroidobacteraceae; genus 13-2-20CM-66-19. Next base: position 42,327 of record DAHVTM010000045.1, on the reverse strand, counting down.
TTGAAGATCAGATCTTGAATCAGCGGCGAGTTGAGCATGATCTCCATGGCGGCAATGCGGCCTGCGCCACCCTCGCGCGGCACCAGCCGCTGCGAGATGAAGGAGCGGATGTTCAGTGAAAGATCCATCAGCAACTGCTCGCGCCGCTCATCGGGAAAGAAATTGATGATGCGATCGAGCGCCTGGTTGGCGTTATTGGCATGCAGCGTAGAGAAGACCAGATGCCCGGTCTCGGCGAACTGGACAGCATACTCCATCGTCTCGCGGTCGCGAATCTCGCCGATGTAGATGACATCTGGTGCCTGGCGCAACACATTCTTCAACGCCACCTGCCAGGACTCGGTGTCGACCCCAACGTCGCGGTGCGTGACGACGCACCCCTTATGCTGGTGAATGAATTCCACCGGATCCTCAACCGTGACGATATGGCCACGCGTCTTTTCATTGCGATAGCCGATCATGGCGGCGAGCGTGGTCGATTTGCCCGAGCCGGTGCCACCCACCACCACCACCAATCCGCGCTTGGAGAGCGCGAGCTCTTTCAGGATCGGCGGCAGATCGAGATCCTCAAAGCTCGGAATGCGGGCGTTGATCATCCGGATGACGCAGCCGACGGTGCTCTGCTGCACGAACGCGCTGACACGGAAACGGCCAATGCCCGGCGGGGCGATCGCGAAATTGCATTCCTTGGTAGCATCGAACTCGCGCGTCTGGCGGTCGTTCATCAACGAGCGAACCAGCGTCGCGGACTGCTCGGGCGCAAGCGCCCGCTCGCTCTGCGGGCGAACCTCTCCATCGACCTTCAGCGCCGGCGGGAATCCGGCGGTGAGGAACAGATCAGAGGCCTTGCGCTCGACCATGCGCCGCAGCAGATCATGAATCAGCTTGATAGCTTGATCGCGGTCCATAGGCATGACGCACCCCCTTCTTCAGACTTGGCGCACGGCGGCCGGCATCACAGGCTGTCCTTATTCTGGGCCTTGAAGCGCGCCTCTTCCTTGCTCACCTGGCCCTTCGACAGCAGTTCAGCGAGGCATTGATCGAGCGTCTGCATGCCGCTCGCCTGGCCGGTCTGGATCGCGGAGTACATCTGGGCGATCTTGCCCTCACGGATCAGATTGCGGATCGCCGGGGTGCCAATCATGATCTCGTGCGCAGCGACACGCCCTCCACCGATTCGCTTCAGCAACGTTTGGGAGATGACCGCGCGCAACGATTCGGACAGCATCGAGCGAACCATCTCCTTCTCGGTGGCCGGAAACACGTCCACGACCCGGTCGATGGTTTTGGCCGCCGAGCTGGTGTGCAGCGTGCCGAACACGAGGTGCCCGGTCTCGGCGGCCGTAAGGGCGAGACGGATGGTCTCCAGGTCGCGCATTTCCCCCACCAGCACCACATCCGGGTCCTCTCGCAATGCCGAGCGCAGCGCTTCGCTGAAGCCCAGCGTATCGCGGTGCACCTCGCGCTGATTGACGAGGCAGCGCTTTGATTCGTGCACGAACTCGATCGGATCCTCGATCGTGATGATGTGGTCGGGCCGGTTGTCGTTGCAGTGATTGACCATTGCCGCGAGCGTGGTCGATTTGCCCGAGCCGGTCGGCCCGGTCACCAGCACCAGCCCGCGTGGCAGCATGCACAGGTCGCGGAAGATCTTCGGCGCGTTCAGGTCATCCAGCGACTGGATATTCGAGGGAATGGTGCGGAATACCGCTCCCGCCCCCCGGTTCTGATTAAAGGCGTTGACGCGGAAACGCGCCAGCTTGGGAATCTCGAAGGAGAAATCGGTCTCGAAGAACTCCTCAAAGGCCTTGCGCTGCTTGTCGTTCATGATGTCATACACCATGCTGTGCACTTCCTTGTGCGCAAGCGGTGGCATATTGATCCGCTTCATGTCTCCGTCGACACGGATCATGGGCGACACGCCTGCGGACAGGTGCAGATCCGAGGCGTTGTTCTTGACAGCGAAGGCCAGCAATTGCGCGATATCGACCATCGGGTCTCCGATTGGAGTCGGGTGGACGCATCCCGCGCTTGCCCGGTCGGTGGAGTATAGCGGAGGGGTTCGGGCATCCATATGATAAGGGCTTCGCAGAATTTGCCCGAGCGCGTGCGCGCGGTACGCACTGAGATCGCGGCAGCCGCGGCACGCGCCGGTCGGAATGTGGCCGACATCACACTTCTGGCCGTGTCCAAGGCTCAGCCTGCCTCAGCCGTCCGCGCCGCCGCCGCCGAGGGGCTCTGCGACTTCGGCGAGAGCTATCTCAACGAAGCACTCGAGAAGCTCAATGCGCTCGAAGCGCTAGGGCTCACCTGGCACTTCATCGGTCGCTTGCAGGCCAACAAGACCCGTCCCATCGCGGAACGCTTCCAGTGGGTTCACGGCATTGACCGGCTGCACATCGCGCAGCGGCTCTCCGCGCAGCGGCCGGTGCATGCCCCGCCACTGAATGTTTGTATCCAGGTCAACCTGGCGGGGGAGGACCGCAAGGCCGGCGTGCCGCAGGCGGAGCTGGCCGGGCTTGCGGCCGCCGTCGGGTCACTACCGCGTCTGCGTCTGCGCGGTCTGATGTGCATCCCGCCCGTCGAGACCGAGCCGTCACATCAGCGCGCCTGGTTCGCTCGGCTGCACGAGCTGCAAGCGGCGTTGAATGCCCAGGGTGCCGGCCTCGATACGCTCTCGATGGGCATGAGCGGGGATTTCGAGAGTGCCATCCTCGAGGGCTCGACCCTGGTCCGCATCGGTACCGCGCTGTTCGGCTCGCGTGGCCCCGCGCAATGAAGGCAGCACCTCGAAGCGCGCCAGCCATTACAATCACCCTCTTATGAATCACCTCGAACTGGCAGTACTCGGTGGCGGCAACATGGGCCGCGCATTGATCGGTGGCCTGCTGCGCCAAGGCGTGCGGCCCGAGCGGATGTCGGTCGGTGAACGTGATCCAGCCGCTCGAGAGGCGCTGCAGCGCGAATTCGGCCTGACTGCACTGACCGATAACGTTGCCGCCGTTGCTCACGCCAGCGTGGTCGTGGTCGCCGTGAAGCCGCAAGACGTGGGCGCGGTGCTCAGCCCGCTTGCCCGGACGCTCGGCGGGACTCGGCCACTCGTGCTGTCGGTGGCCGCGGGGGTGCGCATCGCAGCGCTGCAGAGCTGGTGTGGACCGGACGTCACGGTCATGCGCGCGATGCCCAATCGACCGGCGCTCGTCGGCGCGGGCGTCACGGGATTGTACGCGCCTGCGCCGAGCCGGCCGGAGCAGGTGGATCTGGCTGAGCAGATCCTGCGTGCAGTCGGAGAGGTCGTGCGGTTGGATACGGAGGAAGCCCTGGATGTGGTCACGGCGCTCTCTGGCAGCGGACCGGCATATTTCTTTCTTCTGGCGGAATTAATGGCTCGGGCAGGGATGGAACTGGGTCTGTCGGCACAGACCGCGAGCACGCTCAGCGCGGCGACACTGCACGGGGCGGGCCTGCTCGCGCAGAGCGGCAGCGATCTCGCGCGGCTGCGCGCCGAGGTCACCTCAAAGGGCGGCACAACCGAGGCGGCAGTGCGTGCATTCGAGGCAGCGGGCCTCGGTGAGATCGTCACGCGCGCCGTACAGGCAGCCGCGGCGCGCAGCCGCGAGCTTGCCGAACAGTTCCAGCCCGCCTGAACCGGCCTGCGGACACCCCTCTATGAGCGCCCTCATCTACATCATCGAAACGCTGCTGTCGCTGGCTCTGTTCGTCGTGCTGGCACGGCTGCTGCTGCAGCTCTCGCGCGCGGACTTTCGCAATCCGCTCTGCCAAGCCATCGTGCGGCTGACGAATCCGCTGATTCTGCCGCTGCGGCGCATGCTGCCACCGATCGGCAAAGTCGACAGCGCCTCGGTAGCGGCAGTCATTCTGGTCGCGGCAGTGCAGGTGGCCGTGATATTCGTGCTGGAGGGCATCGGCTGGGTCGGCCCGTGGTTCTGGCTGCACCAAGTGGCGCTCGAAATTCTCCGCACGCTGCTCTGGACCTATTTTTACGCGATCGTCCTGTATGCGCTGCTCAGCCTGGTGGCCCCCGGGGGCTACTCGCCGCTGCAATCGCTGCTCGCCTCACTGTGCGAACCGGTGCTGCGCCCCTTTCGGCGGGTGATTCCGGCGATTGCCGGCATCGACCTCTCGCCGCTGTGGGCCTGCATCCTCATTCAAGCGCTGCTGATCCTGCTGCACGTGTAAGGCGCAATCCAGCGGGAAATGTGCGGGCAGCGGACGTGGCGAAGCTGAACCGAGCCGTGCGCGATACATCAATCATGAGCGCCAAGACCACGAGTTGGTTGGAAATTCACGGGCAGGACTGCTTGCTGCACATTCGTATTCAGACGCGCGCATCCCGTGAATGCATCGACGGCGTGCGTGACGGCAAGCTCCTCGTGCGGGTCGCCGCGCCGCCCGTCGAGGGTGCCGCAAACGAGCGACTGATACGCGTGCTATCACATGCACTTGGCGTGCCCAAATCGGACGTTTCTCTACTCCGCGGCACAAAAAGTCGTCATAAGGACGTTTTGGTACGGGGAGCAGCGCCAGCCGCGGCGCAACTCGCAGCCCAAATCGAATCGACTGCTCCGTAAGCGACGCAAAACCCTTTGAAAAAAGCCGTTTCAGCATGCGCGTGAGCAAAAAAAACAGTTGCGCAGGCGCGCCCATGTGCTATTTTCCGCGGCGATTCTTACTTTGCGTGGCTGCACAACAGCGCGCATATTCATATAGTTGAGGAGTGGCGCAATATGGCGAAAAAGGGTAGCGCTCCGACCAAGTCGGAAGTCCTGACTCAAATTTCCAAAGACACGGGGCTCTCGCGCAAGCAGGTCGGGGGCGTCTTCGATTCGCTCAACGGCGTGATCAAGAAGAGCCTGCGCAGCAATGGCCTGTTCACCATGCCGGGGCTGCTGAAGATGAAGGTCGTCAAGAAGCCGGCCACGAAGGCACGCGAAGGAATCAACCCGTTCACGGGCGAGAAGATGATGTTCAAGGCAAAGCCGGCCAGCAAGAAGGTCCGGGTCATGCCGCTGAAGAACCTCAAGGCGATGGTCAATTCGTGATCGCGCGCTGAAGCGCACGGTTCGGCGGGGTTCGCGGAGCGAACCCCGTTCGTTTCTCGACGGCGCGTCGAGAAGCGCCGCTCAAGCGGCCTGATTGATGAACTGGACGACCGCCTCGCGCAATTCGTGCAGTCGTCCATGGAAGAAGTGTCCCGCTCCCGGGAATGAACGCAGCTCAGGCGGCCTGTCCTGACGCTGTGCCCAGCTCAATACGCTCTCCGGCTCGATCACCTCGTCGGCATCGCCCTGAACCAGCAGCCAGGGGCAACGCGGAGAGGGCACGCCGTCCATCACCACCCGGGTGACCCCTGGTGCCACGAGCACCAGGCGCGCCGGTTCGGCGCGAGCTGTCGCCCGTACGGCGACTGCCGCGCCGAAGGAAAACCCCGCCAGCCAAAGCGCCGCGCCCGGCCACCGCTCTCGACCGTAGGCGATCGCGGCGAGCGCATCTTCGGTCTCACCTCGACCCTCGTCATACTGGCCGACACTCGAGCCAACTCCGCGGAAATTAAAGCGAATCACCGCCGCACCGCAAGCCACGAACGCCCTCGCCAAGGTGTAGACGACTTTGTTGTCTAGCGTTCCGCCGTAGAGCGGATGCGGGTGACACACCACACCAAACGCGGCCGGAGCGGTGACTCCGATTGAGGGTCCTTCCCCCATCGGAGTTTCCACCACCACCTGCAGGTCACCGGCGGGACCTGCAATCTGCAGCCGCTCGGCGCGCGGGGGCTTCACGCGGCGTTTCCGGCGGCGAGCTCGACCAACAGGCGATTCAAGCGCTGCACAAAGTCGGCCGGATTCCCGAGCTCGCCGCCCTCGGCGAGCTCGGCCTGCTCGTACAGCAGCACCGCCAGCGCCTCGAAGCGAGCGGTATCGGCAAGCCCATCGAGATACTTCACCAGCGGGTGCGCGGTATTCAGCTCCAGTGCCGGCTTGGATGGCGGCACGCTCTGACCGGCAGCGGTGAGGATCTTGCGCATTCCCGCGCCGAGTTCGTGCTCGGCGCGCACCAGACAGGCCGGGGAGTCCTTCAGGCGCGTGCTCGGCCGCACCTCAGTGACACGATCGCCGATGGCGTCTTTCACCCGCTTCAGCAGCCCCTTGCTCTCCTTCAGCGTCGCGTCTCGCTCGCGCCGGTCCGACTCAGTCTCCAGGGCACCGAGCTCAAGCTCGCCGCGCGCGGCATCCTTGAATGACTTGCCATCGAATTCGGCGAGCTGCCCCATCATCCACTCATCGATGCGATCGGCCAGCAGCAGCACCTCGATGCCGCGCTCGCTCAGACGCTCGATGTAAGGGCTGCGACGTGCGGCCGAAAGACTATCGGCGGTGATGTAGTAAATACGCTCCTGCCCTGGCTTCATCCGCTCCACGTACTGGGCCAGACTCACCACCGGCTCGTCGCCGGCCTCGTGCGTGCTCGCGAAACGCAGCAGCGGCAGCAGCGCGGCGCGGTTGAGCGCATCCTGACCGACGCCCTCCTTCAGAACCAGGCCGAATTCCTTCCAGAAAGTCGTGTACTTTGCCGCATCGTCCTCGGCGAGCTTGGCGAGCATATCGAGCACCCGCTTGGTGAGGCTGGCGCGAATGGCCTCAACCTCCGGCTCGCGCTGCAGAAGCTCGCGCGAGACATTCAGCGGCAGATCGCTCGAGTCGACCACCCCTTTGACGAAACGCAAGTACAGCGGCAGGAACTGCTCGGCGTCGTCCATGATGAACACGCGTTTGACGTACAGTTTCAGCCCGTGCACGGCTTCCCGTTGCCACAGATCGAACGGCGCGCGACCCGGGACGTAGAGCAGGCTGGTGTACTCACGCTTGCCCTCGACTCGGTTGTGACTCCAGGCGAGCGGCTCGGTGAAATCGTGTGCCAGGTGCTGGTAGAACTGCCGATACTCCTCGTCGGTCAATTCACTGCGTGGGCGCACCCACAACGCAGTCGCCTGGTTGACGGTCTCGTACTCCAGCGACGCCTCGCCTTCCTTGCGCATGCGTACGGGAAATGCAATGTGGTCGGAATATCGCCGGATCAGCGTGCGCAGCCGGAATGGATCGGCGAATTCCTTCGCCTCGGGCTTCAGGTAGAGCTTCACCGCCGTTCCGCGCGCCTCGCGCGTGACCGTCTCCACGGTGAATTCACCATCCGCGCGCGACTCCCAACGGACTGCAGCGCCAGCAGGCTGGCCGGCGCGACGCGAGAGCACCTCGACGCGATCCGCGACAATAAAGCCGGAATAAAAGCCCACCCCGAACTGGCCGATCAGCTGGGCATCCTTCTGCCGCTCGCCGGACAGAGAGCGGAAGAATTCCGCAGTCCCGGACCGCGCGATGGTCCCGAGGTTGGAGACCGCCTCCTCGCGCGTCATGCCGATGCCATTGTCCGTGATGGTGACCGTGCCCGCCTCGGGATCGGCATCGACGCGAATCGTCAGCTCCGGGTCGCTCTCGAGCAGTTCGGCTGCGCCAATGGCGGCAAAGCGCAGGCGGTCATTGGCGTCCGATGCATTGGAGATCAGCTCGCGCAGGAAGATTTCCCGGTGGCTGTACAGGGAGTGGATCATGAGCTTCAACAGCTCTCGCACTTCCGCCTGAAAGCCATGCGTCTGGCGATCGGGGGACGAATTCGACGGGGTCTCTGGGGTATTCACAATCCACTCCTGATTCATTCCGGAGCGGAGCATTGTGGGCGCGACTGGGCGATTTTCAATGCGCCAGACATCGCCGAGGCCATCCCTGGGGGCGGTGCGGCGGGCGACCCCGGGCTGATGACCGATTCGGGTGGGCTCAGGCCACCCGGCCCAACCACTGGCCGATCAGGCTGCCCCAGGCCGGTGGTGAGGGCAAGACGAACGCTTCGGCGAGCGCCGTGCGCAGGACATGTCTCAATGCGGCGGTGACATCATCCAAATCGTCCCACCAAAGCATGATGCGTTCCATCGAGGGGCCTGTGCGCTCAGTGATTGGGCGGGGTTGAATCGCCCGTGAACGGCGCAGCGTCCTGGCCTGCCGGCTCCTCACTCCAGGCGGTGCGCATCCGTTCGGCCCAATTCTTGTAGTTCGACCAGGTATTGAGATTGCGAGTGATCGCATCGTGCCGGGCCCGCACGTTCTGCATGCGTTCGAGCCAGTTCGGGAACGGCGCGGCGGGGGACCCGACCGCAGCGCTCTTGCCGGCGGTCTCCTCTGGGGCGTCGGGCCGGTCGACGCCACGCTCCCTAAACGATGAACTCATGGACGCACCTCGGGCAACGAGACCCCAGGGTACGTCCCAGTCGCTCTCGGCGCAGGTACTGGTTCACAGGCGCCCCCACTGGCAGCGCAGAGCGCGTTGAGGCCGACGGCTTATGAAATATGGCCGCCGATTATGTCGCATCACCGCCGCCCGCCTGGCGACTGCGCTAGCCGACGAGGCGATAGACCGGGCGATAGACGCTGCCGGGCAGCTTCATGCGCCCCTGCTCGACGAAGGCCGCGAGAAGTTCATCGAGCAGGCGCATCACGCCCGGGTCGCCGGCCAGCTCGTACGGGCCATGCCGCTCGATCGCGTGGATCCCGTGTTCCTTGACGTTGCCGGTGACGATTCCGGAGAAAGCCCGGCGCAGGTTGGCGGCCAGCTCGTGCACGGGTTGGTCGCGTCCGAGCGCCAGCGCGCGCATCGACTCGTGGGTCACCGCAAACGGATGTTGGAACTGCGGATGGATCGACAACAACCAGTTGAAATTGTATGCGTCTTTGCGCTCACGGCGGAAGCCCCGCACCGCATCGATGCCGTGGACCATGCGCCGCGCGACTTCGGCTGGATCGTCGACGATGATGTTCAGCCGTGCGAGCGCCAATTCGCCGAGCGTGCCGCCTATGAAGCGGCGAACATGCTCGAAATAGCCGGCGCTGGTGCGCGGCCCGGTCAGCACCACCGGAAAGGGCTGATCGCGATTGGCAGGGTCGAGAAGAATGCCGAGCAAATAGAGGATTTCCTCCAGGGTGCCGGCGCCTCCCGGCAGTACGACGATGCCGTGCGCAAAGCGCACGAACGCCTCCAGGCGCTTCTCAATATCCGGCATGATGACCAGATGATTGACGATCGGATTGGGCGGCTCTGCGGCGATGATGCCGGGCTCGGTGATGCCGATGTATCGGCCATGCTCGATACGCTGCTTGGCGTGTCCGATGGTCGCTCCCTTCATCGGCCCTTTCATCGCACCGGGACCGCAGCCAGTGGCCACGTCGAGGCCGCGCAGCCCGAGTTCGTAGCCAACGCGCTTGGAGTACTTGTACTCCTCGGTGCCAATCGAGTGTCCGCCCCAGCAGACCACCAGATTGGGATGCGCCTTGCACTCGAGAAGTTGGGCATTGCGCAGGATGTGAAACACCGCATTGGTGATCGAAGCGGAGTCATCGAGATCGAACCGCCCCGGCGCCATGATTTCGTTCGAGGTAAACACCACATCGCGCAACACCGCAAACAGGTGCTCCTTGATACCGCGGATCATCTGGCCATCGACGAAGGCCGCACCCGGCGCATGGTGCATCTCGAGACGGATGCCCCACGGCTGACGCATGATCCGGATGTCGAAATCCCGATATCGGTCAAAGATCTCCTTGGCGTTATCCGTGTCGGCGCCGCTGTTCAGCACCGCCAGTGCGCACTTGCGAAACAGCGGATACAGGCCGCCGCGCCCCGAGTCGAGCAACTTGGCAATTTCGGCCTGGGAGAGATTCTCGAGACTACCGCGGGGATGAACGCGCGCTTCGATGAATTCGGGTTCGAGTTCGTGGTTTTCCATCAGGGACCGAACGGGCTCAAGGCTGGATATCGATGCGCATGCCGTCTCGGGTCATCATCCAGATCTGCATCATGTCGGCGTCGGAAACGGCTATGCAGCCATCGGTCCAATCGCTGTGCAGATAGTACGACAGTGAGCTGTGCAATCGGTTCGGCAGGCCGTGGATCATGATTTCCCCACCCGGTTGCCAGTGATGGACGCGGGCGCGTGCCAAGTCGGCGCGGTTCGGGTAGGAGATCTGGATCGAGAGAAAGAAGTCGCTGCGCGGGTCGCGGCGGACCAGGTGATACCAGCCGACCGGCGTGCGGTAATCACCTGAGCGCTCCTTCGGTCCATTGGGCATCAAGCCGAGATGGATCCGAAAGGCGCGCACCACCGTGCTGCCGTTCATCAGGTAGAGCCGTCGCGCCGACTTCTTCACGAGCACGTACTGCACATGTGGCAGATGGGGGTCAGTGAGCAGTGGAACGCGCCCGACGCGCGGCGCCGGCGCGGCATTCACGGTTGCCGTCACAGCCGCAAGGCTGGCCACTGCAACAAGGGTCTTAATCAAGCGCATGGAATGCATTATAGACATCGCTCGTACTACCGAAGGCCGCATCAACCCGCTGCACGCGCCGTGATGATGCGCGGAATGACCAGCCGCGTGCCCGGACGCAGTGCATAGAAATCGGTATCGGGGTTGTACTGGCGCAGCAGCCACGCCGGTAGCCCTGCGAAGCGCTGCGTGAGCGTCCACAGCGAGTCGCCACTGCGTGTCACGTAGTGGCGCGTGCCCTCGATACGATGGCTCGCAAAATAGCTCGCTTGCAGGGCGCGGTGATAGGCGATCCGGCGCTGCTCAAACTGCTGTGCAGTCACATGGCGGAAATCCAGCCGGATCCGCTCGCCAATACGCACCGGCTGACGCAATGCAATATGGTTGATGCGGCGCAGGTCCATCGCGCTCACGTCCAGCCATTCGGCGTAAAAGCCCAGCGATTCGGCAGTGGCCACACGGATCGTTCCCCGAGCGGAGACCGAGTAGTCCGTGGGATCCACGCTGCGTGCCGGCTCACTCTCGGCGCCGAGCATCGGACCCAGCGCCTCGGCCTGATGCGCCGAGACCGGCTGCCGGTCCGTCCCGCGAGGACTCCGCCTCGAGCGCGCGCCCGGCTGGGCAGCGGCCAGCACTGGGATGGCGCCTGCGGCTGCCGCCGACCGGGCGGAGGTTGCCTGGGCCACCAGCGCCGCAGCCTGTGGCACGCGTGCCCCGCGAGTCGCCATGGGACCATCCTTCATGGCGGCGGCCGGACCCACCGCGGCGACCTGCGCTGCCGGTGTGGCGTCGGGCAGGTGCAGCGCCTCCCCGATCCGCAACAATCCGTTGGCCGGGATGTCATTGAGGTGCGCCAGGACGGCTGCGTTGACGCCATAGCGCACAGCGATACCCGAGAGCGTGTCGCCCGGACGAACTCGATAGACGGCTGGATGCACTGCCGAGGCGGTACTGGCCGCTGCAGTCGGTACCGCAGCCGCCAGTACCGGCTGGGCGGGCGGACGGCTCGCGCCCGGCAGACGGATCTGTTCCCCGACGCGCAGCAATCCGCCGACCGGCATACCGTTGAATCGCGCCAGCGTCCAGATGCTGAGGTGATAACGCGCCGCGATGCCCGAGAGCGTGTCGCCCCAGCGAACGCGGTAGGTCGGCGGGCGCAACTGTCCCGCCAGCAGCGCGTGCGGCCCGAGCCGAGCCATCAGCGCCGCGACACTCCAATGCGGACCGCGGCGCGGCAGCCGCAACCGATAACCCCGCGGCACATCGAGCTCGCCATCCCAGACCAGCCCGCGCAGCGCCGGGTTGAGCTCGCGCAGCCGCGCCGGGCTCACCTCGAGCGCCCGCTCGAGCGCGGCCACGGACACGTAACCCGGGAGCGTCAATTCATCGAAACGCTCCTCTGGCAGCATACGCAAGTCGCCAAAATAGCGCTGCGCATGCTGTTCGACGTACAGCGCGGCCAGGAACGACACATAGAAATTGCGTGAGGCAAAACCGAAAGTCGCCGAATGATAGCGCCGCACGATGGTAGCGATATTCCGGGTCCCGACGGTGTGCACGGCCCGCAACATGCCGGCGACACCTTGGTTGTACGCAGTGATGGCCAGAGGCCAGGTACCGAGAATCCGGTGGTTGTAGGCAAGCAGCTGTGCCGCCGCAACGGTCGCGCTGAATGGATCGAACCGCTGGTCGACCGCCGCTCCCATGCGCAGGAACCGTCGCGCGGTGCTTGGCATGAACTGCCACAGCCCTGCCGCACCGTCCTTGGAAAACGCGCGCGGATTGTAGGCAGACTCGACCAGAGGCAGCGCGGCCAGCTGAGGCGGCAAGCCGTGCTCGGCAAGGGCGTGCGCAATCGCGTGATGCCACGCACCCGAGCGAATCAGTCCGGCCTTGAAGCGATTGGACTGACCGAGTTGAAAGCGGATATCGTCTGCCGCCTCGCGCAGCCGGGCCGCGCTTGCCTCGGGGCCCCAGAGCGCCCGAATGCGTCGTTCCTCGGGCGACAGGGGGCGCTCGCCCGCGGCAATACTGCGCAATTCGGCGGCGATTCGGTCGCGCTCGCGATTGACGATGCGCTGCCGTTCTGACGGCGAACTATGCGGCGTGAAACGCACCGTCGCATAGACGACGCCGAGATCGTTCGGGTCGTGGAGAAAACCCTCATTGGTATCGATCTGGGTATAAACGCGAATCCAGAAATGCACCGCAGGTCGCAGCAACGCGGGACACGGCAGAGCCGAATCGTTCGCAGCGGCCTGGGCTGCAAACGCCGTGAGGAGCCCCACCCAGAACACTTGCCATGCCCCAGGCATCCGCCTGAGGCCGCTCGTCGATTTCATTTACACCTCGAGATCAGTAATATTTACTAATTAATTCAAAGTGTTAAAAGCAATCGAGCTTCATCTTGGGCTCAAATTCGCCAAAAATACGTCGAATTTCTTTACATTTACGTGATTTTGAATTGCACTGGTCGGCGGCGGGACGGATCATCGCGCAAAGAATATGGGAAATCACCTGCTGTAAGTGGACATTACGTCACATTGGCGCCCTATTTCAGTATCAATCTGTCGTATGCGTGCCAAAATGCGACATCTGGCATGAGGATTGCTTGATCTTTGCCACCTGGGGCCGGCATGTGGTCCGAGGGGGGAAAAAGCTGAGAAAGCGCTGAGATTCCAAGAAAGCACGGGCTCGCTGCGCAACACAGACGCATGCCGTACCGTGCCGGCCTAAAAACAAAAAAGCACGACTCGATGCAAGCAAGCGACCGACCCCGCGCAAGCGGGGTCTTCTTTTTATCGGTCCACGTTCGCGCGGGCATGCCACGGCACGCCGAGCTGCGCCCCGGCAAACAGCAGCGCGGCGAGCAGCGCTGAGGCAAATGCGTAGTAGTAGGGGGCCGCCTGGCCGAACACGAACAACGCGCCCATGACCAGATTCGACAAAAACTGGCCGATCGCGCGCGAGACCGATAAGAATCCCATGCCGCGCCCGAGACGGGTGTGGCTGACGAGCGAGGACACCAGGGTCGGCTCGAACGTCTCCACCGCCCCCATCCCGAAGCCGAGCACGCCCACCGCGAGGTAGAAGGCGAGAGCGTGCATGTGCCATGAGACGCTGAGCCCGATCAGCCCGGAGCCGAGCGCCGACGGCAGGTAGCCGAGCAGCCACAACGAGCGCGCAGAAGAGGTGCGCCGCGTGCCAAGCAGGTACCCACTGATCGCCGAGACACCGAGGTAGACAACGTAGGCGAGCACGCCCCACTCGTAGCCTGCCGCCGCGTGCGCCTCAGTTGCCGTGACGATCGGAAAACCGAGATTGTAGAAACTGAACCCGTAGAGCGTCGCGGAAATCAGCAACGCCGCAAGTACTGCTTGCGGCGGTATCACGCGGGCAGCCCCGGGCGAGTCCGGCGGTGTCTGCTGCCCGTAGACCTCGCTGCGCCGCACCAGCACGAGCAGCAGCGTCGAGATCAAAAGCGGCATGATCGCCCAGAGCATCACCGTTGCGATCGCAACTTTGAGCCACAGGGCACCGAGCGCAAGCAGCGCAGACAGCATGCCGCCGCCAATATCGAGCGCGTGCAGAGTGCCGAATGCTCGGGCTCGCTCGTGCGGCGGCGTTGCGCTCACCAGCAAGGCACGGCGCGGTGGGCTGCGGAAATACCGCGCCCACCAACCCAGAACATAGAGCAGCGCCGCCAAGCCCGGCGCGTGCGCCAGGCCGGCGAGTGCCATCAGGGGTATCAGCAAGTTGCCGGCAATCGCAACCCGCTTGCGGTCAAACCGATCGCCAGCCAATCCGCCGAGGTACGAGACAAACGCTCCGCCGCCGAAGGCGATCGCCGTAACGAGTCCGAAGAAGTACACCGATGCATGCAGCTGGAAGATCAAAAAAAGCGGAAATAGAGCCGTGACCCCTTGGTAACCAAGGTCCGCGCTGAAGGCAGAGAAACACAGCAGCCACACATCGCGCGGCAGCGCAGGCTTGTTCAACGCCACGGGAACTCCGCCGCGCCCCACGGGGCGCCCCGCGGATCAGCCGGCAATGCCCCCGCCCCGTCGCTCACGGCTTGCGCGCCACCGCATCGATGAGCGCCGAGCGGCCGCGGTGAGCATCGCCCTCAGCGAGTTCCGCCTCGTGCTCGGCCAGTTCGAGCCACTGCGCCTGCGGCAGCAGCGCGCGCAGCATCCCGGCCGTGTACAGATGATCGAGTCTGCCCGGCCCGCCGGTGCCGTATTCGAGTTGCTTCGGTGTGTACCCCTGAATCAGGAGCAGCCCGCCGGATTTGAGCGTCTGCCACATGCCCGCAAACAACGCTGGACGCTGCGCGGGGGAGGCAAACTGAATGAAGATCGCGGCCACGGCATCAAACTGTTCCGCCCCCCACGCCCAGGAGTCGATGCCTGCGACCTGATAGTCGACCGCAAGCCCGCGCCGCTCGGCCAGTGCGCGGGCCTTTGCCACCGCCACCGAAGACACATCGAATGCGCTGACCGTGTGACCTTGGGCGGCGAGCCAAGTGCTGTTGCGACCCTCCCCGTCTGCCACGCACAGCACGTGCGAGGAGCGGGCAAGCCGCTCGCCCTGCCTCACCAGAAACGCGTTCGGTTCGAGTCCGAACAGATATCCGGGCCGGGAAAAGCGCTCGTTCCATTGCACCCGCGCATCAGTGAAACCTGGTCGATCGGATGGCGTCATGACAGAGAGCTTACCAGCCATCTGCCCCCGTGCAATCCGCTGCGCCCACCCCGTGCTGCAGGCCGTGGGGAACCTTGCTGGCCATGACGCTTCTAAGAGAGCGTCGGCGGCCGTCGCGGTTCGGATCTTGGCTGAGCCGCGGCGGCCGACCTTGCGGGCCGCAGCCCGCAGGTCACTCCGAAGATGAACATCAGGCGGCGGAGCCGGCACGTCGCCACACAAGGACCGGGGGCCCCATGAGTGCGACTGTTGAGGCGCAGATCAGGCATACCACGGCGTCGTTCCTCCTGTGTGCGCGACCCTCGCCGGCGGAAGTTCACTCCGCCGTCGCGCTGCGCTGCGATAATCCGATGGGACGCACCCTTCAGTCTGGCGGCCATGCCAGCGCAGCGATCGCACGGCAAACGCATGCGCTCTGGCATCCCGCGAGGGCCGCCCTCATGACGGTTGCGCCGACCCTCGCTGTTACCGCTCTGAAAGGCACCCGCATGAGAAGCTCCCCCGCACTGACCGTGAATCGCCGGCGGGATCTGGTAGCCGCGCAGGCTGCAAAGCCATTGCACACTCCGGCTCGCCGGCTGCCGCATACGCTCGCCGTCGGCCTGCTTGTTGCGTTCACCGTCACCGCGCCAGCACAAGCATACGCAGCCACTTCGACCCGCGCCGATTCAACCGAGACCACGCACCGCTCGCACACATCGGCCCGCGCGCAGAAGAAACTGCACCTTGGCGCGCACGCGTGGTGGCGGCGGCGCTGGGTGCTGCCCGCGGCAGGCGCCGTGGCATTCCTCGCGGCCATGCGTATCCATGAAGGCAGCAGTCACGGGCCGTTCGGCATCGATTACCGATTGAAGATGCAGGACAAGAATGGGATTTTTTCGCGCTCGAACCAGCTGGGGCTCGAATTCGGCACAGTCGCCTTCGAGGCGGCTGGCGCACTGTTCCTCGGCAATCACCCGGGACTCGGCCATACCTTCTGGCAGGCCGCAGACGCCTCGGTGTTTGCCGGAGCGGCCACACAAGTACTGAAGTTCAGCTTCAGTCGCGCCCGTCCCTATCAGAACCGTGGCCCCAACGCATTCTTCGCGGGCCACGGCGATCAGAGCTTCCCAAGCGGCGAGGTTACTCTGCAGGCCAGTTTCGTCACCCCGTTCATTCTGCACTACCGGCACCGTTATCCGTGGATCTGGGCGGCGGAGCTACTGCCGATTTATGACGCGTACGGACGCATGAAGAGCCAAGGACACTGGCAGTCCGATGTCCTCGCCGGCTGGGTGCTCGGCACCGCCTTCGGCTACTGGGCCTCGCAACGCAAGATTCCGCTGCTCGTCGAAATCCTGCCGAAGGGCCTCTCGGTGGGGTTCGCCACGAGGTTCTGAATGCGCGGGCCGCAGGCACTCGTGCTGATCGCGGCGCTTGCGCTCACCGGCTGTGCCACGCTGCCCGGCGAGCCACACTGGGGACAGAATGTCACGGTCGAGCCCGGCTGGTCACGCGTGCGGCGTGCCGCCGTCTCGGCCGCCGCAGATCCGTGGGTCTGGGCACCGCTCGCCGGCGCCGCGGCGCTGCAGATTGATCACTTCGATCACCGCCTCTCACATTGGGCCCGCACCCGCACTCCTCTGTTCGGCTCGGCAGCCAGTGCGACGCGCTGGAGTTACCGGCTGCGCAGCGCCTCGGTCGGGGTCGACATCGCCGCGTTGCTGTTTGCTCCGAGCGGGCGCTTCGGCTCGAGATGGCTTGCAGACAAGGCCAAGGGGTACTTGGTCAATCTGCTCGCCGCCACGACCGCAATCGAGTCCAACACGCTCATCAGCCGCTCCGTGCACCGCGAGCGTCCCAATCGCGCCAATGACCACAGCTTCCCTTCGAACCACACCACCGCGTCCGCCGTATACACACGCCTCGCCACGCTCAATCTGCGCCAGATACCCATGCAGCCGGGCCTGCGCATCGCGCTCGATGCCGGCCTGCATGGACTCACTTTCGCCACCGCCTGGGCACGCATCGAAGGCGGCTGGCATTATCCGTCCGATACCCTCTTCGGCATGGCACTCGGTAATTTCTGCGCCGAATTCTTCACCAGTGCCTTCATGGGTCTGAACAGCCCGAGCCACCGCCTCGCTTTCTCACCGCTGCCGGGCGGAGGGCTGCTGAGCTTCTCGCTGGCGCTAGGGCCACACGGCTAACTCTCAGACGCTCATACCAGTCACTCGTAGCGCAGCGCTTCGATCGGGTTGAGCGCTGCGGCTTTGCGCGCCGGGTAGTAGCCGAAGAACACCCCGACAACTCCCGAAAACAGAAATCCCCCGAGCGCAGCGGCAAACGACAGTTCGATTGGCCATCCGGCGAGCACGGAAACCAGTTCCGAAACCGCAACACCGACCAGAATCCCGGCGGTACCACCCGCAGCGCTCAACAGCACCGACTCAGCTAGAAACTGCAACATCACGTGCGCCCGACGCGCACCGAGAGCCATGCGCAGGCCGATCTCACGGGTGCGCTCGGTCACCGAAACGAGCAGTATGTTCATGATGCCAATGCCCCCGACGAGCAGGGAGATCGAGGCGACGGTGGCCAGCAGTAACGCCATGACCCGGCTGCTACCCTCGGCCGCAGTGGCGATCTGACTGAGATTGCGCACGCTGAAATCATCCGTATCCCCAGGTCGGATGTTGTGCCGCCTGCGCAATGTACTGCTTACCTGCT
Organism: Gammaproteobacteria bacterium; assembly: GCA_027324195.1. Classification (GTDB taxonomy): domain Bacteria; phylum Pseudomonadota; class Gammaproteobacteria; order Steroidobacterales; family Steroidobacteraceae; genus 13-2-20CM-66-19. The sequence goes on along the minus strand of DAHVTM010000045.1, from coordinate 24,526 downwards.
GCATGGCGCTCTGCACCAGCGTGGCACCGGCGGCCTGTACAAATATGACGTTCACGTAACCGGTCAAACGGGGCTGCACGCCGAAGGGGTTTGCCGGCGGCAAATACACCGTGCCAGCGCTCGGCGCCTCCGCCTGCAGCGGCGCCGCAACTCCAAGCACCCGGCGCTCGGCAGTCGTATACGGAATCACCACCAGGTCGTCCTGATCCTGCCCCATGGGCGACTGCCCTTTCGATCGATACAGACCGATCACTTTGACCGGCACGCCCTTGATCAAAATCGTCGCACCCACCGGGTTCTCGTAGGGCTGGAACAGTTCCCGGTAAACCGTCTGTCCGATATCCGCCACGAGCGCTGCCGAATCGACATCCGCGGCATCGAAGGCACGGCCGGCCGCCACCCGCCAGTTGGTAATCTCGGCATAATTGGCACTGGTACCGAGGATCGCGGTGCTCCAGTTCTGATTGCGATATTGAACCTGACCGCTCTGCCGGATCATATAGGCGACTTTTTCGACCGCCGGATCATCACGGCGCAACGCCAATGCGTCGGATACCGTGAGCGTCGAGGCGCTGCCGAACCCTGCCCGCACGCCGCCGGTGGTCGTCGCGCCGGGCAGAACAATCAACATGTTTGTCCCGAGACTCTGGATCAATTCTCCGACCGCGCGGTTTGCCCCCAACCCGACTGCCACCATGGCGATCAATGCCGCCACACCAATCAACACGCCGAGCGTCGTGAGGCCGGATCGCATCTTGTTGCGGCTGATCGCCTGCAGCGCGCTGCCCAGAATCATGCGCGCAAACGGCAACGTACGTCGCCCCGAGGGTGGCTGCGGCACGGCGGCAGCCGGCGGCAGTAGCGATGCCGAGGTCGCCGAGGCGCGTCGCTCGTCGCCGATGATGGCGCCATCGCGCATGGTCACGATCCGGTCGGCGTAGGCCGCAATGTCGGGCTCGTGCGTGACCACGATGACCGTGACGTGCTGCTCCCGGTTCAATTTGACCAGAATCCCCATGACTTCGTGGGAACTACGCGTATCGAGGTTCCCGGTCGGCTCATCGGCGAGCACGACAGCAGGTGAATTGATCAGCGCCCTGGCGATCGCCACTCGCTGCTGCTCACCGCCGGACAGCTGCGCCGGGGTATTGCGTTCACGACCACTGAGGCCGACCTGCGCAAGCGCGGCGCGCGCTCGCACATCACGGTCCGAGGCGTTCGCAGCCCCGCGTGGGTCGTAGTAAAGTGGTAGCGAGACATTATCGAGAGCGCTGGTTCGGGCCAATAAATTGAAGCTCTGAAATACGAACCCGAGCCGCTCGCTGCGCACCCGGGCGAGCTCCGTCTCCCCCAGCGTGGCAATCTCAGCGCCCTCCAGTCGATAGGTCCCGCTGCTCGGCCTGTCCAGACAGCCCAGCACCGCCATCAAAGTCGATTTCCCGGACCCTGAGGCCCCCATGATCGCCACGAGTTCGCCGCGCTCGATGGATAGACTGACGCCTGCGAGCGCCACAACTTCCACGTCGCCCGCCCGATAGACCCGGCGCAGCTCCCGTGCCTCTATGATTGGCGCGTTCATCGCGGAGTCCGTCCCGCTCACATGAAGGGCGGACGACGACGGGGCGTTGTGCCGGCCGCATTTTGATTATCGCCCGTATGCCGCTCGGCAATGATCACGGGCTCACCAGGCGCAATAGCGCCGGACTTTATTTGTGCGAAGGAATCGTCCGAGACACCAACTACCACGGGCACGGCGACGGGACGTCCGGCACGCAAAATCCAGACATTTTGGCCGCCGAGGCGCTCCTCTTGCGGTTTCGGCACCGCCTCGGGCCAGTAGCGCAGTGCCTGCAAAGGCACGCGCAGAGTTGCCGGGATATCGGCCGTGACGACGCGCACATCTGCGGTCATGCCGGGCTTGAGCAGCAACTGCGGATTGCTGGCAGCCACGACCACATCGTAAGTCACGACATTCTGGATGGTCTGCGGAGACTGGCGAACCTGAATCACCCGACCCCGGAAGATCCGCCCCGGAAATGCCTCGACAGTGAATGTCGCTGCATCTCCATCTTTGACTTGTCCGATGTCGGATTCGCTGACGTTCGCATCGACCTGCATCTGAGTCAGATCGGTTGCTATCAGAAACAGCGTTGGCGTCTGGAAGCTGGCAGCAACGGTTTGACCCTGGGTGATATTTCGCGTCACGACGATACCATCGACAGGCGAGGTGATACGCGTGTAGCCGAGATTGACATCCGCGGCATGCAAATCAGCCTCTCGCTGCGTGACCGTCGCTGCGTCCAAATCCACCTGAGCGCGAACCTGCTGATAAGCACTGCGGGCGGCGTCGGCTGCATCCTGGGAAGTGAGATGCTCGGTCACTAGCCGTGCCTGACGATTCCAGGCCGCGCGCGCGTAGACCAAGTTTGCTTGATCCTTCGCCAGCTGGGCGCGCGCAGCCGCAAGAGCGGCGCGATTTTGATCAACGATCACTTGATATGGCCGCGGATCGATACGCGCGCACAGCTGCCCCGCCTTGACCCGCGTGTTGTAGTCACAATGCAGCTCCTGAATGACTCCGGACACATAGGTGCCCACTTGTACCGTGACAACCGGATTGACGCTGCCGCTCGCAACAATGTAGGGTGCCACCGTCCCCCGGCTCACTGGCATGCTGACATAGACGGTGCGCGCAACCGGCCGCAGATATCCCCAGATACCCGTCAACAGCGCGACAACAAGAAGCGCGGCGATCAACGCGCGCACGAACCGGCGCCGCTTAGTCGATCGGCGAGGTGACGTTAAGGCACTCGCGTTTTCGGCGCGAGGCGCCGCGTGCCCTGAAGGTTCGTGACTCGACTCTCTGGGAGTGTCCATTGGATTTCCGTTTCCCCCAGCGCACAGTAGGTCGATCCCAGGCAGGCGGTAAGACGGATTTGTGCGTATGGTGTACTCGCTGACACGGATTGCGCCCGCATCAGCGCCCGACCGGCTGACCGGTTGCGCTCACGCTGAAAGCAGACTGTAAAGCTCGTCTTCCTGAGCAAAATGCAGTGTCAGAATGGCGTGCAGACCATAGAGCAGGCGGTGGATGTCGCGCAGATCCTCCGGGGTCGGTCCGGCCACCGGCAGTTGCGCCACGCGGCGCGCGAACAGCCGACTGAGACGGCGAATCTCACCGTGGGTGTGGATAAGGGGGCCGGTCGGATTCTCCCCAACGAGCATGCTCTCGATGATGGGGTATACCGTCTGCTGCTCGTCGTTTTCGTGCGGCAGCAGCTCTTCTTCGAGCATTCGCGCCGTCTGCTGCAATTCGGCCCGGGCCTGGGCCGGCGGCAGGTCATCCAGCCGGACCGCCAGCTCCGCGAGTTCGCTCACCCGAGGGCGGAGCGAGCGGTGAGTCGTGTCCAGCGCCTGGGCGAGTCGCTTCGCTTCCGCCGTTGCAGGGACCCCGGTACCGCCTCCGGCAAGGGCACGCAGTGCATTGAGGATGACGAGCACGTCAATGCCTTCCTGCAATAGGGCACCGGTGATGGGCGCAATGAATCCGGCGGCGGCAAATCCCATGGCAAGAACGGACAGCCCCATGCCTACCCAAACGCTCTGCAGAGCAATGCGGCGAGTCCGCTGAGCGATGCCTACCGCGCGAGCTACACCCTCAAATCGATCCGAGGTGAGCACCACGTCGGCCGCTTCCGATGCGGCGGTCGCTCCCCGCGCGCCCATGGCGATTCCCACGTCGGCAAGCGCCAGTGCCGGTGCGTCATTGATACCATCGCCGACCATTGCCGTGATCCCTTCACGGCGTGCGGTGCGCACCACATCGACTTTGTCTTCCGGGGCGCGCTCGGCGAACACTCGATCGATCCCGAGCGCATCAGCCACCAACTCGGCGACATCAGGATGATCTCCCGTGACCAGATGAATTCGCTTGATACCGCTGCTGCGCAGGGTCCTCAGGACTCGCGGCGCCTCGGGCCTGATGTAATCCTGAAGCATCAGCACCCCGGCAAGCGCACCGTCCACAGCAACGAATACGCATGAGGAGCCGTCCGCGCTTGCGCGCAGCTCGATCGCGCGTACCGCCGCACTGCGCGAGACATCCGGCAGGACGAAGTCATGCTGTCCGACCGCGACCTGCTGTCCGTTGAGTGTTCCGCGGATGCCCGCGCCCATCTGTTCGTGCACATCCGTCGGAAAGGCCAGCTGCAATTGCCGGGCACGAGCTTCGGCAAGAATTGCCGGCGCGAACGGGTGAACGGACAGCTGTTCGAGGGCGGCCGCACACGCCAACAACCCCTCGGCGCTGTACACGCCGATCGGCTCGACTGCGACCACGGTCGGCCGCGCGGCGGTAACGGTACCGGTCTTGTCGAGCAGGATGACCTCGGCGCGCGCCAGCGTTTCGAGCGGCGCCCCTCCCTTCATGATGATCCCGCTACGCGCCGCGCGTGAGACCCCCGCCATGATCGCGGCGGGTACCGCAAGAATGAGCGGGCATGGGGTGGCGACCACGAGCACCGCGAGCGCACGCACCGCGTCACCTCCGACAATCCAGGCCAGAGCGGCAAGGGCCAGCGTGGCGACAAGGAACATCAGCGCGTAGCGGTCTGCGAGACGCGCAAACGGGGCTTTTGACTCCTCTGCCGCCTGCACCAGACGAATGATGCCGGCGTAAGTGCTCTCGGCCGCGGTTGCCGTCACTCGCAGCTCGAAAGGACTGCCGACATTGGCGCCGCCGCTGCGCAGCGGCGTGCCCGGCTCGAATTTGACCGGACGTGACTCCCCGGTCAGAGAGGACTCATCGACGACGGCTCCCTGGGCTCCGACGATGCCGTCAACTGGCACCACCTCCCCGGGTTTGATCATCAGAACGTCGCCTACGCGCACCTCTTGCACGTCGACATCGGCGTAACCTTCGGCGCTACCGCGGTGCGCAATGCGCGGCGCGCGGCTGATCAGGCTAGTGAGCTCCCGTCGCGCGCGCGCGATGGCATAGTGCTCGAGCGCCATGCCAGTCGCAAGCATCGCCGCAATGATCGCGCCGGCGAGGTATTGCCTCAGCAGCACCGCGCCGATCATGGCGAGAAGCGCGATGATGTCGACGCCTAGTTCTCCCCGCAGCAAATCACGCGAGGTGTTATAGGCAGTGACCATGCTGACGAGGCCCGTCAGCCCAATCAGTACGGCGCGACTGATGCTCGGCGCACCGAGCAGTGCTGCCAAGCCTGCGACGGCAAGCCCGCCCAAAACCAGGGCAAACAGCAGAAACTGCCGCGGTGGAGTTCGCCGCACTGCAGCGCTTTCGACAGAGGGAGTCAACGCATTACCGCCCGCGCGGATGCGCGGCGATCAGCCCGGCGGCCGTCCTTCCGGTCGGTGATCGCGCTCGCGGTCACGCCGCTGGGGCTCCGATTGCCGATGCTGCTGCTGCTGTTGCTGCTGCTGAACGCGAGGCTGCTGCCGGTAGCGCTGCTGCTCCTGGTAGCGCTGCTGCTGAGGCGGCTGCTGGTAGCGCGGCGACGGCCGGCGCTCCGGCGGCGCGTAACCCGGGGGGCGGCCCTGCGGGAAGCGGTAATAGCGGTTCTCGAGGGAACGCTGTTCGTTCGTGCCGGGATAGCGCGTGTGCGGGTATTGGCGCTGATAGCCCGGAAGTGGTGCGCGCGGGGGCACCGCGCCCCGATTCCAGCGGTCCCATCCCGGCCTGCTGCGCTGCCAGCTCGGACCCCAGTGCTCACCCCACCGAGGCGGCCCGTCGCGGTTCCAGTCGTGGAAAAATATGGGTGGGCGTCGGTAGAAGCGCACCGGGACCCGCAGGATGAAGTCCGGCACTCGGTCCGGCGGAACCAAGTACCATGGCCCGTTGTACCAGGTGCTGGAATACCATTCGTCATTGGCGAACAGCCAGTAGTATCCGTCGTAAAAGAATAGATTAGCGTCAAGTTGCGGCGCGTAATAGACCGGATACCCTGGGATGGGGGCGAATTGCGGGTAGGCGGGAATATTGATCCCAATACGCATACCCGGCACTGCGATCCCGACGCCGAAATCGAAGCGCACCTGCGCAAGCGCCACTGTACGCACCGTGGCCAAGAGGCACAGTGCCAAGAGCATGCCTTGGATGACCCGTCTGGGAAAAATCTGTGACATGTGGCCCTCCCGGGTGAAAACGCCTGATACGCCTCGGGGCACGCCAGGCACCCGCCATCCGGCGCTGCGTCCGGACTCATCGACACAACGGAGGCACTTTCCTCCGCCTCTACGCCAGGCGCATCAGATGAATTACGTATCGAATTGGACACTGAAGCTCGCCCGGGAGATCCGACCTCGAGTGCTGTCGTCCACGCGAAAAGGACCGGAGCCCGGCCTGGGGCGTCCCTTGCCCTCACCTCTGCGATTCACAGTGTCCCGAGTCCACCGCGCCTGACCGGTCAATCCGTGAGGGCCAGCCGCCAAGGATGCGAATTTGCAACGACGTTGCGATTTGCAGGGATCGCACATCGCAACATACCGTCCTCAGCCGAAGCGCACGCATTTCCCTCGCGTCGCACCACACAGTTGTGTTCAGTCAGGCACTGGTGCCGGCATCGTCTCCTGCGCGCCGACTGTGGCGCCGATGGACGCGATGATAACCAGCGCAATCGCGCCGAATTGGGCCGGCGTGAGCTTTTCCGCGAGAAACAGCCAGCCCACGAGCGCACCGACCGCCGGCTCGAGACTCATGAGCACCCCAAACGTGCGCGTTGGCAGCCGCGTCAATGCGGTCATCTCGAGCGTATAGGGCAGTGCTGTCGACAGAACCGCGACCGCAAGTCCGGGCAACAGAATCTGCCGAGAGAACAGCACCGCGGGAGCGTGCGACAGACCTACGGGCAACACCAGCACGGCGGAGATTACGCTGCCAAGCGCTACAGTCTGCGTACCAAGATGGATGCCGGCCTTTTGACCGTAGACAATGTAAAGTGCCCAGCAAGCACCCGCGCCCACGGCAAATATGATTCCCGTGAGGTTGGCCGGTTGATCGTGCTGACTGACGGGCAGAAGCAGCACGAATCCGGCTGCGGCCAGCACGATCCACAGAAAATCGGCGGGCCGACGCGAACTCAGCACGGCGACCGCGAGGGGTCCGATGAATTCGACCGCCACGGCAATGCCGACAGGGAGGCGAGCGAGCGCCTGGTAATAGAGACAATTCATGGTACCGAGCGCCAGTCCGTAGACTGCGAGGGGTATCCATGACTCACGCCGCAGACGTACACGCCACGGCCGCAGCACCAGACACAGGATGACGGTGCCAAAGCCGATACGTACCGTCACAATGGCAAGCGGGCCGGCTACCGGGAACAGCGTTTTGGCGATCGATGCGCCAGTTTGCACTGACACCATCGAGAGCAGAACCGCTGCAATCGGCAGAACGGAGCGCAGTCTGTTCAAGGAAAGTCGCATGCGCCGATTGTAGCGGCGGAATGACAACCGGTCGCGACCGCATGTCTGACCGGCGATCTCACCACACTCGCTTTTCCGGGCCGACCAACGCCCCGACCGTCGCATTACGCGGCTTCGGCGGCGCAGAGGTGACGCCCGGACGATAGATGTCCTCTATGAGCCACATAGATTTAAACGCGTTTCCTGAGCTATCGATTTATTTTAGAGTTTCGGTTGCAGGCAGGCACTGCGCTTGAGCTCAACCGCCTGCAGGCACGGCCAAAGGAGATTAGCGATGTCGAACGAATCAAAGTGCCCATTCAATCATGGCGCCGGACGCGGCCCCACCAATCGGGACTGGTGGCCCAATCAGCTCAATCTCAAAATTCTGCATCAGCACTCGAAGTCGTCGGATCCGATGGGACGTGCGTTTGATTACGCAGAAGCATTCAGGAAGTTGGACCTTGCCGCCGTAAAGCGTGATCTGTTGGCGGTCATGACGAATTCGCAAAACTGGTGGCCGGCGGATTTCGGGCACTACGGCCCGTTGTTCGTGCGCATGGCCTGGCACAGTGCAGGCACTTATCGGGTGGGCGATGGGCGAGGGGGCGCAGGTTCCGGGCAGCAGCGCTTTGCGCCGCTGAACAGCTGGCCGGACAACGTCAATCTCGACAAGGCACGCCGCCTTATATGGCCGATCAAGCAGAAGTACGGCAGTAAGCTCTCCTGGGCTGATCTCATTATTCTCGCCGGCAATGTGGCGTTGGAGTCGATGGGCTTCAAAACGTTCGGCTTCGGCGGCGGACGCGCAGACGTCTGGGAGCCAGACGAGGACATCTACTGGGGACCGGAAGCTGAGTGGCTCGGGGACAAGCGCTATTCGGGCGAGAGAGACCTGGAAAACCCGCTCGCAGCAGTGCAGATGGGTTTGATTTATGTGAACCCGGAAGGCCCGAACGGCGTCCCAGATCCCCTCGCGGCAGCACGGGATATTCGGGAAACGTTCGCCCGAATGGCAATGAACGACGAGGAGACCGTGGCCCTGATCGCCGGCGGTCACACCTTCGGCAAGACACACGGCGCAGGACCTGCATCTCACGTCGGCCCGGAGCCCGAGGCCGCTGCGATTGAAGAGCAGGGCCTCGGCTGGAAGAGCACGTTTCGGTCCGGTAAGGGAGAGGACACGGTCAGTAGCGGGCTCGAAGTGACCTGGACAACGACTCCGACCCGCTGGAGCAACGGCTTTTTCGAAAATCTGTTCGGCTACGAATGGGAGCTGACCCAAAGCCCCGCCGGGGCGCATCAGTGGAAGCCCAAGGGAAGAGCCGGCGATGGCACGGTGCCCGATGCGCACGATCCATCCAAGCGTCATGCACCGGCAATGCTGACCACGGATCTCGCGCTGCGGTTCGACCCGGACTACGCCAAGATTTCGCGGCGCTTCTACGAGCATCCGGAAGAATTTGCCGATGCATTTGCGCGCGCCTGGTTCAAGCTGACACATCGCGACATGGGTCCACGGAGCCGCTATCTCGGTCCGGAAGTCCCTGCGGAGGAGCTTCTTTGGCAGGACCCTGTTCCAGCCGTCAAGCATCCTCTCGTGGACCAAAAGGACATTGCGACGCTGAAGAAGCGGCTTCTAAGTTCTGGTCTCACGGTCAGCGAGTTGGTTGTCACCGCTTGGGGGTCTGCTTCGACATTTCGCGGCTCGGACAAGCGCGGCGGTGCGAATGGCGCGCGGATCCGTCTCGCGCCGCAGAAAGACTGGGAGGTCAATCAGCCGGCGATGCTCGCGAAGGTTCTGCGCAGCCTCGAGGGAATACGGTCAGAGTTCAACGCTGAGGCGTCCAACGGCAAGAAGATTTCGCTGGCGGATCTGATTGTCCTAGGTGGCTGCGCAGCGGTGGAAAGAGCAGCGGCCAGCGGCGGCTACGAGCTCGAAGTGCCCTTCTCGCCGGGTCGCAGCGATGCCTCGGAGGCGCAGACCGATGTACAGTCATTCGCGGTGCTCGAGCCTGTGGCCGATGGATTCCGCAATTACCTCAAGAGCGGTACGCGCCCGTCCGCAGAGGCGCTGTTGATCGATAAGGCACAATTGCTGACGCTGACGGCACCCGAATTGACCGTGCTGGTTGGAGGCCTGCGGGTGCTGAACGCGAACGTGGCACAGAGCCCACACGGGGTATTTACGGCCCGACCGGGGACCTTGAGCAACGATTTCTTCGTGAATTTGCTCGACATGGGCACCGAGTGGAAGCCGATCTCCTCCGCACAGGATGTATTCGAGGGCCTTGACCGCAAGACCGGCAGACTCAGATGGACCGCCACGCGGGTGGATCTGTTGTTCGGTTCAAACTCTCAGCTGCGGGCGCTCGCAGAAGTCTATGCCAGCGCAGACGCGCAGCCGAAGTTCGTGCAGGATTTCGTGGCCGCATGGAACAAGGTCATGAACCTCGATCGATTCGACTTGGCATGAGCGGGCGAGGCACCCGATTCAGCAAGCCGGGACGGCCGGTCGCAAGACCGGTCGTCCATTACGGTCGCGAGGCGCTGGTTGAGTCAATCCCTGAACGCAGTGGCGGAGATGGACACTGGTATGAAATCAGCGGCAAGTGAGTTGCGGCCCGCTGTCCTTCGTCAATGGCCTGATCCAATGTCGTCCACAGATGCCCGGACTCGGCGCAGTGCGCACCGTATTCGAACAGCTCGTGCATGTTGGAGTACTTGAAATTGAGCGAGCCTCGGTCAGGGTAAGTCATCGGCAGATACGTGAATTGGAATCGCATGCCGAAGTGGCGGGCCAGTACCGCGGAGAGCACAAGGGCTCGGCGCGACGCATGCATCAGCGCAGCGGAGAAGCTCCGCGCCAGAACAGCCATTGGCGTCTGAGCCGTCGTCTTCGGATAGGTGCTAAGTTGTCCATTGACGATGACGAAGACTTGCGCGTTCTGCAATTCGGGCAGTCGCAGTGGAAGCACATCGGCGACGTCAGAAGCGACAAAGAAAGGCAGGGTCGTGCCACCATCGACATGCATTTCGTCGTAGGATTTTCCACCCCCGGTCACCCGGATCATGACCGGGGGGAAAACCCCCGGAATGCTGGCGGAGGCAACCAGTACCTGGCGGAACAATTTTCGGGCTGGCTCGCCGCCGTGTTCGGCGATCAGGCCCATGTTCCAGATGACCGACTCCTGCTTGTCGAGATCCGTGGTGGCAACCAGCAGCAGGCGGCCGCCTCTGGCCTGCGCGGCGACCGCGCGCACCAGGCGGCCGGTGACGAAGTGGTCGACCAGCGCCACGAGCGGCCCGCGACTGTAAATCCCCGGATGGAATAGAAAGCCCAGCCAGGGGCGCGGTCGCAGCAGATTTTCCGTTCTGTGGCTGTCGAACGCCTCCTTGAGCTGAGGATCCCAGGACGGCCCCAGAAAGGCGAACGGAGCGAGCAGCGCACCCGCACTCACGCCGGTGACCACCTGGAAATCGAGTCGCTGACCCGCCCGTGCCAGCCCGTACAGCGCACCCGCACCAAAGGCACCGCCAGCGCCACCACCGGAAAGCGCGAGAACGCGGATCGGCTTTCCGTTCGCCACGGTACTGAGATTGCGCACGACCGTATTCAGGTGCTCGATCAGGTAGTCCCGGTCGTTGCTCAGGAATCGCACGCTGCGTGGAAAGCCGGGTGGCGCAACCTCGGCGATCAGGCGGGGAGGAGCCGGCAGCCGCGCCGTTGCGCAGGCCGCCAACGTACCGCACAAAAGCACAAGCGCTCCCAGCCTGAACAGCCGCTGGAACCACGCAGCAGGCTCGCCGTCCCTACCGGGCGCTGATAGGTTATCGGTCACGCCGTGGCACACCTCAGCCAGCAATCCGAGCCCTAAGACGTGAAATCATAGCATCGGCGTACCCCTTGCCGCGAAACATGGCACCCCACGAGCGGGTCGGTTCTGTTTTCGCTAAGATGATTGCCGGGAATACTCCGCCGGGACGCTCAGGAGAATCGACATGGGCTTACGAACTGGGCGCTTCATTGCTTGGTCGCTGTTCGCCGCAATAGCTTGTGGTGGCTCGCTGCTGTATGCATCGGTCTGGGGCGTTCCGCAGTGGGACACTGTGTTTCAAGGAGCACTCGGACCGGTGATTGCAGCGTATGACGGTTGGGCCCTCAGCGTCGGATTTGTACTGCTGGGGGTGGTTCTCGTCGGCGGCTCTCTCGCCTGGTGCTGGCTGCGCGCAACGTTCGACTTCTTACCGGCTGGATTGGGCGCACTTGCGCTCTTGATGTTCATCTCCCTCGGCCTGCCCATCCACGTCGTAACCCAGATCGACGCCGCCTTAAGCCTGGTGGTTGTGGGCTTGTGCGCACTCCTTGTCTTTAGAATTTTCCTGGCGGCATTGAAGGATCGCCTCGCGAAACGCTCACGCATCTGACGCACCTGCTTCGCGCTGCCGCCCGCAACGGCGGCAAGGAGCCCTGCTTGGTAGTTGAGAATCGCGAAATGGTGCGCACGGCGAGCGAGTCGCCAGCACGCTTTACGCCATGACCGACTCCTCCTTTTACCGCCGGACTTTTGCGGTTGCGACCACCGTGGCACTCGGCTACCTGCTGTTCGAGGTGCTGACGCCACTGCGCGCTGCACTCGGCTGGGCGATGGTCCTCGCATTCATGCTTCACCCGGTGCATAAACGACTGGCCAGTCGATTGCACGGCCGCCAGTGGCTGTCCGCCGGCATCCTCACTCTCGCCACACCCTTCGTTGTGCTCGCGCCGCTTTCTCTGCTCGGGGTGATCTTCGTCGAACAGGCCTTCAGCCTGCTCGGCTATCTGCACCGCCACCCGTTCATCGGATTTCCGGCTCTCATCGCGCGATTGCAGACATATCCACTGATCGGCAGAGCGATGGACTGGATGTCCGGGTCTCTGCCAACGGGCACGCTCGACCTGCATTCCTGGCTCACCAGCGCAACGACATCGTTGCTGAGGTCGGCTGCATCTGCGGGCGGAAACGTTGCATTCGGCCTGTTCGGAACCCTGATCAGCTTCTTCATGATGCTGTTCATGCTGTTTTTCTTCCTGCGCGACGGCGCGGCCTTCGTCAGACAGTTCACCACCCTCGTTCCCCTGACAAGTGAGCGACGCGCCCCGCTTCTGAAATACCTCGCGGACATCACCCGGGCGGTGGTCTACGGCTCCACCATTACTGCTATCGTCCAGGGTTTGCTGGTCGCTGCGGGATTCGCGCTGGCCGGGCTTCCCTCCCCGCTCGTATTTGGCGTAATCGCCGTGCTTGCTTCGCTTCTGCCCGCCGGCTCGGTGTTGGTGCTCGCCCCCGCAGTGCTTTATCTTTTGGTTCAGGCCCGCTGGGGTGCGGCGATTTTCCTCGCGTTGTGGGGCGCCGGCATTGCTCTGGTCGAAAACGTCGTTCGGCCGCTGCTGACGGCACACCGCGCCAACGTCTCAACTCTGGCCGTGTTCGTCGGCGCCATTGGCGGGGTCAGCGCATTCGGAATCCTCGGTCTCGTACTTGGACCGGTACTGCTCAGTTTTGTTCTCGCATTGATCCGTTTTGTCGGCGCCGAGCACTCCGCCTAAGCCACTCAGCTCACGACTACCAATACTCGAGCCGCAAGCAGAACAGGCTCCCCATCGCACGCATCCAGGTATATGGTGCGCTCAAGCGTGACCGAATGCGTTCGCTTGCAGCGCCGCGGTATTCGACAATCGCATGTAAATCGCCACGAGATGCCCTTGTGCCCTTAATGAGACGTTGCAGCTCCATGTCGCAAATTTGCGTGCCGGCCGCGTCATCGACAACGACACATCTCGTCGCAGCCCAGGCGCTACGGCTCACGCGCCGCCCATCAACAGCGCAAATCCGGGGAAATCACCCCTCACGCGGCGATCGCTGGACAGCGAGCGCCACGTGAGAGTTGATCGGCTCTCGATCGACGTTCAGGCTTTCTTTTCAAGCGCCCTGGCGACCGCAACGGCCAAACGCACTTGTCGCATGGCACGAGCCTCAGTCTTCCTGGCACAAGAGAAAAACCCAGGCAGTGCCGCAGCGGAAGCTTCATTCAACTGCTGACAGACCGACCAGACCGCCGCATGAACCCGATGCCGCAGCGTCGCGGCGCCCGACCGGGTTGCGAGGTCGAGATCTGTATAGCTGACGGCACGAGTCGTCGTCAGGACTTCGATCGGCGCTCCGAGCCGCGAGCGCCCAACGGTGATACTGACAATGGGCGCCGCCTTCATGGTCACGGGCGCGAGCCGGTTAGCGGCCGCGGCGGATGCGGCCAAGGCAATGCCGAGCGTGGCCAGCAAGGGCACGCTCCAGCGGTAGGAAATGGGCTTCTGCATGACGATCTCTCAAGTTACAACGGGGCGTTTCTGCATGATCAAGCGCACCCTAACTTGCGCCGCCCACAGACATATACGTACTTGGCGCAGTTTCTGAGATTGATCACTTTTGCACCGGAATGCAGACCACACGATGTGATACACGTCGCCACAATTAAGAGGCCACACGATCTGTCCTTCGAGGCGAACCGCCCAAGATTGCGCCCCCCGCCACGCCGACTGCAGCGAACGGTGCGACCGGCAGCGTTCGCCGGACGCTATCGAACGCCAAGCTCTGATACGCCGGCGATATCCTGGAATTCAGCGAGCCCGTGCTTGCGCTTTGCCGCCGCTGAGCGCGCCGCGCACAAGCACGGGCAGAGTGCAGATTTTGCGCGTAGCCGCACTCAGCGACTCGCCTAGAGCGTAGAAATCGCGTACGGCGACGCGAATTGCGCTCAAATCCAGCGCCACGCGGATGGCTCCATGGGCCTCCGGTGGCGATGCCTCTCGGAGTGGACCAGTGCGTCGAGCTAGCGAAAGCCGTTGAACCAAGCCAGTGCGCTGGAGGCCGCCGCAAGAAAGGTGCCCCGATGATTGGCATCGACGACCTTGACCACGCGAATGCTGCGGCCCCCCATGGCCCGCTGGTAGCGGGCGGCGAGCCTCGCCAATGGAACACGGATCACCTGATCCCGGGTCCCGTAATACATTCTCACCGGCGCGGTAAATAGCTCCCGATACGTCTCCGACCGGGCCAGGAATTTTCCGAATGGCGAGTTCGCGAGATAAGTGGGATTCGCATAGGGAGGACGCAAATACCCAAGTAGTCCGCCGCGGTGTCGAGCAAGGCTCGCAAGGATTGCGTATAGATCCGTCATGCTGTGGTAGTCGCGCGTGTAGATGCGCTTGAAAGGCACGTAGTACTTCGGTCTGAGGACGGCTTTCGCCAGAGCAGGCATGGAATCGTAGTACTGATAAGAAAAGAGCGACAAAGCGACGATCGCGTTCTCCCATACCGGATCGCTTGCGGTGGGGTGATATAGCCAGGCATTCAACGTCGCAAACGGATCATTTGGTGACGCCGCAGTGAATGCGGCGGTCACCTTGATGCCGAGTGATTGCAGCTTTTCAAGAAATGCGGTGGTCACGAGCCCGCCTTGGGACCAGCCGCCGAGGAACAGGCGTGACGGCTGAAGCCCCTGAGTGCCTAAGAACGTGAGCGCAGCCCGGTACAGATCGAGGCATGCCCGCTGCTCGCTGCGCTTGACCATGTACGCCTCCGGTCCACTCGAATCGCCGAGTCCAAAATAATCCGGAGCGATCACCACGTATCCCTGTCCTGCGTACTGCGCAACGATGAGACGTGTCTCGAAGGCGCCGGAATATTGGGGGTATCCGGACGGATTGGTCTTGGAGAACGCGTAGGAAGGCACTTGATAGCGGCCGAACACCGTACCGTGCTGGTAAGACAGCAGCGGCAGGGCCGTCGCGCCCGGAACGACGGGAATGGCGATCAGTCCGGATGCCTCCTCTGACTTGCCGGGAAGTTCAGGTATCGCCGATCGATAATCGACTCGATAGATCCTGACTGGGTATTTCGCGCGGACATATCCCGGCCATTGATAGCCCGCGACCCGGTGAGCCGGGGGCAGGAAGGCCTCTCGTCCGCGCGTGAGCATCCTGTCGAGCTGCGCCACAGACTCGGTACCGAGCAGAGTGATTCTGGCATCGGTCGCCGACACGCTCCAGGACAGGCAGGAAAGAAGTAGTACAGTCAGGAATCTGCTCATCATCACCCCTGATCATTGGCAGGACGCCGAGAGTGTACTCGGTCGGCGCCCGGCCCGATCGACCGAGTCAGGGTCCCGGGCGGCACTGAAGTGCGGTGCCACATTCCCATGACGATACGCCGCGGCCCTTCGTGAGCGCACCGGATTCGCGCTCGCGCCTACGGTGTCCTGGTCGAACCTGTGGCGTAGAATCATTTCTCTTCGCATTCATCGGGCCCAAAGCCGACTGTCCCCGCAACCACCGCTCGACCCACCCGACGAGTGGAGCCCCGACGTGCGCATCGATGTCATAGACACCGCCCTGACCACGCCACTGTCGTCCTCGCCGGTGGTCATGAGAAATACGTCAGCCCAGGGTGGCTCCCGTCTGTCCGGGAGAGGCGCTGATCCATCGCCCCTTAGACCCTCATCTTCACTTCTTCAAGAATCGAAGGACAGGAATTCTTAACCTCCCCCCACCCCATGCGGTTTCGAATTTTGCACGTGGAGAGGTGCCAGATCCCGACGCGATCGCACGGGCGCCTGAACGGGACCTGACGAGTGCATGCGAGGCACTGCGGGAGTCCTGGCGCAGCATTGGCCCCCCATCGACCATTTGGCAGAATTTCCAAGCATTTCCGTTCCCGCACAGCTGGCGCGCTATTGGCGAGCATATGGTGCGTCAGCATTGTCTTCGCACCTGCATACTCGATCCGCCCGCGCGCTCCTGATAGCGTAGGGCGCGTTGCACTTGATAATGCGCTCAGGTAACCTGACAGTTGACGTCTATTATGCTTCGAGAATTCGACAAACATTTGATCGGTAACTCAAGTAATTGTCTTGCCTCGCCCAAGCCGATGAGGGAGCGCACATGACTGACTCCGGAATTTCACGCGGAGCGCATCGAATTCCGTTGATCGATGTGTCACCATTGTTTTGCTCTAATTCTAATGCCGCGGCGGCGGTTGATCATGCGCTTGCGGTGGCAGCTCGCGATGTCGGATTTGTCTGTATCTGCGGCTTGCCCGATGAAGCCGTGCTCAGCCCAACCGACAGAGACCGGCTTCTTGCGATATTTGACCTGGACGATGAACAGAAGCGTCGCTTGTACCGGCGAAAATTCGCCCCGGAGAATTCCAATATTTACCGCGGATGGTTCCCTGCCCAGCCTGGCAATCTGACGTTCAAGGAGGGAATCGATATCGGTGGCGACGTTGCCCATGGGTCTTTGCTTGTGGAGCCAAGCGACCCCTTGCGCGAACGCAGTCCGCTACCAAACGATAGCGCGCTGCCCGGATGGCGCACGGCAGTCGCAACCTATTACCTGGCCATGGAGCGTGTCGCCCAATCCTTAATGCGATCGCTTGCCCGTAATCTCGGGATCGACGCGAATCATTTTGATGCCTCCTTTCATCATGGCCTCTCGACGTTGCGGCTAATTCGCTATCCGCCTCGGACTGCCGCAGAATTTAAGGCAACTGCCCGCCCTGAAATGTTCACTGAGTCGGATCCACAGAGCCAGAGAATTGTTGGCGCACCGCATACCGATTCTGGATTTATGACTTTGCTAGCGCAGGACGGGGTGGCCGGTCTGCAGGCCCGCGCAAGAAGCGGTGATTGGATCGATGTGCCTCCTGTGGAGGACACGCTCGTTGTGAATTTTGGCCAAGTACTCGAAAGGTGGTCCGCCGGGCGGATCCGTGCCACCGAGCATCGGGTGTTGGGCACGGAGATCGAGCGCTTCTCAATACCATTCTTTTATGAGGCGCGCGCCGATGCAACGATTTCCCCTTTGCCAATCGACCGAGCCGACGCGTTCGAACCATTCCAGTTCGGCGATTATCTCTGGAACCGAATCACATCGTTCGTCGAGTTCCGCGGTATGGAGAAGGAGCGCTCGGGAGTGGGCGCGACCCTGGTGGCGTGACGGTCGAGAAATGACTTGGGCCTGCTTGTGAGCATCCCGAAACAGTGATGTACGCCGCCCTATGGAGTCAACTTCTCACCGTTTGAAATCATCGACACACTTTATGGGACTGATATCTCACTTTGTGGCGTCACCCACACAAATTGTGGGCTTGCGGATCCGATGTTAGTCGTCGTTAAATAAAAGCAATTACTTACCCGTTCTCGGACCCCAAGCTTGGCAAGAAGCGGCCCCTATCCTCCGGAAGTTTGCCGAGCTTTAACCCATCCGATGCAAGTCTTCGCGGTCTTACGATTATCGCACTATAGGCATCGGACAGCCTAATAGAATCCGGCGCACGCACCGGGAGTCACGATGTACCTTGTGTCGAAACCATTGACTACCGTTCACCCGGAAGAATGACGCAAGGCAGCAGGGGACACTGCACCATAAGGGACGGTCACGTCTTCGACCGCACGCCGGCTGGGAGGATTTTTATCTGGATTTGACTCCTTCCCACGGTTAGTTGGCTTCGGCTTCTGTCTCGAAAATTTTTTGAAGGACTGTGCCGCCATCTTCCGCACATCCTGAGCTGTTGGGATCGACCAGTTGGTAGTTGGCTGTGTTTCCGGGGTAGTTGTGGCTGTTTACCAGGTAGCCACTCCCGTCGTATGGCGCGTCCCATGCGTAGGCCATCATCCCGATGGAGTGAGCAGGGAGATAGGACTGTATGAAGTTGTCCGTGATGGTTCGATTGGGATCGTTGGGGCAGGAGAAGGCTTCGTTCCATTCGGTGACGAAGATTGCATGGCTGCTTGTGGCAAAGTTACCGAAGGTGGTATCCCAGGCGCTGGTGCTGTCGGCTAGACTACCGTTGACGACGTATCCGTAGGGATGGAAGGTGTGGGCGAAGTTGGAGGGCATTCCGGCGTGGACGGTGAAGCCGGTGAATCCGAAGTCAACGCCCTGTCCATCGAAGAGCAGGACATTGTTTGGGGGCAAGAGTGCGCACATATTGCCCTACGGTGAGCATGCCCTGCTGCGGCTCGTTGCCGCAGCCGGTAGCCCATGCCGTCCAATCTGGTTGAGTGTAAGTGCCGGCGCTGCAGCCGGTAGAGGCGTCGGGCTCGTTGAATATTTCGAGGATGGCGCCTTTATCGCTGGTGAGAGCGGAGTTGAGCAACTGAGCCCAGGCCTGCTCGATGTTGACGTCGGGCAATTTCTGGAGGTTTCCGTTCTGGAGGGGAGTACAACTGAGTCCCTCGGTCTGCATGGAGAGATCGACGATGAGCCCTGCGGCGCGGGCCTGCGCGATGACGCCACGGGCCATGTCTGTGTAGGCGGAGAGGCCGTGCGCGTATTCCTAATCGAGCGCTCCCTCGCTGACCTGGAAGCGGACGCTGTTCACATGCCAGTCCTGCACCATGGCTTGGAAGGATGCGTTGTATGCGAGGCCGGGGAGTGGCACGGCGGTGATGGCGGCCTGGGCTTGCTGCATATTGGCCGCTCTATTGGAAGCCTCTAAGGTACTGGAGCAGAGCGTGGCGGCGTAAGGAGCTGGATAGACGATGCCGATGGAGGTGAATCCGCGGGGGATGAAGGGGGTATTGGTGCGGGCGAGGACGAGCTTCCCGGAGACGACGGCGACACCTCCAGATTGCGCGGAGAAGATTGCCGAGATGGACTGATCCTGGTTCATCGTCACGGTGCAGCTCGCGGCCGATCCGCTGCAGCTCCGTGACCAGCTTGTGAAAACGTCGCCCGCGGCGGGGGTTGCTTGCAACATCACCTGACTGCCCGAATTGAACGAGCCGTCGCAAGAATTGCCGCAATTGATTCCGCCCGTGCCAGACGTCACCGTGCCATTTCCGCTGACACCCACGACAAGCGAGAAAGTTTGTGGCGACGTTGCTGTGACGTTGAGGATGGGGGAGTGCCTCCACTACCACCACACCCGGAGAGCGCCACAAGTAATAACAGTGCCTGTGACAGGCGCACACATTGTCGATACCCGCATGCCGAGTTTGAGGCGCGCCGTCGGAATATCTTCACGAGATGCGCTCTGCTCTGGCTCGCATGTCGATGCGGACCTTAGAACGGTCGGCCTTCCGACGCGTTTACAGCCCATCCAGAATTGCGAAGTCGTCCGCAAATCCGCATGTGACTCGGCGTGCGGTATTGTTACAGATTGTAAAGAGCGCCCGCGGACCCTCGGTGCGACCTTATTGAGCAGCTCCCACAGTTGGCGCACCCGGCTGCTTGCGGCGGTGCTCTATTACGGGCAGTGCTCGGCGCGACCAAGGGATGTTGGACAGAGTGCGCCGAGAGCCTCTCGGAAGTCATCGCTGGCGTACTGACTACCGTGATCTGAGCGGCTATAGCCGAGTACCTAGCGGGTCTGCGAGGCGATAGTCACCGCCAAGTACAACCGAAGATGTCCGGCCACATGAGCACGCCGGGATGAGTCCCCGCATTCGGATGCGTGAAGTAGGCATCGCAGATTCCGTCCGGCGTGCGGATTTCGACGGATGCGCCACTGACCGCCCCGGCTTGCGCCTCCCCCGGCAGCAGCGATACGAGGCCCGCGCCGGCCACCAGAGCCCCGAGCTGCCGGCGCGACACCGTGGCGGAGCGCGCATAGTTCATCGTGTCGAAGTCCTCTTGGTCGCACATCGGCTCCCCCTTTGCTTCAACATCACGACGGCCTGATCAATATTCGACTGCGCTCCCGCTTCTGGCCTCGGCCCCCGCCTTCCCGCGAAGGCGAACGGGCGCCGTCTCCGGATAGAGCATGTACGCAATCTGCCCGATCAGGGTGAACCCGATCAGGTACCAGGCGGGGGCGACCGCACTGCCCGTGACGTGAATGATCCACGTGACCACGAGCTGGGTCGTTCCACCGAAGATCGCCACGGAAAGGGCATACACGGTGCCGAACCCGCCACTGCGGACTCGCGGCGGCAGCGATTCGATGAATGCCGCGTAGAACGAACCCATGCGCAACGAATAGACGGCATTCAGGATGACCATGGACCAAATCAACGCCGTGGCCGAGCGCGCCTCGACGACCCAGACGAACGCGGGGTATATGCCGAGCAGAAACGCAAGATTTCCCCATACGTTGATCGGCTTTCGTCCATAGCGGTCCGAGAGACGACCGCCGATCAGGATGCAGGGAATCTCCACGCTGTATCCGGCGAGACTCGCCAGGAATCCGGCGCGTGCCGGAAGGTGCAAGGTCGCCTGCGCGTACGTGGCCATATACACGAAGATGTAGGTGCCGACACTGCCTGCAGCGATCGCCATCAAGCCGAATGCCATCGCTCTCCAGTGCGTGCGCGCGAGCGCCAGACGTCCAGGCTGGCCGACAGCCGCCAAGGACGGGTCGGCCGCCTGCGAGTACTGCGCATCCTGGGCGTGCAGCGTCTCCGTGAGATGTCGGCGCAACCAGTATCCGCACGGCACAATAGCCGCCCCGATCAGGAACGCGATACGCCAACCGTAGCCCTCAAACGCCGCGGGCGAGAGGAGCGCCGCGAGCACGGTCCCCACGAGGCTTCCGAGCACCAGCGCGACGGCCTGGCTCACGCCCTGCCACGAGACGATCTCGGCGCGGCGGTCCGGCCGGGCGGCCTCCACCAGAAATGCGCTGTTTGCGCCGACCTCTCCGCCCAACGAAAACCCTTGCACCAGGCGCGCAACGACCGCAAGCACGGGCGCCGCAATGCCGATCGCGGCATAGGACGGAATGCACGCCAGCGCCACCATGGCGATGCCGATCATTGACAGGCTCAGGACCATGGCGGGTCGGCGTCCCACTCTATCGGCGTAGGCACCTAGCACGATGGCGCCCAACGGGCGCGTGAGAAACCCGACCCCGAATGTCGCCAACGACAGCATCAGGCTGACGTAGGAACTGGCTACCGGAAAAAATGTCCGGCCGATCTGTAGGGCAAAGAGCCCGTAGATGAAGAAATCGTAGAACTCGAGGGCATTACCAACGGTCGCGGCGATGATCGCTCGCGGCCGCGCCGCGGCCTGCCCGTCGTACGTCTCTGCGGCCATCTGCGCACTAACCAGGAGAGCGCGCAAATTCCATCTTCTGCGAGCCCCTACAATCTCATCCGCATTTGGAATCGCCGCAATTGAGGCAGGTCATACAACCGTCCATCATGACGACAGCCGCGGTACTGCATTTGGCGCAGAGCTGTGCGCCTTCCGGAAAATCCGCCTTCGCAAATGCATCGGCCTGCCGAGCGCGAGCCTCATATTCGGCACGCTTCTCGTCAACCAACTTTTGTTGATGTTCGTCGAGTTGCGGCTTGCGCAGCAGGCCGATTGCCTGCAAATGGCGCTCGATGACATAGCCAAGCTCGGCAATGATGGACGGCATGAACTTGCCACCAGGTTGCCAGTAGCCCCCACGGGGGTCGAATACGGCCTTGAGCTCATCGACCAGAAAGGTGACATCACCGCCCTTGCGGAACACGGCGGAAATGATGCGCGTCAGCGCAACGATCCATTGAAAATGATCGAGATTTTTTGAATTTATGAAAATCTCGAACGGCCGGCGCTGTTCAAACTCCGTGCCCTCGTTGAGCACGATGTCGTTGATGGTGACATACATTGCGTGATCCGAGATCGGCGTCTTGATCTTGTAAGTCGAGCCGATCAGAACCTCCGGACGCTCGAGCTTCTCGTGCATCCGAATGACCTGAGCCGTATGGCCATTCTTGTCGCGAACAGTCGCTGTCGTGGGAATCGGCGGCAGCGCCGTAGGTTCCGGCGGGCTCGCAGCCTGCGCTACCGCCGCCTTCTCTGTCTGAACATCTTCAGGCTTCTGCACCTGGTATTTGACGATTTTGCGTTCAATCTTGATGGTCATGGTCACTGTCCGGTAGACGCGGGCGGAGTTCGGCTCAATATTTGCCGAAATATCCCTCTTTCAGACTGTCGAAGAGGTTGGCGGCCGAGTGCACCTCGCCCTCGTACTCGACCTCCTCGTCGCCGCGCACCTCGATGGTACTGCCGTCATCGAGGGTGAATTTGTAGACCGTATTCTTCAGGTCTTGCTCCTTGACCAGCACACCCTGGAACGCTTCCGGATTGAAGCGGAAGGTTGTGCAGCCCTTCAGATCCTGCTCGTGCGCATACAGATAGATGTCCTTGAACTTATCGTACGGAAAGTCGGTAGGCACATTCGCGGTCTTCGAGATCGAGGAATCAACCCAGCGCTGCGCAGCAGCCTGAACGTCGACGTGCTCCCTCGGGGTAATGTCTTCCGAGGCGATGAAGTAATCGGGTAGCTTCTCCGATTCGGCAGAGCTTCCCGGTACGGCGTTCGGATTGACAAGCTCGCGATACGCCAGCAGCTCGAAGGAATAGACCGCGATCTTCTCCTTGCTCTTGCGTCCAGGCCGGATCACATTGCGGAAATAATGGTGAGCGAACGACGGCTCGATGCCATTCGATGCGTTGTTGGCCAGTGACAGCGAGATCGTGCCGGTCGGGGCAATCGAGGTGTGATGAGTGTATCGCCCACCGGTTTCGGCGAGCTCCTCGACCAGGCGCGGTGCGATCTGGGCGATGCGCTGCATATAGCGGCTGTACTTGGCATGCAGGATCCGCCCCGGGATCTGGTCGCCCACCTTCCAGCCGTCGCGGATCATTTCCGGGCGCTTGCGCAGCATTGCGCTCGTGACCGTGAATTGCTCGGTCATGATGGGCGCCGGACCCTTTTCGCGCGCCAGCTCGAGCGCCTCCTCCCAGCCGGCAAGCGCCATCTCACGCGCAACCTCCTCGGTGAACTGCACGGAATTCGGCGAGCCGTATTTGATGCCCAGCAGCGTCATGGTGCTGCCGAGGCCGAGGAAACCCATGCCGTGGCGGCGTTTGCGCATGATCTCCTCGCGCTGCTGCGCGAGTGGCAGTCCGTTGATCTCGACGACGTTGTCGAGCATACGGGCAAAGATCTTGACCACGGCTCGGTATTCGTCCCAGTCGAAACGCGCATGCGCGGTAAACGGATCGCGGACGAAGCGGGTCAAATTTACCGAGCCCAGCAGGCACGACCCGTACGGCGGCAGCGGCTGCTCGCCGCATGGATTGGTGGCGCGGATGTTCTCGCACCACCAATTGTTGTTCATCTCGTTGACGCGATCGATGAGAATGAAACCGGGCTCAGCGAAGTCGTATGTCGACGCCATGATGACGTCCCACATGCGGCGCGCCGGGAGCGTCTTGTAGATCTTGCACGCAACGAGCCCCTGCTCGTTGACGACATAGTGGTCATGTACGGGCCATTCGCGCCAGATGAATTTTCCGGCATCGTCGAGATCGGGCCTCTCGGTCTCGTACTCCTTGCGCGACAGAGGAAACGCCAGCTTCCATTCACCACTCTGGCGCACCGCCTGCATGAACTCATCGGTGATCAGCAGCGACAGATTGAACTGGCGCAGCCGGCCGTTCTCGCGCTTGGCCTTGATGAACTCCATTGCATCGGGATGCCCGACGTCAAACGTGCCCATCTGTGCGCCGCGGCGACCGCCCGCGGAAGATACGGTAAAGCACATCTTGTCGAAGATATCCATGAACGACAGCGGGCCGGAGGTATACGCCCCCGCGCCCGACACATACGCTCCGCGCGGACGCAGCGTGGAGAATTCATAACCGATGCCGCAGCCCGCCTTCAGCGTCAGCCCCGCCTCGTGCACCTTGCCCAGGATGTTATCCATCGAATCCTCGATGGTGCCTGACACAGTGCAGTTGATCGTCGAGGTTGCTGGCTTGTGCTCGAGCGCCCCGGCATTGGAGGTCACCCGACCGGCCGGGATGGCGCCGCGACGCAGCGCCCATAGAAACCGCTCGTACCAGTGTTCGCGCAGCTCTTCGCGCTCGACATCTGCGAGCGCTCGGGCGACGCGCTTGTACGTATCGTCCATCGTCTTATCGATGGGCGTGCCGTCTTTGGCGGTCAGCCGGTATTTCTTGTCCCAGATGTCGACCGACGCCTCCTGGAACGGAATGGCGTCTATGTCCTTTGTTTCGATCTTCACGACGGTATTCATGTGTCCGCGGCGCCCCAAG
>DAHVTM010000120.1:0-14303 GCA_027324195.1 Gammaproteobacteria bacterium | reverse complement strand
AGAAGGGATTTCCCAACGATCATTGTGTTCGCCGCCGCACCTGGCGCACCTCCTGTGGCTGTCACGCTGGCGCGAAGTGCCAGCACGCCGAGCTCGACTCTCATCCGCTGAGCGAGCAGATTCATCTCATGTTGCTCTCGCCGCTGCAGATTCACGCGAGTAAACACTGCGCCCTGCGGGAATGCCCAGGGCGTGAGCCCCCCCGCCCGCTCGATCACCGACTTCAGCGTTTCACCCGGTCGGATCGTGTACGTCCCGGGGAACCGCACCTGCCCGCGAAGCGTGATCTTCGCCTGATTGCCCCACTGCGAGACCCTCTCGATGGTGAGCACGTCGAAGGGCTTGAGCATCAAATCGTCGCGAGGATTCCCGGCGAGGGCCTGCGCGAGGTTGATGCGGTAGATGTGGGTACGGCGGACGCCCTTAGCGTCGACCGCGTAGCGCGTCAGTTCTGCGTTCCCCGTATACGCATCGTTAGCGAGGCCCCCTCCAGCGCGAATGAGTCCCGCGATGCGCATTCCGGGTTCGAGCGGATACCGACCCGGAACGTTGACTTGGCCATGAACGGCCACCGACTGCTCGGGATGCTCGGCCGTCGACTCCGCCTGCAGGGCGTTGAGGATCGGGCCGATGATCTGCGCACGACTTGAGGTCAGGTTGAAGACTGTGATCTGGTCGCGCGGCATCAACCGGATATTGGCAGCCGAGTGGGGATGCGCCAACGCCTGCGCGAGGTTTGCCGATAGTACTTCAACGTGCAGGTCCGGCGGCAACTTGCGTCGAATGAGGACGTAATGCAGATCCGAGCCCGGCTTCAATTCGGACACGGAGCGCAGAACGTTGGTCAGGCGCATCCCGGGTTGATACGCGTAGATGCCGGGGTCATAGACGTTGCCCTGCAGCGACACCGCCGCGTCCAAGGATGGCTTCAATCGCGGAACGTGGATGTAGTCGCCGTTTCGTAAGCCCTCTACAGCACCACCCGGTCCGAGCTTCAGCGGTAGCACCACCCGCTCCCCGTTAGGCAGGATGCGCGTGATGGTGGCCGAGGCCAGGTCGGCGTTCGGCTTAAGCCCTCCGGCGAGGGCCACGATCTGCGCCGGCCGCGTTTCGTTCCTGACTTCATAGACCGCAGGCCGCTGCACCTCGCCGTCAATGGCAACCGTCCGCCCCACGGGCGGAACGAAGACGACGTCGCCCTGCAGCAGCTTGGCGTCATGACGGGTGCTGCCGTGAATCAGCAGGTTGTACAGGTCCAGCGTGTCGATGACCTGGCCGTCGCGGATCAGCTGCACGCGGCGCAACGAGCCGGTCTTGCTGATGCCGCCCGCCGCGTACAGCGCCGAGGTCATGGTCGCGAGTCCGCTGACCGTGTAGACCCCGGGCCGGAATGCATCCCCCATCACGAACACCTGAATGGCTCGCGTCTGAGCCATGGTGACGCTGGCATGCACACCAATCATCTGGTGGGCGACACGGGACTCGATTTGCGACTGTACGGTGCTGAACAGTTGCCCGCCCACCGTGATGGGTCCGAGCTGCGGGAAATTGATTTGTCCGTTGCGGGCAACCGTCAGTTGGTAGCTCTGGTTCTGATTTCCGTAGAGCTGTACATCGATCGTATCTCCTGGGCCGACCTGGTAGTTCGACGGCACCGGGACGCTCGAGAGCGGGTTGAGTGTCGAAAAAGTGGACGCTTCCTGCTGGAAGATGTCGTAGCCGAAGGGCTGCAGCGCCTGCTCACCCGTGCGTTTCAGGGGGAGAAAGGTGATCCGGACCTGCAGGTTCTGGAGGGCCGGCACGACCGAGAGGCGCAGGGTTGCATCCGCAGGCGTCAGACCCAGCAGGTCGATCGGCGCGAGCCCAGGCAAATCCAGCATTCCATTGCGCGTGAGCTGGTAGGGATTGTGATCGCGGATCGAGCGCATCATGACGTTGACCTGCGCCTGCTCCGCCGCGCTCAAGTTCAAGAGTGCAGTCGGTATCTCTTGGACCTCCGCCTGCGGCAGTCCATTGGTTGTCGCTGGGATGTCCGCGATGGGAATATTCTGTGCGCTTGAGCCGGACGCGCCGTTCTGCAGAGCGCTCAGCGACATCGCCTGAGCCGCGCTCCCACCCCCAGCGGAGGTGGCCTGCAACTGCGGGGGGATGGATGTCGGTGCCAGCGGCAATTTCACGCCGATCTGTACGATGACCCAGTCGCCCCCCTTCAATTGCGGAATCACCGACAGTTTCGTCAGCGCCTGACGCTTCGACTGGACCGCCTGCTGCTGCTCGAGTTGCTGCAGTTCGCTCTGGGTCATCAAATCGGAAGGTTGCAGCGCGCTGCCGTATACGCCGCCTCCGCCGATCCGGCTCATGATCGCCTGCTGCTGGGACGATGAGAGACTGTGCAGCAGCGCCAGTCCGGTCGCTGAATTCAGCGCTGACTGTGCAAACGATACGGTGGAAAACGCAGAGCCCAGAAGGAGAAGCAGTGAACCGGCCAGCGGTCCAAGACGTCGCAGCAAGCGCATCAAATACCCTTTTTCGCCAGTGCCGAACAACGCACGGCCGGCCCCCCGGTTGTCCGCCGGATACCCGGGAAGCAGAACTCCCGGTCCCGCCATGCTTATTTGTCGATTGTAGCTGGGGATGAGGTGCACGGGGAACCGAATCGCCCGAGCACCCCGACCTCACCGACCCGCAGGTGGGCCGTGCAGCCGTGTACGCCGCGCTAGTGCGGCCAGTGCAAGCGCTCGACAACCGCTCGTGCAATGGCCAGCGCAGCGGTGAGTCCCGGCGACTCGATGCCGTAGAGCGCGATCAGGCCGGGAAGAGCGTGTTCGGCGGGACCCTGAAGGCAGAAGTCCGCGCCGTCGGCACCCGGGCCGACGACCTTCGGTCGGATGCCAGCAAACGCCGGTTGCAGTGCGCCGTCCTGTAGCCCCGGCCAGTAGTGCCGAATGGCCTCATAGAAGCCAGCCGCTCTCGCGGGGTCGACCTGGAAATCCACACCACTCACCCACTCGACGTCCGGACCGAAGCGCGCGCGGCCGTCCAAATCAAGGGTGAGGTGCACGCCGAGCCCGCCCCGCTGCGGGACGGGGTAGATCAGGTGTGAAAAGGGGTGAGGACCGCTCAAGCTGAAATAGCTCCCTTTCGCGTAACGCAGCGACGGAACGCGAGCTTCGGGGACCCCCAGCCCGCGCGCAACCGCCTGCGCACCGAGTCCGGCACAATTGATGACGTGAGATGCCGCGAGCGCTTCCTCATGCGCGCCGATGTCGATGCGCAGCTGCCAGACGCCGTCACGCCACTGCCCACTGAGCACGTTCGCGCGGCAGACGACGATACCGCCTGCCCGCTCGATGTCGCCCTGCAACGACAGCATCAGGCCGTGACTGTCGACGATGCCGGTGGAGGGTGAGTACAAGGCCGCGGTGCAGCGCACAGCCGGTTCGAGATCTGCGACCTCGGAGGCATCGAGCCGGCGCAGGTCCTGCACGCCGTTGGCCCGAGCGGACGATTCCATCGCGTCCAGCTGTGGCAGTTGATTCGGATCCGTGGCCAGAATGAGCTTTCCGCACTGCCGATGGCCGATCCCTCGCTCGGCACAATACGCGTAGAGCGCCCGCCGGCCCTCGACACACCATCGTCCCTTCAGTGAGCCTTGGGGATAGTAGATTCCGGCATGGATGACCTCGCTGCTGCGGGCGCTGATACCGGTGCCGATTGACCCTTCGGCTTCGAGCACCAGGACGTCATGACCGGACTGCGAGAGTGCACGGGCGACGGCGAGCCCCACGACGCCTGCGCCGATCACGACACACTCGGGGTGGTCATTCACGGCGGGCCTTGCCAGGGTCTACGCCTCAGTCGGCGCTCAAGAGCGCGGCTGAGTGTCTTGCTCGAGCCCGTCCACATCGGCGACAGCCCGCTCGACCGCCCTGAGATCCATCTCCTCGTACGCATGGCGCAGATGATTGCCGAATCCGCGAATGGCGTTCCACGGAATCTCCGGCTCGTGCATCTCGGCCAAGGCACCCCGCTTGATCGCCGCCTCGGAAATTTCAAGCAAGCACATCCGGACCGCGTCGTAGACGACACCTTGGTGCGCCAACACGCTCTCGAGCCCACCACCTGACGCGAGATATTCCCTGATTTTGGCAATATTGCGCCGCATGTCCCGGTAGCGTACCGCAGGCTTTGAACTCGTCACGTTCAGAACACGGCAATGGCGTCGCGGCTGATCGCTTGCCGGATCTCCCGGCGCCGGACAGGTAATATCACCACGTCCACACTGCGGCGTAGCGCCACGGCGAGCATCTGTTGCAGATTCTCGATAAAAAGGACGAATTGGAACCCATCGGGCGCGGCACCAGGGAGCAAGTCGAGCGCCAGATCCACATCGGAATTCGCCGTATCCTCGCCGCGCGCCACCGAACCGAATACCGATACGTGCGCAACACCTGCGGCCTGCAACTGCGGCTGAAGCTCACGCAGTGTGCAGAAGACCGGATGGTGCTCATCGAGGATCCGCGGTCCCATGAGTCAAATACTATCATGCCCGCATGAGGCCCCAGGCGCGCCTGGCGAGCGGCTGCATGAACGGCAGCAGGGGGAGTACGCCCTATCGGTAGTGCGTTTCGATCCAGCGCTGGTAGCTGCCATCCATCACCCCGCGCCACCACCACTGATGATCCAGGTACCAGGCGAAGGTGTCCTGAAGACCCCGCTCGAGCGTCACTTCGGCTCTGTAGCCGAGCTCCCGCTCAGCCTTGCTGCAGTCGATCGCATAGCGGCGGTCGTGGCCCGGCCGATCCTTGACGAACTGGATCAGGCTCGCGCATTTCTCGCCCCGCGCCGCAGGCGAAGATCCGAACGCTTCGGCGAGTCCCGGCCGCTGCTGGAACGCCGCATCCGCCACGGCGCAGAGCGTCTCGACCAACGTCAAGTTCTCGCTCTCTGCCCCGCCGCCGATGTTGTAGACCTCTCCCGGCGTGCCCCGCTTAAGCACCCGCTCGATGCCGCGACAGTGGTCCGACACGTGCAGCCAATCGCGCACATTGCGACCGTCTCCGTAGATCGGTAGCGCCCGCCCGTGAAGGAGATTCACGATCATGAGCGGGATCAGTTTTTCCGGGAAATGAAAGGGCCCGTAATTGTTCGAACAGTTGCTGATCGTGGTGGCGAGGCCATAGGTGTGATGGTAAGCCCGCACCAGGTGATCCGAGGCAGCCTTGCTCGCTGAATACGGGGAGTTTGGCGCATAGCGCGTCTCCTCCGTGAAGGCCGGATCGTGAGGGCCGAGCGAGCCGTACACCTCGTCAGTGGAGACGTGGTGAAAGCGGTGCTCGCCGACCGAGCGCTCGGTGAGCCACACGGTGCGCGCGGCCTTCAGCACCGAATGCGTGCCCTGCACGTTGGTCTCGATGAACGCGTCGGGCCCGTGAATGGAACGATCGACATGGGACTCGGCTGCGAAGTGCACGATCGTATCGAGCTGCTCCTCGCGCAGGAGTTGCTCGACGAGCGCTGTATCGCGGATATCACCGCGCACGAACCGCAGCTCGGCGCGGTCTTTGACCGACTCGAGATTGGCGAGATTCCCGGCATAGGTCAGCGCATCGAGCACCACCACCCGGTCCCCGGGATGCGCCTTGAGCCAGTGGTGGACGAAATTCGCGCCGATGAATCCGGCGCCGCCGGTGACGAGAAGTCTAGCCATGAGCGATGTCTTTCAGGGTGTCGCGCAGGCGGTGCCGCCAGTGCGCAGGATGAAACCCGAGGGCCGCGAGTGAACGCTTGTCGAGCACGCTGTAGGCCGGGCGGCGCGCGGGCGTCGGGTACTCTTCGGTTGCGATTGGCGTGACCGTGACACCGGATGGCAATAACCCCTGGGCCGCACCTTCATCCGCAATCGCCACGGCGAAGTCATACCAGCTGGCCACGCCCGCGTCGGTCCAGTGATGCACCCCGCGGATCTGCGGCCGGGCCACGATCTGCCACAACCCCTCGGCGAGCGGCCTCGCAGCGGTGGGGGTTCCGACCTGGTCGGCGACCACACGCACCGCGCCGCGCTCGCGCATCAGGCGCAGCATGGTGTTGAGGAAGTTCTTACCCTCCGCGGCATACACCCACGCGGTGCGCACGATGACCGAGTGTTCGGGAAGCGCCTCGAGCACCGCAAGTTCACCCTCCAACTTACTTGCGCCGTAGACGCCAAGTGGATTGGGGTCCGCCTCGGGACGATAGGGCGACGCTGCCGTTCCGTCGAAGACGAAGTCCGTCGAAATCTGCACCAATCGGGCCCCGCAGTCCGCGGCACCGGCAGCCAGGTGTGCAGGACCGAGGCCGTTGATGCGGCGCGCCAGCTCCGGCTCGGACTCTGCCTTGTCGACCGCCGTATACGCCGCTGCGTTGATGACGGCTGCGGGCTGCACGCGCTCGAACGTGCGGCGAACCGCCTGCGCATCGCCGATGTCGAGCTCGGCACGCGTGCAGGCCGTGAGTTCGATGCCCTCGGGGCAGGTCGCACGCAACAGGCGGCCGACCTGGCCGCCGGCGCCGGTGACCAGCACTTTCACGGATAGACCTCGGCCGCACTCAATGCCGGAGCTGAGGCGTCCTTGCCGGAGAGGACCGGCTGCACTCCGGCGGGCAGCGGCCAGCGCACGCCGATCTCGGGGTCATCCCAGCGAATCGCGCGCTCGTGCTCCGGGGCCCAGAAGTCGGTGACCTTGTAAAGGAAATCCGCGGAGTCGCTGAGCACCATATAGCCGTGCGCGAAGCCCGGGGGCACCCAGAGCATGTGATGGTTCTCGGCCGACAACTCGACGCTGACCCAGCGACCGAAGGTGGCTGAACTGCGGCGGATGTCGACGGCGACGTCGAACACCCTTCCGCTCACGACACGCACCAGTTTGCCCTGGGGCTGCTTGATCTGATAGTGCAGACCTCGCAGGATGTGCCGACCCGAATGGCTGTGGTTGTCCTGCACGAAGTTGAGATCCAATCCCGCCGCCGCGAACTTGCGCTGCTCCCAGGATTCCATGAAGAAGCCGCGCTCATCGCCGAAGACTTTCGGCCGGATCAGCACCACCTCGGGAATCGCCGTCGGCTCGAATTGCATCAGCGCGGTCCTCTCAATACATCGAGCAGGTACGTCCCATAGCCGCTCTTGGCGAGCGGCTGTGCCAGCCGCTCCAGCTGCGCCGCATCGATGAATCCGCTGTGATACGCAATCTCCTCCGGACAGCCGGCTTTCAAGCCCTGGCGAGTCTCGATTGCTTCAATGAACATCGAGGCCTGGATGATCGACTCATGCGTACCGCTGTCGAGCCAAGCCACGCCGCGCCCGAACTGCTCCACGGTGAGCGCACCGCGTTCGAGGTACAGCCGGTTCAAATCGGTGATCTCAAGCTCACCGCGTGCCGAGGGCTTGAGGCTCGCGGCGAAATCGGCGACCTGTCGATCGTAGAAATACAGCCCGGTCACAGCGTAGTTCGACTTCGGCCGGGCAGGTTTCTCCTCGAGGGTGATCGCGCGCCCCGCGGCATCGAAACTCACCACGCCGTAACGCTCCGGGTCGCGCACCCGGTAAGCAAAGACGGTCGCGCCGCGATCCCGTCCGGCGGCCTGTTTGAGCTGCCCGGAGAGACCGTGGCCATAGAAAATATTGTCGCCCAGCACCAGCGCGACCGGCTCACCGCCGATGAACGGGCGGCCAATCAGAAACGCCTGCGCCAGACCCTCGGGCCGCGGCTGCTCGGCATAGGAGAACGACACGCCCCACTGCGATCCATCGCCGAGCAGGCGCTGAAAGAGCGGCAGGTCCGCGGGGGTTGAAATGAGGAGAATGTCCCGGATCCCGGCGAGCATCAGCGTCGAGATCGGGTAGTACACCATGGGCTTGTCGTACACCGGCAGGAGCTGCTTGCTCACGCTCAAGGTGACGGGGTGCAGACGGGTGCCGGCGCCTCCGGCGAGAACGATACCTTTCAAAGTCTCCAGCTCCTGTGCCCGGGTTTTGTGCGCGAAGCTTGCCATGATGTGCTTGCTCGCGTCATGCGCCAGTCCTCAGCCGGCACGGGCCGCGCTTTCTATGCCAGCACGTCCGTTACGCAGGAGAGCAGATCGGCATACACGCCGTCGGCAGCGTCAATGGCCTCCGCACTCAGCGCATAGCCCGTGCGCACCAGGTAGCAGCGGCCAATGCCCGCAGCACGCCCAGCCTGCAGGTCGGTGAGTCGGTCGCCGACCAGGAAGGAGCCTGCCGCATCAATCTCGAGAGCGTCGATCGCCTTCAGCAGCATCCCGGGCGCCGGCTTGCGGCACTCGCACACCCGCCGGTACTGTGCCAGCGGGGCATCGGGCAGGTGCGGACAGTACTCGATGGCATCGAGCGTCACGCCGGCGCTCTCCAGACGCTCGCGGTACTGATCGGTCAGCCGCTGATAGTCCGCCTCCGTGTACAGTCCGCGGGCAATGCCGGACTGATTGGTGATTACCACCCGGCGGTAGCCGGCCACCTCGAGCGCGCGCAGCGCCGACACCACGCCAGGCAACAACACGAACTCCTCGATCCGGTGCACGAAGCCGTGCTCGACATTGAGCACGCCATCCCGGTCGATGAACGCGGCACGGTGATTCATGCACCACGAATGCGCTCGACGAGCGCGGTGGTCGAATAGCCCGTGACGAACGGGATCGCGAGCGAGCGGCCGCCCCAGGAGCGCATCAGACGGGTTTCCTCGAGGGTCTCCATGTCATAGTCGCCGCCCTTGACGTAGAGGTCAGGGCGACAGCGTGCGAGCAGCTCGCAGGGGGTCTTCTCATCGAACAGCGTCACGAAGGAAACGCTCTCGAGCGCAGCGAGCACGATCAGCCGGTCGGATTCGCGGTTCAATGGCCGATCGGGTCCCTTGCCCTGCAGGCGGGCGGACACATCGCTGTTGACCGCAACCAGCAGCGCGGCGCCGAGCTCGCGGGCCGCGGCCAAGTAGGTCACGTGACCCCGATGGAGCACGTCGAACACCCCGTTCGTGAACACGAGCGGGCGGGGCCACGGATAGGTGGCGGCCTCGACGCTCGAGCGGATCTTGCGAGACAGAGTCGGTGAGAGGTCGGCCATGATCGCCTTACGTGATGGCGCTCCCGCTCACGGTGCCCATGGCGCGTGAGACGGAGATTCGCCGTGAATCGTTGTTCCGGAGGTGCCCATCGCAAGGCCACTTGTTGCGCCGCGTTGCAAGCCGATGGCCCAGCCGCGCGGGAGGACTCGTCAGATCAGCGGCCGTGCGTACCCCTGCGGACAGGGCGCGGATCGCGACGTTCTCGACGGCACGAAACGATTGCGTTGCATCCCCCCTCGAGTGTGATCGCAGCACAATTCGGTCGCCGTCATTATCAGGGTGCGGCGGCATGAGCGGCAAGGGTGAGAGTGGGCGGCACACGCAGGGACCCGCGATTCAGCCCGCAGCGCCGCGTTGCCGCCCGCACAGCCGCTCGCAGAGCATGAGCCGGGCCTTACGGCACGGCGGCAGGGGTCGATGGGCTCAGGAACGGGCCGGTCAGGCGCTGGAGGCGCGCTGCAATGCCTCGAGCACCTGCACCTCGATGTAATCCAGCGCCTCCCGCCCCACGCGGTCCTCAAACTGCCTGCGGCGGTTTTGCGACAGTCTTCCTCCATTCTGGTACGCCATCACGATCAGTTTCGAGAGCGTACTGCCGGGCACATCGAGCTGCTCGTTGACCTTGCGTATCACCTCGTCATAACAGGCCAGAAATTGGACCTCGGCCGAGAGATCCGTGCGCAGCGCATCCAGGGCCATGCGCGCGAGAAACGTGACGCATTCGGTCGCGTCCCAATAGCGATAGATCGCCGGATCGCCTTGGAACTCGAATGTGAAGTCCTGACCATCGATCCACTGGACGCGCCACAGGCCCCGCGCGGGCTGCGAGAACGACTTAAGCGCCTTCAGATAATCTTGCTCATTGCGCTTCATGGCCGTCGAGAGCGGCAGGATCAGTCCGTCCGGCAGCGCGCCCGACTGGCACAGTGCGTAATGCGCCAGGAATCGTGACAGCCGTCCGTTGCCGTTGTTGAAGGGATGCACGAAGACGAACCCGAAGGACACCAGGGCGGCGCGCACCAGGGGGTCGAGCTCGGGGCACAGCGCGCCGCTCGCGAGCCGGCCGATGCTCTCGATCATCGAGGAAATCATCTGCGCCGGCGGGGGTACGTAGGTCACCCCCCGCGCCCCGGGTGCGCCGTCGGAGAGATAATTCTGGGTTCAGAGTCCCGCCCTGACCGCTCATCGGGCTGTTCCTGACAGCCCTTAAGCGCTCTTGGCCCTTGCGGGCCGTTGAGCGGGTTCACGGTTCTGCGTGGGGCGGCGCTGAGCGCACTCGACGGTCACCCGCCGTGTGCGCTCCGCCGCGCAGGCCACTCCCCGTGCGTCACTTCCCGGCCCCTTGCCGGTAGGAACCGAGCAGGCTGCAGCGAGTTGCCGCAACCCCTCGGCTCGGATGTTCTTCGCCGCGTTCTCATCGCGGTCATGGGAGACCCCACAGGCAGGACACGCCCAGCGTTTTGCGCAGCCCAGTGTGGCACGCACCGTTCCGCACTCGAAGCAGCGCTTGCTGCTCGGAAAGAATCGATCGATCTCGATCACCTGCCGTCCGGCCCACTCGGCCTTGTAGCGGATCTGCCGACGCAGCTCCCCGAGGGCCACATCACCCATTGCTCTGCGAAAGCCTCTGCGGTGTCCGCCCCGTGCCAGGGCCTTCACGTTCAGATCTTCGAGCACCAGGATCTTGGCCTCGGCGACCAGGGCCGTACTCACCCGATGCAGCGCATCCCGCCTCAGATCTCCGATCCGCCTGTGCAGCCGCGCGATGCGCGCGCGGGTCCGGGCTCGCCTGCGGGACATCTCCAGCCGTACCCCCTTCGGACAGGGCTTCCTCGGATCGAGTCCCTGGGCGCGCATCTGCGCGGCCACTTGGCGGCTCTGGCGCCGCTGGTAGCGGCGCAGCCGGGTGAGCTTCAGCTGCAACGCCTTCGGTGCGCGCAGGGTGCGCACCGCCGTCCCATCGCTCACCACCGCCAGATCCCGCAGCCCGAGGTCAATCCCGATCACCTCGGTACGAGGCTGAGGCCATGCGACTTCAGGCGCCTGATCGGCACAGATCGAGGCGAAGTACCGGCCAGCCCCATCCCGGCAGACCGTCACGGAGCGCAGCCGGCCCTGTAAGCCCTCGGTGCGGCGCAGCTTCACGCGTCCCAAGCCCGGCAGATCCACAAAGGCCCACCGGGGGGTGGCTTCCCGCTCGACCTGCGCCCGGCGCTGATCGAGGGTGAAGCGCACGCGCTCAGCTCCCCCTCGGCGCCGATACCGCGGATAGCGGGCCCGGAGGGCAAAGAAGTTCTGGAACGCCCGCTCCTGATCGCGCAGCACCTGATTGAACGGCTCTCGAGGAAGCTCACTGAGCCAGTGCGTCTCCGGCGCCTGACGCAATGCCGTGAACTCTCTCGACAGAGATACCCAGTTCAGGCGCGTCTGATCGGCTTGATAGGCACTCGTGCGTCGTGCCAAGGCCCAGTTCCACACGAAGCGCGAGGCGCCGAAGAGTCGGCCGAGCACACGCCGCTGCCGTGCGCTCGGGTAGCAGCGCAGGCGGTAGGCTCGCTCGCGGGTTGTCGGCTCGGCCATGCGCGCATTGACTGCCTTTCAGCGCAAAAAGTCAACGGGCGGGACACAACTTCCAACAGCCGTCGGACGCCCTGCTACGCGTCCTGACACGACGTCATCACCGACGTCATGTCAGGACGCTGCGCAAATGACTTAACAGGCTGGTGAAAAACTATTTTGCGAGGTGCAATTTCTCACTGAGTACGTCGTAACTATCTGATTCATGGTCCGTGATTGCTCAAGTTTTGATCGAATCGACCTTGGGAAAATAGAATTTCAACAGCCTGTTAAACCGACGGGGTCGCGAACGTCCGTGCTCGCTTCAATGTGCCTCGAAGGTGGCCTCGAAATCCGCT
Source organism: Gammaproteobacteria bacterium (assembly GCA_027324195.1). Classification (GTDB taxonomy): domain Bacteria; phylum Pseudomonadota; class Gammaproteobacteria; order Steroidobacterales; family Steroidobacteraceae; genus 13-2-20CM-66-19. The sequence continues at coordinate 2,272 of DAHVTM010000120.1, read as the reverse complement.
GGCACCCGGGGCACCAACATCTCCCAGGCGGGTTTGGGGCTGCACGTCAGGTACACAAGAAATGTGCGCCAGAGTGCTTCGTCCGCCCGCTCGTCCTGCAGCAGCAGACCCACATCAAAGAGATCACGCGGATGCTGCCGCGACAACGCCGCCGCGAGTTTGCCGGCATACAGGTCTGCGAAGTCCAGCACCTGTACCTCGGCGAAGCCGAATGCCTCCTCTACCTTGGGGCGCACGATCATGCGACGCACCGGATGCACGGCGCCGCGCATCGCCGGCGTCGTCTCGATCTGCACGCGCGCGGCCGCGGCTGGCGACCAGCCGAGTGACCGCTCCTGCGCCCTCGCCTGCCGAGGTCTGGACCCTCAGTTGCATCGGACGGGCGCTCAACACATCTGCCAATCGCCCAAGGGATTCAGCAATCAGCCTCGCATCCTCGGCATATTCGTGCACCGGCAGCCACGCCAAATCGATGTCCACGGACAGACGCGGCAGATCGTGCTCGAACAGATTGATGGCCGTGCCGCCCTTGAGCGCGAAGCATGGCTCCGAGGCGAGCACCGGCAGGATCTCGACCAGCAGCCGCACCCGGTCGACGTAGCGTCGATCCCAACGATCAAGCCAAGTGCTCATCGAGGTCTCCTGGCAAGGTGATCTGGTAGGTCGGATGCAGGCGACCGCCATGAACCAGCGCGCGCTTACCCCGGCCCAGATCGACGCCCTCGAGCGGAACATGCGTCAGCCACGCATGCCGATGGCGATCGGCAAGCGCCAGGAACAGCCGCTTCGCCTTGATGCTGCGGCAGTGGCGCAGCAGCAGGCCGACGCGCCGCGGGCGCAATGTGGTCATGGCCTGCATCAGCGCGTCGGCCTCATAGACCCGCGCGGCGTCCGACACGCCATCGCACAGTTCCAACATGGCCCGCTCCGGGGTCGAACACACCAGCGCATCGGTGCCGGGGCCGGCTGAATGCCGCGTCAGCCCGTGCCCAGATAACTCGGACTCAAATACCTCGGCCGTGAACGGCACGATAGGCAGATCGAATGGCCCCTTGCCCAGGAACGCAAAGCGCTCCTGCAACGGTAACTTGCTCACCCAGCCCGGCGGGCGCTTCGGCCCGTAGAGCGTGATGGTCCCGGGGTCGCCTAAGCGCAGGAAATGCTCGTGTCCCTGCAAGATCAGCGCGAAGCGTCCCCCCACATGGAGCGGCACCCCCTCCCCGGTCTGCAGGCTGCGCACCACCCCACTCCACTGCAGGCGCCCGCCCTGGCGCATGTACACGCCACGAGACGGCGACACGAGCCAGCCGCTGCCCACATAGCGCGCGACGAGGCTATTGGAATAGCCGTGCACCCTCAGCCAGCGACTGGAGATCAAGCGCGTATCACTGAGTTCAGCGAGCAGACGGTTTATTTTTCCAGATTTTTGATCACTCATGGTGCTCAAAATATCGCCTTCTCGAACCTTTGCCAAGACTCGCCGGTTCAAAAAACGCGAGCTTAGATCACTCTGAGTACTCTTTTTCTTGAACTCATAAACCTCTAGCTTTCCATTGCCAGCGCTCCGCACCTCTGCGTGCGCTGCGACATGCCCTGGCACTTCGCCGTCGCCAAGGGCATGAGTGACCGAGCGAGCCAGGTGGCGCTGTGGCGGCCGGATTCGATGTCAGATTTCTTTACAGACGCTGACCTCGAATGATTGCAAGTCCTTGAATGACCAAATCTATGCTCGTTGGCATCCTTATTGCTTAGGTCAGGCTCTCCACCGTGCTGCGCAAGGTTCAACGACATGAAGCCTGGGATGTTCAAGAGAGCGTCTTGCACGCCGCGCGTGCTCATTGGTGCTGCGATTCTCGGTGCAGGCGTCCTCGCGTCGACACCCTGCTTCGCCGGCCCGCTCATCGCAGATGGATACGCATTCACGAACTTCGACCTTCCGGGCAGCGGAGCGATTGCGGGGGCTGGAACCACCCTCAATGGCATCGCCAACAACGGTGCGGTGGTCGGGTTCGGTACCGCCGATGGCGTGAATCTCGTGAATTCCATCCGCAATCCGGATGGAACGGCAACGGCGCTGAATCTCGATTCCTCCGCCATGGCACTGGGACTCAATAGCGCCGGCGATGTGGTGGGAGTCGATCCGGGAAACGGGACCGCGTTCTTCCTGCCCAGCGCAGGCGCGGCGCAGACGATTTCCATACCCGGGGGATTTGCACCGAGCGCGTTCGGCATCAACGATCATGGAAACATCGTCGGGCAATATGGCTATCAA
>DAHVTM010000041.1:0-4842 GCA_027324195.1 Gammaproteobacteria bacterium | reverse complement strand
GCCGATCAGCCGTCCTGATAAACGAGCAGCATCGAGGCGTTCTTCGCCAGAATGCGCCCGTTGGAGATCATCAGTGAAGCGGACAGCACGTCGCGATAGTGACGACCCACGCTGTACGCGGTGTCGTTCTTGTAGCCGAGTATGCCGGTGACCTGCAGCGCCTGATGCACGATGCGCGGGGCGGCCTCGGATGCGGCGATCTTCAGGTGGTTGAGCTTCAGCGCCCAGCCGATCGAGCCGAGGTCGGCGCGGCCGGCGCCCCCGGGCGCCTCGAGCGCATCGAGCTCACCGGCGAGGCTCATCCAGTGGTGACGCAGCGCCTGGGACTGTGCGGCGGCCTCGGCGAGCCCGACCGCATTGCCCGGCAGGTGTCCGGGTCTGCGCTTGGCGAGCTCGCGCACCAACCGTCCGGCCCGGGCGAGCGCATCGGCCGCAATCCCCCACCACAAGCCCGCCCACAGCACGTGCGAGTACGGCACCATGCTCTGCGCGGCGATATCGGCGAACGGACAGGGCAGGATCTGCGCCTCGGCGCCGGCGGACTCGAGCAGAAAGCCCGGACTGCAGGTACCGCGCATGCCGAGCGCATCCCAACCCCCGGTGGCCTGCAGCCGGTACTCCCCACGACGCACCAGCACGAGCACCTGATCGGTCTCGGGCGCCTGCGCCGTGCGCCGCGCGGTCACGAGGATGGCATCGGCCTCGGCGCAGTAGGAGCCGGTGGTCGCATCCTTGTTCAGCGTGAAGCGGCCCGCCTCGCGCTCGACCGCACACAGGCTCGCGCGCATCTCCCCGAACGTGCCGTTCTCGGAGGTCATCGAGCCGATCAGCCACTGCTGCACGACCAGCTCGGCCAGATAGTCGCGAAAAAAGGGTTGCTCGCCGCCGTGGCGCACCAGCGAGGCGACCTGCACGTAGTGCATGGCCAGCACCATGGCGCTCGAGCCGCACGCACGAGCGAGCGTGGCGCACAGCTCGGCCAGCTCGCGCACCCCGAAGCCGTCCCCGCCGAGCTCGCGCGGCACCGGCGCGCTCAACAGGCGGGCTGCGCGCAGCGCCGCCAGAGTCTCGGCCGGAAAGCGGCTGCGTACATCGACATCCGCGGCATGCGGCGCGGCGATCTCACGGCCGATGCGCTGCAGCTCGGCGAGCCGACTTTGAAAGGAAGGGGAGGCACTCGTCATGGGCTGCACTCGCTCACTCCGGATGCAGCGGCGCGAGCAGCGTCGGTGCCCCGGGATCGGTCTCGCAGATGATGGCGCGCAGCGCGCGCTTGAGCACGTGGGTCTCGGCCGACCCGAGGCTGCGCTCGGCCTGCTCCTCGGCGGCCTTGGCCGCAGCCACGAGTGCGATGACCGCCGTGCGCCCCCGCTCGGTGAGGGTGACGCGCGCGTGCGGATCGTAACCGCCGTGCAGATTGGCATAGCCGGCGGCGGTCAGGCTCGCCAACAGCTCGTAGGTTGCGCGCTTGCCGGTGACCCACAGCACTCCGTCGAGTTCGGCCACGGCGCGATCGTCCGACACTGCGAGCACGCTGAGCACGAACCACTGCTCCTCGTTCAGACCGTGGCGCTCGAGATCCGCCCGCAGCAGGTGCAGCAGCTGGAAGTGCGCTCGCGCGAGCAGGTAGATGAGAAAGTCCTGACTGAAGCTGCTGCCGGGCTCGGCCGCCTCCTCTGGCGGGGCGGGCTTGCGCACCGCGAGCGCATAGCCGCCGCCGTGATACACCAGGGGCGCGCGCGCGCTGTGCTCGAACTGCTCGACCGTACCGACGAAGATCATGTGATCTCCGCCCTCGTAGCGAAAGGTGGTGCGGCACTGGAAGCGCGCCGAGCAGCCCGTGAGCAGTGGCAGTTGCTCACTGCCGCGCTCGAGGGCGAGGCCTGAGAACTTCTCCACCCCGCGCGAGGAGAAGCGCAGCGAGAGCTCCTCCTGGTCGGCGGCGAGGATGTGCACCGCGAAGTGCGTCGCCGCCATGAATGCCGGCAGGCTCGCGGAGGTCTTCGCCAGGCTCCACAGCACCATCGGCGGGTTGAGCGAGACGGAGTTGAAGCTGTTGGCGGTCAGCCCGACATCCCGGCCGAGCTCATCGCGCGTCGTCACGATCGTCACGCCGGTCGCAAAGGCGCTGAGCGCGCTGCGATAGCTGCGGGCCTCGGCCGCGCGGTCCGCGCTCATCCGGGACCCTGGCGGCGCTTCTCGAAGAAGGCGCGCGCCGCGGCCGCGAACTCCTCCCCCGCAAGGCAGGCGGTGAACTCGGCCACTTCCGCGTCCATGCGCGCTCGGATCTGCCCACCCGGATCGAGCCGCAGCAGCTGCTTGGTGCGCCGCACGGCCTCGGGCGGCCGCTCGGCGAGCGCGCCGGCCACCGTGCGGGCCTCCTCCATCAGCCCTTCATCGTCGACCACGCGATTGACCAGCCCCCAGGCCTGCGCCGTCGGGGCATCGAGCGACTCCCCGAGCAGCAGCAGCTCGGCGGCGCGCTGCGGTCCGACGCGCCGCGGCAGCAGCAGCGAGCTGGCCGCCTCGGGCACGAGCCCAAGCTGCACGAACGGCATCGTCAGGCGGGTGCTGCGCCGGGCGGCGAGCACCAGATCGCAGTGCAGGAGCATCGTCACGCCGATTCCGACCGTCGGTCCGTGCACCGCGGCAAGCAACGGCTTTTGGAAGGCCGGCAACGCATGCACGAAGCGCACCGTGGGATGATCCGGTGCGTCGAAGGCCGGTCCGGCGAGCAGATCCTTCAGGTCATTGCCGGCCGTGAAACACGCTCCGGCCCCCGAGAGCAGCACGGCTCTCACCTGCGGGTCGCGATCGGCCTCGGCGAGCGCTGCGGCGAGTTCGCGATACATCGCCAGAGTCAGCGCATTGCGCTTCTCGGGCCGATTGAGCCGCAGCTCGCACACCCCATCACGACTCGTGACCTGCACCTGCTCGCTCATGCTCGTGCCTTGCTTGTCCGCCTTGAAGATCTGGCCGTATTATAGGCGAGACGACCCACGCATATCTGCGTGACGGGGGTCACGCATCCTCATGCTGAGCGCTACGCCCCTCTCGTGCCGTGACCCCTCATGCCGCGTCCGCTGCCGCGCCTGAGCCGTCTCGCCCCCGAGCGAGCCCAATCGAGTCACGATCAGATCGCCGCCACGCTCGGCATGGAGCTGCTGCAGGGACGGTATCCGCCGGGCAGCAACATGCCGGCCGAGCCGCAGCTCATCGAGCGCTTTCAGATCTCGCGCACCGTGATCCGCGAGGTCATGAAGACACTCGCCGCCAAGGGCTTCGTGGTGTCCAAGACCCGGGTCGGCACACGCGTGCGCGAGCGGGTGTACTGGAACTACTTCGATGCCGACGTGCTCGCCTGGCGGGTGCGGCTCGGCTTCGATGAGCAGTTCATGCACTGCCTGGTCGAGGTGCGCCGCGCGCTCGAGCCGGCCGCCGCCGGGCTCGCCGCCGAGCGCCGCTCCCCCACCCACCTCGCCCAGCTGCGCGAGTGCGTGCGCGAGATGGGCCGCAGCGACCACACCCGGCAGAGCTTCGCCGAGGCGGATCTCGACTTTCATCTGGTGGTGGGCGATGCCACCGGCAACCCGATGATGCGCTCGGTTGCCGGGGTGATCGAGACGGCGCTGCTCGCCGCCTTCATGCACAGCTCGCCCGTCGATGACCCGGCCGATCACCAATACACGGTCAACGCGCACGCCGCGGTGGTCGATGCCATCGAGGCGAGCGATGCCGCCGGTGCGGCCACCACCATGCTGAAGGTGATCAACAGCGGCGTCGAGCGCATCGAGCTGCGCCGCCGCCGACAGAGCGAGCGGCGCTGAGCGGCGCTCGCGGCTACTCCCCGGCCGAGAGCGCCGCGGCGCCGTCGCGCCGGTGCGCCGCCCACAGTTCCTGAATCGACTCGAGCGTGCGGCCCTTGGTCTCGGGCACGAAGCGCACGACGAACATCGCCGACAGTACGCTCATCGCCCCGTAGATCCAGTAGGCGAAGCCGTGATGGAAGTGGTGGTTGAGCCAGCCGTTGCCGTCGAGCACCTTGAACGACCAGGACACGAACAGGTTGGCGATCCACTGCGCGGCCACCGCGATCGCCATGGCCTTGCCCTTGATCGAGTTGGGAAACATCTCCGAGAGCAACACCCACACCACCGGCCCCCAGGAGAGCGCGAAGCCGCCGATGTAGGCCACCACCGCCACCAGCGCCCACAGCCCGAGCGCGCGCGCATCGAACAGCCCGCCGAGCAGGAACATCGCCGCGGCCATCGCCAGCGAGCCGATCACCAGCAGCGGCTTGCGGCCGAGCCGGTCGACCGTGGCAATCGCCACGAAGGTGAACAGCAGGTTCGCCGCCCCGACCACCACGGTCTGCAGGAACGCCGAGTTGGTCGAAGCCCCCATGTTGCGGAACATCAGCGGCGCGTAGTAAAGCACCGCGTTGATGCCGACCAGCTGCTGGAACACGGATAACAGGATGCCGATCAGCAGCACCGGGGCGCCAAAGGCGAGCAGCCGCTCGCTGCGCACCTGCAGCGAGCGCTCGATGTCGGCGAGAATGCTGCGGGCCGCCTCCGGGCCGTTGACGCGGGTGAGCTCGGCGAGCGCCTCCTCGGTGCGCCCGCGCATCACGAACCAGCGCGGGGTGTCCGGCACGAACGCCAGCAGCCCGAGGAACAGCAGCGCCGGCACCGCCTCCGAGGCGAACATCAGCCGCCACGCCGTGGCGTCATACCACGCCTGGGTGCCGCGCGACTGGATGAACCAGTTGACGAAGTACACGAGCAGAATGCCGATCACGATCGCGAGCTGGTTGAAGGAGACCAGCCGGCCGCGGATCTC
>DAHVTM010000038.1:0-11194 GCA_027324195.1 Gammaproteobacteria bacterium | reverse complement strand
GCGGGTCCGTCCACCGGCGCCGCAGCGAGTTTTGCCGCGAGCGTCTCAGCGATGAACAGCTTGTAGCCCACCACCGCCAGCGCACCGCCGACTAGTGGGCCGATCACCGGTACCCACCAGTAGCCATGCGGTCCGGGAAATGCATTGGCGCCCCAACCCATCAGCCAGCAGAAAAGTCGAGGCCCGAAATCACGTGCCGGGTTAATCGCGTAACCTGCACCGGTGCCAAAAGACATGCCGATCGCTGCCACCGCGAGTCCGACGATAAACGGCCCGAGATTCGCTTTTACACCCACGTTCTTGGCGTCGATGATGGCTTGCACGAACAGGACCAAAAAGAAGGTACCGATGACTTGGTCGAACAATGGGCCGAGCAGACTCGTCCCATAGTACCGTGCGGGAAACGTGGCGAAGATGCTGAAGGTCGTCATGCCCCCCGCGGCAGCTCGTGAGAGCACCTGATGCCCGGCATTCCACATGTTGATTGCCGGGTAATAATCGGCGTAGACGAGCGCGGCGCCGGCGAATGCACCGGCCACCTGTGCCAACCAGTACGGCAGCACTTTGGCCCAGGGGAAATCTCCCTTGACCGCAAACGCGAAGGTTACCGCGGGATTCAGGTGCGCGCCGCTCACGCCGCCAGCGACATACACGGCCATCGTGACCGCCATCGCCCATCCCCAGGTGATCAGCAGCCATCCGCCCGCACCGGCGAAGATGGCCGAGGTCCGGCCCGACTGCGTCAGGCCGACCACGGCGACCGCCACCACGCCGGCGCCGAATGCCAGCAGCACGAACGTGCCGAAGAACTCAGCGAGCCATTCGCTCCAGATGCTGCGCGCCCGCCAACCCGTCTTGACCCCCATCTTGACCGCCATGAGACTGGTCTCCTGCTCGTTCTCGTTCGATCTAGTGTGTCAGTACAGTAAACGGCCCGATCTGTCTCAATCGACCCAGCCGAACGAGCGCGTCACCGCCTTTTTCCAATTCTTGTAATAGCGGTCTCGCTGAGTTTCGCTCATGTTTGGCGTCCAAGTTCGATCGACCGCCCAGTTCGCACGCAGCTCATCGGTGCCGCGCCAGACTCCCACCGCAAGACCTGCTGCATAGGCCGCACCGAGCGCCGTGGTCTCCGACACCTTGGGCCGTATGACCGGCGCATTGAGGATGTCCGCCTGGAACTGCATCAGCAGCCCATTGGCGACCATGCCGCCATCGGTTTTCAGGCTCGACAGTGCAATGCCGCTGTCGGACTGCATCGCTTCGACCACATCACGCACCTGATAGGCGGTCGATTCGAGCGCCGCACGCGCAATGTGTGCACGAGTTGCATAGCGCGTGAGACCCGCGATCACACCCCGGGCATCATCTCGCCAATACGGAGCGTACAGTCCCGAGAACGCCGGTACGATGTACACATCGCCATTGTCCTCGACGCTGCTCGCTAGCGCCTCGATCTGCGGGGCCGCATCGAACATCTTCATATTGTCGCGCAACCACTGCACCAGCGCGCCGGTGATGGCGATCGCGCCCTCGAGCGCGTAATGCGGCGCCTGATCGCCGAAGCGGTAGGCGAGCGTTGTCAGTAGTCCCGCCTTGGATTGCACCGGTGCCGTTCCGGTGTTCAACAGCAAAAAGCAGCCCGTGCCGTACGTGTTCTTCGCCTCGCCCGCAGCGAAGCAGGTCTGCCCGACCAGGGCGGCCTGCTGGTCACCGAGAATACCGGCGATCTTGACGCCCTGCAGAGGTCCGCCAGCCATCTGTCCGTAGACCTGTGCGGAGGAGACGATGCGCGGCAGACAGGCGCGCGGAATACCGAACGCACCGAGCAACTCCTCATCCCACTGGCAGGTGGCGAGATTCATCAACTGCGTACGGCTCGCGTTGGTCACATCGATGATGTGTTCACCGCCCGCGGCGCCACCGGTCAGATTCCAGCTGAGCCAGCTGTCGACGGTTCCGAACAGGGCCTGCCCGGACTGCGTCATCTGCAGAGCGCCGGGCACATTGTCGAGGATCCAACGCAGCTTCAAGCTCGAGAAGTAGGTCGTCACCGGCAGTCCGGTTGCGGCGCGAAAGCGATCCTGTCCGCCATCCCGGCTAAAGCTCGCCGCCAACTGTGCGGTGCGCGTATCCATCCAGACCAAGGCATTGCAGAGCGGCTTGCCGGTCGCCTTATCCCACAGCAGCGTGGTTTCACGCTGATTGGTGATGCCAATCGCGGCGATATCGCCTGCGCGCAGACCCGAGCTGGCCAGGGCTGCACTGATCACTTCATGAGTATTGCCGATGATCTCCATCGGATCGTGTTCCACCCAGCCGGGCTGCGGGTAGATCTGCCGATGTTCCTTCTGCGCCAAAGAGACGATGCTTCCACTCTGATCAAACACGATAAAGCGGGTGCTGGTGGTACCCTGGTCGATCGCGCCGATGTATTGCGACATGCTGCTCTCCCCCCGCCGATGGTGAACTGTCGAGCGCCCCGCTCGATTTCAGCCGAATCTGTTTGCGCGCACGAGCTGCGCACCTTGCCCCCGGCAGCCGCGGCTCCTGCCCTGCTCTGCCGCGACCGCCACCTGCACCGGCGCGCCGCTCCGGGCGCATCCGGTCATTTGACCACTCAGCATAGCCTAGCAGCCCCCGCTGCTGCTCGGCGGCGCAGTCCGTTCACCGCCCACGAGCCTCGGATTGCCCGGCACGCCAAGTGATCCCCATGCGAGCCAGCGGTCTGCGCGAGGCGGGGGTATCAGCGCTGCGAGCTTTGCCAGTTTTCTGCCACGTAGTAAGGCGCATCATCCGGCGTAAGCGGGGTGCGCCCCCGGATATGATCGGCGGCCTTCTCCGCCAGCATGATCGTCGGGGCATTGAGGTTGCCGGTCGTGATCGAGGGCATGATCGAGGAATCGACGACCCGCAGCCCCTCGATTCCGATGACGCGTGCCTGCGGATCCACGACCGAAGCGGGGTCGGTGGGGTTTCCCATCCGGCAGGTGCACGAGGGATGGTACGCGCTCTCGACGTGCTGGCGGACGAACTCGTCGATCTCGGCATCCGAGCGCACGTGCTCCCCGGGCTGAATTTCCCGACCCCGGTACGGCTCGAACGCCGGCTGGGCGAAGATCTCCCGCGTCAGGTGCACGCAAGCCCGCATTTCCTCCCAGTCCTGCGGCTGCGAGAGGTAATTGAACAACACTTTTGGCTTCGCGCGTGGATCGGCCGAGGTGAGCCAGATCTTGCCGCGACTTTGCGAGCGCATGGGTCCGACATGCGCCTGAAAGCCGTGCTCGTTGGCGAGCGAACTGCCGTCGTAGCTCACCGCCATCGGCAGGAAGTGGTACTGAATGTTCGGATAGCGTATGCCGGCGCGGCTGCGGATGAACCCGCCGGTCTCGAAATGATTGCTAACGCCCAGGCCATCTTTGCTGAGCAGCCAGCGCGCCCCGATCATCGCCTTGCGCCACCAGCTGAGGTAGGAATAGAGCGTGATCGGCTGGGTGCAGGCGACTTGGAAGTAGAACTCCAGGTGATCCTGCAGATTCTGACCGACTCCCGGCAAGTCATGCACCACCGCAATGCCGTGCTGCTTCAGCTCACCCGCCGGGCCCACGCCCGAGAGCTGCAGCAGGTGCGGCGAATTGATCGGTCCGCAGCTGACGATGACCTCACGGCGGGCACGCACGATGTGCTCCTGATTGCCACGCAGGTAGGCCACACCCACGGCACGACGCCCCTCGAACACGATACGGCTTGCGAGCGCCTGCGTGCGCACCGCCAGGTTGGCGCGGCCCATTGCGGGCCGCAGATACACGTTCGCGGCACTGGCACGCCGGCCACCGCAGACGGTCATGTCCATCCGACCGAGGCCTTCCTGCTGGTAGCCGTTCATGTCGGCCGTGACCGGATAGCCGGCCTGCCGACCGGCCTCGAGCCACGCATCGTTCAGCGGATTGGTGAGCAATCCCTGGCGCGTACACAGCTTGCCATCGGCGCCCCGATACCGATCACCACCGCCCGCTCGGCGCTCGGCGCGTTTGAAGTACGGCAGCACGTCCCGATAGGCCCAGCCGGCCGCCCCCTCCTCCTGCCAGCGCTCGAAATCGAGCGGATTGCCGCGCACGTAGACCAGACCATTGATGGAAGATGAGCCGCCGAGCACCTTGCCGCGCGGGGTATGCATCCGGCGTCCGCCGAGGTGCGGCTCCGGCTCGGTGTAGAAGAACCAGTTGTACTTCTGCATGTTCATCGGGATCGACAGCGCGGCGGGCATCTGAATGTACACCGAGCGGTCCGACCCGCCGAACTCCAGCAGGAGCACGGAATCGGCGCCGCTTTCGCTCAGCCGATCGGCGAGTACACAGCCGGCCGAGCCGGCCCCAACGATCACGTAATCAAAACTCTCTTCGCTCATCGTACTGGTCCTGTATGCGGAGATGGTCGCAGCCGACAGTCCATCAAGGCATCCCCTGCCCGCCTGCCGGCACGGACAACGGACTCTGTGCAATCCGCCAAACGCTCAACCGTAAACCGTCAAGTCACCGCCCGCACAGGCCGCCGCGTCGTGCGCAGCGGCCGTGGTAGCACAAAAACATCTCGTACCGACCGAGTTGCCATCGAGATGTTGCGGCTCATTCGCCATACCGTCGGAGCGCTGCGCTAATAGGGAGCCTCGACGTCCCCGAGAGCGACGTAGACGCTCTTCAGCTGCGTATAGTGCTCAACCGCCGCCTTGCCGTTCTCGCGACCCAGTCCGGAGAGCTTCACGCCTCCAAATGGCAGCTCGATCGGGGTGATGTTGTAGTGGTTGATCCAGCAGGTGCCTGCCTCCAGACGTGCGATCACGCGATGTGCTCTTCTCAGATCGCTCGTGAACACCCCTGCCGAGAGTCCGAAGGGCGTGCCATTGGCGCGTGCAATGACTTCCTCCTCGTCTTCGAATTCGAGCACCGCCATCACCGGACCGAAGATCTCCTCTCGCACAATCGCCATGTCGTCGCGGCAGCCGGCGAATACCGTCGGGGCGACGAATGCACCGTTGGCGAGATCACCGGTCGTCACCCGCTGCCCACCGATCAGCAGGCGTGCACCCTCCGCTTTGCCGCGGGCGATGTAGCCGAGCACTTTGTTCATGTGCTCCTGGGATATCAACGCTCCGACCTGCGTCGCGGGGTCGAGCGGATCACCGATGCGCATCGCGCGTACCCGTGCCTGTAGCCGCTCAAGAAACGGCTTCATCACCGCGCGGTGTACGAACACTCGCGTGCCGTTCGAGCAGACTTCGCCTGCCGAGTAGAAATTGGCGAGCAGTGCTCCCGAGACCGCGTTGTCAAGCTGCGCATCGTCGAACACGATGAGCGGCGATTTGCCGCCGAGCTCGAGCGTCACCTGTTTGAGCGTGGCGGCTGCGTCCGCCATGACGGCCTTACCCGTGCCCACCTCACCGGTTAGGGAGACCTTGCGGATATCCGGATGCGCAGTCAGCAACCGGCCGGTGTCGGCAAAGCCCTGCACGACCTGAAATACGCCCTCCGGCAGGCCGGCCTCGGCGAGAATATCGCGAAGCCGCACTGCGGTGAGGGGAGTCAGCTCAGCTGGCTTGAATATCATCGCGTTGCCGCAGGCGAGCGCCGGTGCGCTCTTCCAGCAGGCAATCTGCAGCGGGTAGTTCCATGCGCCGATACCCGCGACGACCCCGAGTGGTTCGCGCCGCGTGTAGCCGAAAGCCTGTTCACCCAGCGCGATGTGCTCACCCGAGAGCTGCGCGGCAATCCCCGCGTAGTACTCGAAGCACTCTGCGCCCGAGATGACATCGACGACGCGCGTCTCCTGGATGGGTTTGCCGGTGTCGCGGGTCTCAAGCTCGGCGAGTTCCTCGTTGTGCGCACGCAGCAGATCGGCTGCGCGACGCAGGATCCGACCGCGCTCGGCGCCGGTGAGCGCGGCCCAGCGTCGTTGCGCCGGCTGCGCGCGCGCCACGGCAGCGGCCACCTCGGCCGGTCCGTCGATGCGCAGCTCCGCCAGCACTTCGCCCGTTGCCGGATTGATCGTGGTGAAGCGCTTCGCGCCGCTCGGGCGCACCGTGGCCTGCTCCGGGGTACCGGGGTCGGTGCGCGTTGCGGCGGCGCCTGCGTGTAGGCGACTGTCGAGCAACGCCGTCAGCATGGCTCGGGCGCTCTCGCTGTCGGCCTCCCGCCATCGCGATAGGGCGGCGCGCAGCCACACGCCGTCAATCATCGCGGCAATCATGCTCGCGAGCGCGCGAGCCTCTTCCGCCGGCAGCAATTGCGCGAGGTCGTAGCGCAGATTGGACAACATGCGCCCTTGATAGGTCCGCTGCACTCGCTCGAGCGCCGCCACATGCGGCACTTGCCCCCAGAATGCGAGCCACGCGCTGCCCGTACGCTGGTCGAACTCTTCGGGACCGAGGTTGACGTCGATGACCGCCTGCACTCGCCCACGGGCGGTTCCAGCCAGACGCAGGCGCATCAGCGTGCGTCGCGCGATTCGTCGGGCGAGCGTACGGAACGTCGCCTCGAACAGCGCATCCTTCTCACCGAAGTAATGGGCCACCAGGCCCGGTGAGACCCCCGCGCGACGCGCGATCTGCGCCAACGTCGTGCCGACGTAGCCGACCTCGGCCAGACTGTCGATGGTGACTTCGATCAGCTGGTTGCGCCGCTGCTCTTCCGGCAGGTCCTGAGTCGTCGGGGCGCCGCGCGCCTCGTCTCGCTGTTGATTTGATTGCTTATTCAAAACCCGTACTCCCGAACACCCAATGTCGTCTTCCGAGCCCCGAGAGTCCCCCTCAGAAAATCAATTTATCTATTCGATATCAATCGCCTAAGGAGCTTTCTTCACGCTGCTTGACGACTTAAATATCCATTCAATCCGTGGAATATTGCAGACGCTGAACAGCGGCGTCAAGTCGCGTCCAGATCCACCGCGTCAAGCGACCGACTCGGGGCTGAGAGGTCTCCGGCTCGCTCGAGTCCATGCCCGTGCGGGCCGCGCTCACGCTGCCACAGCAGCAGCACCGAGGCGAAGGCCACCAGACTCAGCAGACCGAAGTACCACAGCATCGGCTCGTAGCCCCGCGGGTGCGCCGCGCTCGCATGGAAGCGCTCCGCGAGCCAGCCGGCGGTGAGATTGCTCAGCGCGAGCAACAGATTCTGCAACAGGTTGATCAGCCCGAATGCCGTACCGAGCCGGCGCGGCTCGACCAGCATTGCGGTCGACGGCCAAATGACTGCCGGCACTACCGAGAAACTCACACCCATCAGCGCCGTCGAGATCCAAAGGTTCCAGTCGGTGGCGCCGAGAAACAGGAATACCAGTGGCATCAGCAGTGTCGCCAGCATCATCATCAACGACCGGTGTCCCAGGCGGTCAGCGAGCCAGCCGAAGACCGGTGTGGCAAAAATGGCCGCCAAAAAGACCCAGCTATTGGCGAGTCCCGCCTGCTGCAGAGTCAAACCCTTGGCGTCCTGGAAGTACTCGATCGCAAACGTACTGCGGAATGGAAAAAACACCGCCGCAAACAGCACGTTGAGGGTGAGGATGTACCAGTAAGACAGGTCGAAGCTCACCAGGTCCGACCACACGAACCGTTCCGCGGGACGCACCGGCGGCAGCCGGCCCCGCGCGCGCGCGCGACGGTCGATCGCCCCATATGCGAGCGCAGCGAGGAAACTCACCGCGGTGATGCCGGCGGCAACCTCGAGCGGCAGCTGCCAGCCGCGGCCATAGATCGCTCGACCCCAGTCGGGCGAGGTGTCTGCGGCGTACGATCCGATGCGCGCAACGCTAAAGAACAGACCCATCGCGAGTGCCGCCGCGCCGGCTGAGAACCACTGCGCCAGCCCGGCGAGCAGCGCGATGAACAGCGCCTCTTCGCCGACGCCGAAGACCAATCGGCCGGTCACCATGATCCCGTAGGGGGTGCCCACCGCGGTCAGTACCGCCCCAAGCAGGCACATTCCGGCGGTGACCACGGCCACCCGTGCCGGCCCCAGTCGATCGATCAGTACACCGCCGAGCAGCGCAAGCAGGATATTCGGCAGACTGAAGACCGCATTGAGCATCCCGAGTTGGGCCTGTGTAAAACCGCGCTCGAGGCGCAACAGGTCCGCGACCGGGGCGATCGCATCGTATTCATAGTAGCTGCCCGCAATCGCCAGACTGAGCAGCACCAGCACCCACCAGCGTCCGCTGCCCGCGGTGTTGGACGAGCTCAAGGCCGTACTGCTTGCGGAACTGTTCACCGGATACGTGCGCCCTGACGTCGCAACTCCTGCTGCACCGCACCAATATCCACCGCCTCGAACGATTCGGCACGCCGCAGCGAGACGGCTGCCGCGACGCCTGCGCCCTGCCCGCTCACCGCACAGCACATCATATTTCGCACCGCGGCATGGGAGGTCTTGTCGCCACCAATGGACCGGCCGGCGACGAGCAGATTGCCGATGCCCTTCGGGACGAGTGCGCGGTAGGGCACGTGAAAATATCGGCCCGTGGTCGGGATGATCAGCAGCCCATAACCGTCGATGAATTCGGGAAAGATCCCGATTGAATCATCGAAGCGCGCTTCACCGCGCACGTCCGTTGCGGTGAGATTGTATAGCGCGTCGATTTTGCGTGTATCGCGCACGCCGAGTGTCATTCCGAAATTGCGCAGCTTGGCCTGCTCGCACCCTGGCATAAATCGCTTCAATGCTTCGATTGCGTGAATCGCCTGCCGGCGTCCCTCGATCTCGGCAGCGGTCAGGTCGTTGGCATCGGTGCCATCGACGCTCGGCAGCTGAATGAGATTGAGATACGTCAGATCACCCTGATCGGTGATGCTGCCCCACGTGCCGGCAATGGTGCTCAGGCTTGCCGGAATAACCCCTTCCTCGACGGCGCGCTTGAATGGTTTACGCAGGAAGGGGGAGAACATGTCGTCCTCCTTGCCATCGGTCTCGATGTTCCACTCCCCGTTGCCGCGCCAGTCGCGATAGCGTTGCGGGTCGGCCTTGACCTGCTCGAGGAAGCGCGTCTTGTTCACACCGGCCATGGAGAACATGACCGAGGCGGCCATCATTTGCTCGCGCGGCGCCTTGTGCACCGGTGCACCGGCGCGTGCGGCGAGATCCGCATCACCCGTCGCATCGATCACCCGCTCGGCGAGCAGTGCTTCCCGGCCGGATTTGCTCTCGGTGATCACCCCGCGGATCAGGCCGTTCTCGATGATGGGCGCCACGCACAGCCGATGCAGGAATGGGGTGATGCCCGCCTCCTTCACCAGTTCGTCGGCCACGTATTTGAACATCTCCGCATCGAGCGCATGACTTTCGGATTGTGGCTCGGGGGTCGCCGCTCCCATCGCCTTGGCGCGCTGCTCGAATTCGATGCCAATGCCCTCGGAATCGACCGTGCGTTCGTGTCGATACCACGCAAAGCCTTCGACGCCCACCTGAGTGATGTTGCCGCCGAAGCAGCCGTATCGATCAATCAGCGCCGTGCGTGCGCCGGCCCGTGCGGCAGCGAGCGCTGCCGCCAGGCCGCCCGGACCACTTCCCACGACCAGGACCTCGGTCTCGTGTATGACATCGAGCGTGCGGGCCGGCTCCGGAATCGACTTGCGCATGCCGCGGTGTATCCGTTTGTTGTGCAGTTGAAGACTGATGCGCGCCGCTCAGGCGGCAGCCGTTTCGGGTAGCGCCTCATACAGAGGCAGGGTGAGAAATTCGGTGAACTGGGGTGCGAGACTCAATTGCTCGAACACGCTGGCCGCCTGAGCATACGTGCCCGCCGGGGCGCCCCCGGCGGCCACGACCGCCTCGACCCGCCGCAGCTCCTGCGGGATCAGCTCGCGCACGAGCGCCGCGTCGATCTTGCGCCCGTCCTCGAGCACGCCCTTGGGACTGTGCACCCACTGCCAGACCTGTGCCCGGGCGATCTCGGCCGTCGCCGCATCCTCCATCAGATTGTGGATCGGCACGCATCCGTTGCCGCTGAGCCAGCTGCCAATGTAGTGAATCGCCACGTTGATGTCGTTGCGCAGCCCCGCCTCGGTGATCGGCCGCTCGGGGCGAAACGCGAGCAGATCCGCCCCCGTGCACCGCCCCTCAGGGATGCGCTCACGCTGATGCGCACGCTCCCCGAGCACCTTGACGAACTCCTCGAGCGCCAGCTGCACCAGCCCCGGATGGGCCACCCACCCCCCGTCAAAGCCGTCGCGCGCGTCGCGGGCCTTGTCGTGACGCACCCCGGCGAGCGCCCGCTCATTGGCCTCCGGGTCGCCCTTGATCGGGATCAGCGCACTCATCCCGCCGATCGCCGGGGCGCCGCGGCGGTGACAGGCCCGCACCAGCTCAAGCGCGTAGGCGCGCATGAACGGGGCCTCCATCGTCACCTGGCTGCGATCGGCCAGGCAGAAATCATCCCGCTTACTGAACTTCTTGATGGCACTGAAAATGTAATCCCACCGACCGGCATTCAGCCCGGCCGAGTGCTCGCGCAGCTCGTAGAGAATCTCCTCCATCTCGAACGCTGCGAGCACCGTCTCGATCAGCACCGTCGCCTTGATGGTCCCGGCCGGCAATCCGAGCGCCGCCTGCGCCGCCAGAAACACCTCGTTCCACAGGCGTGCCTCCTGGTGGCTCTCGAGCTTCGCCAGGTAGTAATACGGCCCGGCTCCACGGGCCAGCTGCTCGCGCGCATTGTGAAAGAACGCCAGACCAAAATCGAACAGCGCCCCGCTGATCCGCTGCCCATCAACGCTCATGTGCCGCTCGTCCAAATGCCAGCCCCGGGGCCGGATCTGCAGCGTCGCCACCGTCTCGTTCAGTCGGTACTGCTTCGTGCCGCTCGCAAAGGTGATCTGCCGGCGCACCGCATCCTTCAGATTGACCTGCCCTTGCACCTGGTTGTGCCAGCTCGGGGTGCTCGAGTCTTCAAAATCCGCCATGTAGGAGTCCGCGCCCGAGTTCAGCGCGTTGATCATCATCTTGCGCTCGACCGGTCCGGTGATCTCCACCCGCCGCCGCTCAAGCACCGCCGGCAGCGCTGCAATGCGCCACGAGCCGGCGCGAATCGCCTGCGTCTCGGGCAGAAAATCCGGCAGCTGCCCCGCATCAATGCGCCCCTGACGCGCCACCCGCGCCGCGAGCAGCTCGCGCCGCCGCGGCTCAAAGCGCCGGTGCAGCTCGGCCAAAAA
>DAHVTM010000106.1:0-63397 GCA_027324195.1 Gammaproteobacteria bacterium | reverse complement strand
CGAGAAAGCGGTGATTGACGCTGCGCAGCTCGCACACGAGGCTGCCCCAGGAGCCTGAGCTTTCGCGGCGTGCGAAGCCTGTCATGCTGGAAATCAAGTGGAAACGCTACGCTCCGTGTGTCGTGGAATGATATAAAGCGGGCCCCGCACTTTAACAGATATACAGGTCTCATTTGCGGATCGACTACGCCGACGTCAGCCTGCAGGGTGGACGTGGGGAGAATCAGGATCGAGTCACGGTCGCGGTGGGCGAGCATGCCGCGCTGCTGATTGTCGCGGACGGCATGGGTGGCTATGCCGATGGCGGACGTGCTGCCGAAGTCGCCCGGCAGACCGTTCTCGAGGCATTCCGGCAGGTCGCGCAGCCGGTGTTCGACCCGCTCGGCTTCCTACACCTGACGCTCGGCCGGGCGCATGAGGCGGTGGTCAAACTCGGTGCGCAGGCGGCCCTCGACCGGCGCCCCCGCGCCACTTGCGCGCTGTGCCTGGTACAGCAGGGGACCTCCTGGTGGGCCCACATCGGCGACAGCCGCATCTACCACGTGCGTGGCGGAAAACTCATCGGTCGCAGCCGCGACCACAGCCATGTCGAGGGGCTGCTGCGCGAGGGGCTGATTACGGCCGAGCAGGCGCAGGCGCACCCGATGCGCAACTACGTCGAGTGCTGTCTCGGCGGCGGCCCGATTCTGCCGGACATGGCGCTGACGCGCCGCCGTCCGCTCGAGGCCGGCGACGCGCTGCTGGTGTGCACCGATGGGCTCTGGGGACCGCTGAAAGATGAGGAACTCGCCGCCGAATTCGCTGCGCCGGCGACGCCGCTGCGCGATACGCTGCTCGAGCTGGCCCGACGGGCGGTGCGCCGTGCGGGCACCGGCAGCGATAACACCTCGGCTGCCGCGCTGCGGTGGCTCGGCGAGAAGTAGGAGCGAGTGGACAGAGTTATGACCCGACTGAGCGGACGCGCCGCGGACCAGATGCGGCCTGTGACATTCACCCACCGCTTCGCCAAGCACGCCGAAGGCGCGGTGCTGGTGGCGTTTGGCGACACCCAGGTGCTGTGCACCGCCAGCGTCGAGGAGTCCGTGCCGGCCTTTCTGCGCGGCAAGGGACAGGGCTGGATCACTGCCGAGTACGGCATGCTGCCCCGCGCGACCCACACGCGCTCGCCGCGCGAAGCGGCTCGCGGCAAGCAGAGCGGTCGGACGCTGGAGATTCAGCGCCTGATCGGCCGTTCGCTGCGGGCGGTAGTCGACTTGAAAGCGCTCGGGGAGCGCACGATCACCATCGATTGCGATGTCCTGCAGGCCGACGGTGGAACGCGGACGGCCGCCATCGCGGGCGGCTATGTCGCTTTGGCGCAAGCCTGCCGCAGGCTCGAGCGCCGCCGGCTGATTTCCCGCTCGCCGCTGCACGGTCAGGTGGCGGCCGTCTCGGTCGGAATCGTCGGCGGTGTCACGGTGCTCGATCTGGAGTATTCCGAGGACTCGCAGGCCGAGGTCGACATGAACGTCGTCATGAATGACGGCGGAGCATTCATCGAGGTGCAAGGCACGGCCGAGGGGCACGCCTTTCGCCGGCACGAGCTCGACGCGATGCTCGCGCTCGCCGCGAGCGGCATCGAGCGGCTGTTCCCGCTGCAGCGGCAGGCCCTCGACGCATGAAAATCGTGCTGGCGAGTGGCAACCCCGGCAAGCTGCGCGAGCTGGCCGAGCTGCTCGCGCCCCTGGGCGTGGCGGTGCTGCCGCAAGCGGCATTCGGCATCGATACGCCGCCGGAAACCGGCACCACCTTTCGCGACAATGCGCTGCTCAAGGCGCGCCACGTGGCCGCCCTCACCGGCTTGCCGGCACTCGCCGACGATTCCGGTATCGAAGTCGATGCCCTGCACGGGCGCCCGGGGGTGTACTCGGCGCGCTATGCCGGCGAAGGGGCGAGCGATGCGGCCAACCTGCACAAGTTGCTCGCCGAGCTCGAAGGGCTGCCGGCGGCCGCGCGGGGCGCCCGGTATCAATGTGTCATCGCCCTGGTGCGCCGACCCGAGGACCCGGATCCGCTCCTTGCCACCGGCACCTGGGAGGGGCAAATCATCAGTGCGCCGCGCGGTAGCGGCGGGTTCGGCTACGACCCGGTATTCCTGCCGCGGGGCTCGGCACGCACCGCCGCGGAACTCGATCCGACGGAAAAGAACGCCGTGAGCCATCGCGGGCAGGCCCTGCGTGCCCTGAAGACACGGATCGGCGAGCTGCTCGCAGAGGCTACCGAGACCGCTGCTGCGGGCGGCCGTCTGTTCGTGCTCGCCGCGCCCTCGGGCGCCGGTAAGACCTCACTGGTGCGTGCGCTGCTCGAGCGTAAGCCGCAGCTGAGCCTGTCCATCTCCCACACCACCCGGCCGCGCCGCCCAACCGAGCTCGATGGCCGCGAGTACTACTTCGTCACCGTCGAGCAGTTCGAGCAGATGGTCGCGCAGCGACGCTTCCTCGAGCACGCGCAGGTGTTCGGCCACTATTACGGCACCGCGCGCGAGCCGGTCGAGCGGCAGCTCGCGGCGGGCCGGGATATGGTGCTCGAGATCGACTGGCAGGGGGCTCGCCAGGTACGGGCCGCCCTGCCGCAGTGCCAGACCATCTTCGTGCTCCCGCCCTCGCGCGAGGCGCTCGAGCAGCGCCTACGTGGCCGAGGCACAGACTCCGCTGAAGTGATCGCGCGACGCCTGCGCGAGGCGGTCGGTGACATGGCGCACTGGGATGAGTTCGACGACGTCGTGATCAATGACGATTTCGAGCGGGCGGTCGAGGATCTGGTGCACATTGTGGAGGGCCACGAGCGCGCCTGGGCGGCTTCCCGGCCGCAGCTCGCCGCCCTGCTGGCGCGGCTGCTGGCCTGAACGGCCGGCCTTGCCGTATAGTAAGGGTCTCTTGCGCGCCTGCCGCGCCCGTCATTCCACTTCAGCATTCAAGAACCGCCATGGCCCGTATCACCGTCGAAGATTGCCTGCAAAACGTCGATAACCTCTTCCAGTTGGTGATTCTGGCGGCGCAGCGCGCCCGGCGGCTCGCCAACGGCGCCGAGCCGACCGTCGCGCTCGAGAACGACAAGCCGACCGTGGTTGCACTGCGCGAGATCGCCGCGGGCAACGTCACGATCGAGATGCTGCGCGAGCCGGAGCCGCCGCCGGCCGAGCCCGCCGCCCCGGAAGTGTCCGAGCTCGATATGCAGTCGGCGTTCCGCGCGCCGCAGTTCGGGCTCGGCGACTAACCGCCGGAGAGCGGAAGCCCGCCGTGATATGGATTACGCCTCGTCCCTGCTCGGGCTGCTTCCCGGTGGACGGCGTACTCCCGGGCTGAAAGAACTGCTCGCGACCGTCGGCAGCTACCTGCCGCCGGAACAGGTCGAGCGGGTGCGTGCCGCCGCGGAATTCGGCGCGTCGGCGCACGAGGGCCAGAAGCGGCTCTCCGGTGAGCCGTACATCGCCCACCCGGTCGCCACCGCGGCCATTCTCGCCGACCTGCGCCTCGATGCCGATACGCTGATCGCGGCGATCCTGCACGACGTCATCGAAGACACCCCCACGCCGAAAGATCAGCTCGCCGCGCGCTTCGGCGCGGATGTTGCCGAGCTGGTCGATGGGGTGACCAAGCTCGATGCGATCCAGTTCAAGAATCGCGAGGAAGCGCAGGCCGAATCATTCCGTAAGATGCTGCTCGCGATGGTGCGCGATCTGCGCGTCATCCTGGTCAAGCTCGCCGACCGCACGCACAACATGCGGACCATTCAGGCGATGCCGCCGCACAGGCGTCGAGCGATTGCCCGCGAGACGCTCGACATCTATGCGCCGATCGCCGAGCGGTGCGGTCTGTACAACCTCAAGCTGGAACTCGAGGAGCTGGGGTTTCGCGCTCTGTATCCGCGCCGCTACCGCGTGTTGGAGCACGCGTTGCGCAAGGCGCGCGGCAATCAGAAGGAGTTTTTGCACAAGATCGAGCAGCAGCTCTCGGCGGCGCTGCTCAAGCACGGTATCCAGGCGCGCGTGGAAATGCGCGAGAAGCACATCTACAGCATCTACAAGAAAATGCTGCGCAAGCGAGCATCGCTTGCGGAAATCGTCGATGTCTATGGCCTGCGCATCATCGTCGATGAGCTCGACACCTGTTACCGGTCGATCGGCGTGGTGCACTCGGTGTTCAAGCCCATGCCCGGCCGGTTCAAGGATTACATCGCCATTCCGCGGGTGAACGGCTATCAGTCCTTGCATACCACGCTGTTCGGTCCGAACGCGGTGCCGATCGAAGTGCAGATCCGCACCGAAGATATGCATCGGGTCGCCGAGTCGGGCATTGCCGCGCACTGGAAGTACAAATCGGGTGACGATGCCGGCTCGATGGAGCAGGCACGTGCCCGAGAGTGGCTCTCCGGCCTCGTCGAGCTGCAGGAGGACGGCAGCTCGGAGGAATTCCTCGAGAGCGTCAAGGTCGATCTGTACCCCGACAAAGTGTATGTCTTCACCCCGAAGGGCAAGATCCTGCGGCTGCCGAGCGGCGCCACCGTGGTCGATTTTGCCTACGCGGTGCACACCGACGTGGGCAACCGGTGCGTCGCCGCCAAAGTAGACCGACGGCTGACCCCGTTGCGCACCGTGCTGCGCAACGGGCAGACCGTCGAGATCATCACCGCCAAAGGCGCGGTTCCGAATCCGGCCTGGGTGGGCTTCGTGGTCACCGCCAAGGCGCGCAGCGCCATCCGGCATTACCTGAAGAGTCTGCGCCGCAGCGAAGCGATCGCCCTCGGCCAGCGGCTGCTTGCCCAGGCTCTGGCGGAATTCAACCTGGCCCTCGAGAGAATCCCCGCCGAGACGCGCGCGGTGATGCTCGGGGAGCTCGGCATGAAGGACATGGACGAGCTGTACGAGCGGATCGGGCTCGGGGAGCGCTTGGCGCCCTTGGTGGCACGCCGGCTGCTGCCGGCCGGCGAGCCGGAGCAGGGCGCGACCCTGCCCTCACCCCTGGCGATAGCGGGCACCGAGGGTCTGTTGGTGACCTATGCGCGCTGCTGTTTTCCACTGCCCAATGATCCAGTGTTCGCGTTTCTCTCGGCCGGCCGTGGCGTAGTGATTCACCGCGACCGGTGCGTGAACGTCGAGGATTACCGCAAACATCCCGAGAAGTGGCTGCCGGTGAGTTGGCAGACCGCTCCCGAGCGGCTGTTCAGCTGCGAGATCCGCGTCGATGTCGTCAATCGCACGGGCGTGCTTGCCGGGGTGGCAGCCGCCATCGCCAGTGCCGATACCAACATTCATCACGTCTCGATCGAAGAGCAGGAAGGCGATGCGTCGATTCTGACCTTCGAGCTGAAGGTGCACGATCGCCAGCACCTGGCGCGGGTAATGCGTGTGATCCGGCGTCTGCCCGACGTTACGCACGTGAGCCGCACCATCGCCGCGCACGCGCGCGGTGGCCGTGCCGACAGTGACGAGCTCGATGAATCAGATTCCAACTCCCACATTGCATGAGGAAGCACATGAGTCGCACCATCATCCACACTGACAAGGCGCCACCGGCGATCGGCACGTACTCCCAGGGCGTGCGCGCCGGAGATACGGTCTATCTGTCCGGGCAGATCCCGCTCGATCCTGCCACCAAGGAATTGGTGAGCGGTGGCATCGAGGCGGAGATCCGGCGCGTGTTCGAGAACCTCGCGGCGGTTGCCGAGGCGGCCGGAGCAACTTTGGCGCAAGCGGTCAAAGTCAATATCTATCTGACCGACCTCGCCAATTTCGCCAAGGTCAACGAAATCATGGCGCAATATTTCCCGCAGCCGTATCCGGCACGAGCCGCAGTTGGCGTAGCGCAGCTGCCGCGAGGGGCGCGAGTCGAGGCGGAGTGCATCCTGTACCTTGGCTGAAGCAGCGCGCAAAAGCGGCGCGAATGAACAGCGTCCGGTGACAGCACTGCGCGGCGTCGGGGCCGCGCTCGCCGATCGCTTGCGCCACCTCGGTGTCACGCAAGTGCAGGACCTGCTGTTCGTTCTGCCGGTGCGCTACGACGATCGGACCGAGCTGAAGCGGATTGGATCGCTGTTTCCCGGGATGCGCGCCCTGGTTGAGGGCGAAGTGCAACTCACGGAGGTGGTATTCCGCCGTCGCCGTCAGCTATTGACCCGCCTGTCGGATGGCTCGGGATTCCTGACACTGCGCTTCTTTCACTTCTCGAGCGCGCAGCAGCAGGGGCTCGCGCGCGGTGCCCGCCTGCGCTGCTTCGGGGAAGTGCGCCGCGGCCCGCAGGGTCTTGAGATGGTGCATCCCGAATACCGGCACGTCACCGCGGGGGTGGATGCGGTGGAGGAGACCCTAACCCCGCTCTATCCGCTCACCGAAGGCGTCACGCAGGGACGACTGCGCATGCTGATCGCTCAGGCGCTCGCTGAACTCGACAACGCGGGCGTGCACGACTGGGTACCCCGGGAGGTGCTCGCCGATCTGGCGCTACCGTCGTTGCGCGAGGCGCTGCGTTACGTGCACCGTCCCCCGCGCGATGCGCGCCTGGAGGATCTTTCCGCCGGGCGGCATCCGGCGCAGCGTCGACTCGCATTCGAGGAACTGCTGGCCCACCAAGCCAACCTGAGCCTGTTGAAGCGCGCGACCCGTACCGATCCGGCGTGGGCGCTCGAGGATGCCGCCGGGCATTCTGCGCGATTGCTCGCCGCGCTGCCCTTTCAACTCACCGCAGCGCAGGCGCGGGCGCTCGGGGAGGTCGAGGCGGACTTGCGCGCCGAGCGGCCCATGGTGCGCCTGGTACAGGGAGATGTGGGCTGCGGCAAGACCATCGTGGCGGCGCTCGCGGCCGCGCGCGCTGCCGGCAGCGGGCTGCAGGCGGCGTTGATGGCCCCGACCGAGCTGCTCGCCGAGCAGCACGCGCGCAATTTTCGTGCCTGGCTGCAGCCGCTCGGACTGCCGGTGGCGCTGTTGAGCGGTGCGCAGCCGGCGCGCGCCCGCCGTAGTGCGCTCGCCGCGGTGGCCGGCGGGGAGGTGCAGGTCGTGGTCGGGACACACGCGCTGTTCCAGGAGGGCATCGAGTTCGCCAATCTGGCGTTGGTGATCGTGGACGAGCAACATCGCTTTGGCGTGCAGCAGCGCTTGCGTCTGCAGGAGAAGGGGCGATCGCGGGGGCGCTTCCCACATCAGCTGATCATGACGGCCACGCCCATCCCCCGTACCCTCGCGATGACCGCTTATGCCGACCTCGACGTGTCAGTGATCGATGAACTGCCGCCCGGGCGCACTCCGGTGCAGACCGTGGTCATCTCCGAGCAGCGCCGTGACGAGGTGGTGGCGCGGGTGTCGCAGGCATGTCGTGCGGGCCGACAGGTGTACTGGGTCTGTCCGCTGATCGAGGAGTCCGAGGAGCTGCGTGCACAAGCCGCGGAAGAGACCGCCGCGCAACTCGCCGAGGCGCTGCCCGAAATTCGCGTCGGTCTGGTGCACGGCCGGCTCAACTCGGCGAAAAAGGACGCGGCAATGCTCGCGTTCCAATCGGGTCGCATCCAGCTGTTGGTGGCCACGACCGTCATCGAGGTGGGCGTCGATGTGCCGAACGCGACACTCATGGTGATCGAAAATGCCGAGCGCATGGGTCTTGCGCAGTTGCATCAGCTGCGCGGACGCGTCGGCCGGGGTGCGGCCGCGAGCAACTGCGTGCTGCTTTACCGGGCACCGCTGTCCTTGCTTGCGCGGCGCCGCCTTGAGGTGATGCGCCAGACCAACGACGGATTCGAGATCGCCCGCCGCGACCTGGAGTTGCGCGGGCCCGGCGAGCTGCTCGGCACGCGCCAGACGGGCCTGGCGCAGATGCGAGTTGCTGATCTGATGCGTGATGCGGACCTGCTGCCGCGCGTGCAAGCCGCCGCGGAGGTGCTGTTGAGCGCATATCCGGATAATATCGCCGCGCTGTCGGCCCGCTGGATCGCCGGGGGCGAGCAATATGGCAGGGTGGGGTAGGGGCGATGTCAGCGACGATGGGTCGTACAGGTCCGCAGCGTAGCGCCGGCGAGGCGCCGCTGCTGCACCGCGTGGCGCGGCGAGTCGAGGAGTATGGGCGGCTGGCGCGGTTCGATCGGCCGATCGGCACTTGGCTGTTGCTGTGGCCGACGCTGTGGGCACTGTGGATCGCCGGCCGCGGCCGGCCCGATCCGACCGTGCTCGTCGTCTTCGTGCTCGGTGTCGTCGTGATGCGTGCCGCCGGCTGCATCATCAACGATTTTGCCGATCGCAACATCGATCCGCACGTCAGACGCACCCGGGACCGGCCGCTGGCCGCGCGCCGGGTGTCGCCCGTGGAAGCGCTGGTGCTGTTCGCGGTGCTGATGCTGCTCGCGCTCTGGCTCGTGACGCGGCTCAATCGCCTCACGATCGAACTGGCCATCATCGGTGCGCTGCTCACCGCATCCTATCCGTTCGTGAAGCGCTTCTTTCCGCTGCCGCAGCTGTATCTGGGACTGTCATTCGGCGGCTGGAGCATCCCGATGGCGTTTGCCGCAGAGCGCAATGCGCTGCCGCGCGTGGCCTGGGTGCTGTACATCGCGGCGGTGCTCTGGGCGGTGGTGTACGACACTCTGTACGCCATGGTCGATCGGGACGATGACCGCAAGATCGGTATTCAATCGAGTGCACTGTTGTTCGCCGACCTCGATCGAGTGTTGATCGGCGTGCTGCAGGCGATGGTGCTCGTTGCGCTTGTCCTCGCCGGGCGCAATCTGCATCTCGGTGATTGGTACGGTGCGGCGCTGCTCGCCGCGGCGCTGCTGTTCGCCTATCAGCAGTGGCTGGTGCGCCGGCGCGAGCCGGCAGCCTGCCTGCGCGCATTTCTCAACAACAACTACGTCGGCATGGTGGTTTTCATCGGCGTGGCCCTGCATTTCGTGTACGCGCGCTGAGGTTCGGTGCAACCTTTTGCCCGCGGCGGTGTTATCGGTATGGACGGACGCACTCGGCGCGCCCGCTGACTCCACCGAGAAGGGGAATGTGATGAACGCGAATATCGATCCGAACTCCACCGCCGACCCGCACATGGTGTACTGCCGGGCCTGCGGTCGGCAGATTCACGTCAGCGCCGCGAACTGTCCGGGCTGTGGGGCGCGGCAGATCGCTGCCGGGGAGTCCGAGCGGCTGCTGCTGCCGGCGTTCCTGTTGTGCATGTTCTTCGGCTACCTCGGCGCCCACCGCTTCTATGCGGGCAAGATCGGTACCGGGATCCTGATGCTGCTGACCGTGGGCGGGCTCGGCATCTGGGTGCTGGTCGATCTGATTCTGCTGCTCAGCGGCTCGTTCACCGATATTGACGGCAAGCGGATGAAGCGCTGGCTGTAACGGGCGCTTACGGGGGAGGCACGCGGATCGTGCGGTATGCACCCGTGTGGGAATTCAGTACAGTGTTTGGCCCACACGCACACCAGGGGCGTGCCGGCCAGCGGCCGGAGCGGAATTGAACTCGCAGAAGAACCAAGCCTTCGTGCATCGCCTCGGCTTCGCACTCGCCGGGCTGCTGCACGCGCTGCGTACCGAGCGCAGTCTGCGCACGCAGGCCGTAGTCTTCGCGCTGGTGGTGGCGGCGCTCGGGGTGCTGCGCCCCGGGGCATTGTGGTGGGCGGCAGTGATGCTCTCGAGCGCCGGGGTGCTGGCGGCAGAGCTGTTCAATACCGCCCTGGAGGCCCTGGTCGATCATCTGCATCCCGCGCAGCATCCGCGCATCCGCATCGCCAAGGACTGCGCGGCTGCCGCCGTGCTGATCGCGAGTCTGGGGGCCGCCGCGGTCGGCGTTGCGCTGGCTGCGCATCTGCTGTGGCGTTGAGGGCGCGGGCTGGCGAAAAAACGCTCAAATGTCGACTGTGCAGCGGCAATTGCGTTGACAATCGCCGGGCCTGCCCCGAACATGGCCGGCGCGGAACGTCCTCCGCAAACGCCCCGACATGCTCATGAGCGCATTGAATTCCACGCTTTCCGGCGCCATTCGCCACGATTGGACACGGGCGCAGGTGCAGGCGCTGTTCGACTTGCCGTTGCTCGATCTGCTGCAGCACGCTCAGCGCGTGCACCGTGAGCACCATGAGCCGAATACGGTGCAGCTGAGCACACTGCTGTCGATCAAGACCGGCGCCTGTCCCGAGGATTGCGCCTACTGTCCGCAGAGCGTGCGCTACGAGACGGGGCTTGAACCGGAGGCGCTGCTGGAGATTGCCGCGGTGCGCGAGCGCGCCGAGCGAGCCAAGGCCGCCGGTGCGACCCGCTTCTGCATGGGTGCAGCCTACCGCTCGCCGAAGACCCGGGAGCTGAAGGTCATCGCCGCAATGATCCAAGAGGTGCACGCGCTCGGCTTGGAGACGTGCGCGACGCTGGGCATGCTGACGCCCGAGCAGGCCCGGGAGCTGAAGGCGGCGGGCCTCGATTACTACAACCACAATCTCGACACCTCGC
This sequence comes from Gammaproteobacteria bacterium, assembly GCA_027324195.1. GTDB lineage: Bacteria > Pseudomonadota > Gammaproteobacteria > Steroidobacterales > Steroidobacteraceae > 13-2-20CM-66-19. The sequence goes on along the minus strand of DAHVTM010000106.1, from coordinate 52,935 downwards.
CGGAATTCTACGGCGAGATCATCACCACCCGAACCTATCAGGACCGGCTCGACACGCTCGAGGCGGTGCGCGCGGCGAATCTTAAGGTGTGCTGCGGCGGCATCCTCGGCATGGGCGAATCGCCGGCCGATCGTGCCTCGCTGTTGCTCACGCTCGCCAATCTTGCCGAACACCCCGAGAGCGTGCCGATCAACCAGCTCGTGCAGGTCGAGGGAACGCCCCTCGCCGGCAGCGCACCGGTTGACCCGTTCGATTTCGTTCGCGCCATCGCCGTGGCGCGCCTGTTGATGCCGCGCTCGCACGTGCGCCTGTCGGCCGGCCGCGAGACCATGAGCGATGAGCTGCAGGCGCTGTGTTTCATGGCCGGTGCGAATTCCATCTTCTACGGGGAGAAGCTGCTCACCACCGGCAATCCCGACGTCGAGCGTGATCGTCGCTTGTTCGCGCGGCTCGGTCTGAGGGCAGAGGCACGCGCCGCGCAGGCCGACACACCGGCACCGAGCGCGGCGGGCTCCGGGTGCGCCTGCGCGCACGCAGGACAGCATGCAGAGACAGCCGCTTGAACCGCTGCTCGCGCGGCTCGAACGCGCGCAGCTGCGCCGTCGTCGGCGCACCATAGAGGGCTACGCCGCGGCGGGCAGTCATGCCGAGCCGCTCATCGCTGGCCGCCGCCTGGTGGACTTCAGCAGCAACGATTACCTCGGACTCGCCGGCCATCCCGGGCCGGCGGCTGCGATGGCGGACTGCGCGGCCCGATGCGGTGCGGGCAGCGGCGCCTCGCATCTGATCAGCGGACACGGCGCGGAACACCAGGCGCTGGAGGAGGCGCTCGCGGTATTCACCGGGCGGGAGCGTGCGTTGCTCTTTTCCACCGGCTATATGGCCAATCTCGGCGTCATGAGCGCATTGGCGCAGCGCGGTGAAATGGTGCTCCTCGATCGTCTGAGCCATGCCTCGCTCATCGACGGGGCGCTGCTGTCCGGTGCCCAGTTCAAACGGTACGCGCACGCCGATGCCGCACGCGCGAGTGCACTGCTTGCCGCCAGTCTGCGCCCGACCTCGGTGCTTGCCACCGATGGAGTGTTCAGCATGGACGGCGACATCGCGCCGCTCGCAGAACTTGCGAGCGCGGCACGAGCCCATGACGCCTGGCTGGTCGTGGATGACGCGCACGGCATCGGCGTCCTCGGCGCCACGGGCCGCGGTGCATTGGAGCTGGCGGGCCTGTCGGCCCAGGATGCGCCGGTGCTGATCGGCACGCTGGGCAAGGCGTTCGGCTCCTTCGGGGCGTTTGTTGCGGGCAGCGCCGAGCTGATCGAACTGCTGGTACAGAAGGCTCGCTCCTACGTGTACACGACGGCGCTGCCGCAGCCGGTAGCCGCGGCCACACGCGCCGCGCTGGCCCTCTCTGAGCGCGAATCGTGGCGTCGCGAGCGGGTGCTCGCACTGACGGGGCGGTTCCGTGCGGCGGCCCGCGCTCTCGCGGTGCCACTCACCGAATCCGCGACCCCGATCCAGCCCATTCCGCTCGGTAGCGCCCAGGCCGCGGTGCAGGCCCAGCGAGCTTTGAGCGATGCGGGCTTCTGGGTGGTGGCGATTCGTGCGCCCACTGTGCCTGCTGGGCAGGAACGGCTGCGCGTAACGCTGTCGGCGGCGCATAGCGAGAGTCAGGTCGATGCGCTGGTCGAGGCGCTCGGTCGTATCTGTCGCGAGACAGTCGCTCCTGGTGCCGTAGACGACGCAGTGCGCACATGAGCGAGCTGTATGTGGAAGTCGGCGGCAGCGGCGCGCCGTTGGTGCTGCTGCACGGCTGGGGTCTGAACGTGCGTGTGTGGGACAGTCTCAGCGCGCTTCTTGCCGAGCGCTTCCGTCTGCTCAGGGTGGATCTGCCGGGTCATGGTCGCAGCCCCTGGTCCGACGATTGCGCTGCCCTGCGCGGCCAGGTGCAGTGCCTCGGCGCGGCCGTCGCCGCTGCGATCGGCGCAGTGCCCTACGCGCTGCTCGGTTGGTCGCTGGGCGGCGAGCTTGCCTTGGCGTGGGCGGCCCACCCTCCCGAGGGGCTGGCCCCGCCGGCGCGTCTGGCGCTGATTGCCGCCTCGCCCCGATTCACCGCCGCGGCAGATTGGCCCGCGGGCGCACCCGAGACACGGCTGCTGCGGCTCGCCGCCGGTCTGCGGCGGGATTACCGGCGCACCGTGAGTGAGTTTCTCGAGCTGCAGGTGCGCGGCAGCGCCGCCGGTGAGGCCGTGCTCGAACAGTTGCGCACGGCGTTGTTCGCACACGGCGATGCACAGCCCGAGGCGCTGACGGCGGGCCTGGAACTGCTGCGCACCACGGATCTGCGCGCGTCGCTCGGCGCGATCGCCGTACCGACGCTCGTGATCGCAGGGCAGTACGACCGGGTGTTGCTGCCGGCGGCCTCCCAGGCGCTCGCCGCGGCGATGCCGCATGCCCGATTCGCCGAAATCCGCCGCGCGGCCCATGCCCCGTTTCTCTCTCATACAGCGCAGGTCGCCGACCTGCTCGCGGAGTTCCTGGCATCGCCATGAGCAATTCAGATCCGTTCGCGCTCCGGCGCGCCGATGTGCGTGGGACTTTCGATCGTGCGGGGGCGAGTTACGAGTCTGCAGCGCTGCTGCAGGCAAACGTCGGGCAGGAGCTGCTCGAGCGCCTCGAGCCGTTCGAGTTCGCGCCCGCGGCGGTGTTGGATCTCGGCGCTGGCACCGGGCGGCTGAGCGCGCAGCTGAAACGGCGTTATCGGCATGCACAGATCATTGCGCTCGATCTGGCGCCGGGGATGCTGCGTCAGGCCGAGCGCCATCAGGGTTGGTGGCGCCGCTTCGCGCGCGTCTGCGCCGATGCGGCCGCTTTGCCGCTGCACGCAGCCAGCATCGATGTGCTGTTCAGTAACCTGATGCTGCAGTGGTGTGAGCCTCTGGATCCGGTGCTGGCGGAGGCGCGCCGCGTGTTGAAGCCACAGGGCTTTTTCGCCTTCAGCACCTTCGGTCCCGACACCCTGCACGAGCTGCGCAGCGCATGGGGCGAGGACGACGGAACCCACGTCAATCGCTTTCTCGACATGCATGATGTGGGCGAGGCGTTGCTGCGGGCGGGATTCGCCGAGCCGGTGCTGGATGTCGAGCGTGTCACGCTGACCTACGCAGACGCATTCGGACTGATGCACGACCTGCAGGCGATCGGTGCGCACAACGTCACGGCCGGGCGCCCGCGCGCCTTGACCGGCAAGGGGCGACTGCGACGGATGCTCGAGCGCTACGAGGCGTATCGGCGCGAGGGCAAGCTGCCGGCGACCTACGAGGTGATCTACGGGGCCGCCTGGGCGAGTCGGGATCGGCCCGGGCATCTGCAGACCCACGGCCCGGGCGCTGCGGACGGCGAAGTGCGCATCTCGCTCAGCCAGATCCGCCGGAGGAGGCCATCGTGAGCACGCGAGGGTATTTCGTGACGGGCACCGATACGGGTGTCGGCAAGACCGTCTTTTCCGCGGCGCTCACCCGCGCGTTGGCCCGGCGCGGACTGCGAGTGACCGTGATGAAGCCGGTCGCTTCCGGCGCGCTGCATACGCCTCAGGGGCTGCGCAGCGAAGATGCGTTGCGGCTGCTGGCCGAAGCGAACGTGAGTGCGCCATACGAGCGGGTCAATCCGTATTGCTTCGACCCGCCGATCTCTCCACACATTGCCGCTCGGGAGTCCGGTACGCGGATCGAGTTGCAGAAGATCAAAACCTGCTACGCGCTCCTCGGCGCACAGGCCGACTACGTGATCGTCGAGGGGGCGGGTGGCTGGCTTGCGCCGCTCAGCGCCGATGAGTGCATGGCGGATCTGGCCCGGGCGCTCGCGTTGCCGGTCATCCTGGTGGTCGGGATGCGCCTGGGCTGCCTCAATCATGCGCTCCTGTCACACGAGTCTATCCTGGCGCGAGGCGCCAATTTCGCCGGATGGGTGGCGAACGGCATCGATCCGGTCATGGACCGGGCGGCCGAGAATCATGCCACCCTATGCGCGCGTCTCGGTGAGCCGCTCGCCGGGATTGCCCCGCTCGGCGCCGACGGCGCGCTGCCGGATCTCGCCGCCACGGCAAGCCGTCTTGCCGGCTGCCCTTGAATAGCCTCTCGGCTCGCAATACTATGATCTTTGTCAATATGGGACGCCCTCGCGGCGGAGCGCTTCGGTCTCGCAGACAAAGCGCATGCGTCACGGGGGTTATGGACAGAGCCGGAGGGAGATTGCCGGGACGGCCGCAGGGGCCGGATCCATCAGAGCAACTTTGCAGGCCAGTTCCCCGCACGACATGCCTTCATTGCGCATCGTCCTTTGCCCGAACTGCTCGCTCTCGCTGCGAGGCGCTCTGGTTTTCTTCGCCAGTCTTGCGGCGCTCACCCTCGGCATCGCCGCAGCATTCACAGCATTCGGTCTGTGGCCGATTCTGCTGATTGCCCTCGCCGAGCTCCTCGCCCTCGCCCTGGCGCTCAACGACAGCCTCCAGCGGCGTTTCCAGGCCGAAATTCTTACGATCACCGAATCCGACGTCAGCATCGAGCTGCGTGACCGCTACGCCTGCCGGCACGTCGTGTTCCAGCGCCACTGGGCGCAGATCCGATTGATCCATCCCGCCTCGCGGTTGCATCCGACCCGGCTCACCATTGAGTCGCACGGGCGTGCCTGCGAACTCGGCGGGTTCCTCACGGAGGAGGAGCGGCGCGGCCTCGCCTTGCGCCTGCGGCGACTGGTGGGACGGGTCAATGAATCCCCGCCTTTGGCATTGGGCCACGGGTGAGCGGCGGACACGGTTTCGGTTAGCGTTGCGCGCGTCAGCCGCATGGTGCGGCGAGCGCGGACGGGGGCAAAACAACGATGAAGCGCGCAAGACTCGGCAGACTGCTCGGTACCCTGGCGCTCACCTTTGCCGGTGGCTCCATGCCCGCCTGGGGCAAGTCCGGCTGGGACGAACTGAACATGATGCGTGGGGTGACGAACGTCAGCACCCGCATCTACGCCCTGCACATGATGGCCTTCTGGGTGTGTGTGTGCATCGCGGCCGTGGTGTTCGGGGTGATGATCTGGTCGCTCATCTTTCACCGCAAATCCCGCGGTGCGGTGCCGGATGTCAGTCTGACGCACAGCACCAAAGTCGAGGTTGTGTGGACCGCGGTACCGGTGCTGATCCTCATTGGCATGGCCGTGCCGGCGGCCCGCCTGCTGGTCAGGATCAACAACAACACGGATTCACAGCTCAGCATTCGCGTCACCGGCTTCCAGTGGGGGTGGCGCTATCAGTATGTCGGCTCGAATGTGAGCATCATCTCCAAGCTTTCCGAGAGCAGCACTGCCGCCTCGATGATGCATTCGGGTATCAGCCCGACCAGCGTGCCGCATTACCTGCTCAGCGTCGACCATCCGTTCGTCGTGCCGGTTGGCGAGAAGGTCCGCCTGCTCATAACCTCTATCGACGTGATTCACTCCTGGTGGGTGCCCGACCTCGGCGTAAAGAAGGACGCCATTCCCGGCTACATCAACCAGGCGTCGTTCATCATCGCACCGAACAAACCCGGTACCTACCGCGGCCAGTGCACGGAGCTCTGCGGCCGCGGTCATGCATACATGCCGATCGTGGTGCACGCCGTCACGCCGGCGGCTTTCGAGGCTTGGCTGAAACAACAGTCCGCTCTCGAGAGCGAAGCCGCAGCGCATGCGCCGGCGGCGGCTGCGGCCAGCAGCTGAGCCCGAGCGAGGATCTGCGCGTTTTCATTGCCTAGAGCCGACATATACACCAGCCTTCCTGAGCGAGGTTGTCCCATGGCCGAATCGCACGCCACCGCCGTACACGCCGAACACGACCACAAGCCGCATGGCTGGCGGCGCTGGGTGTTCGCCACGAACCACAAAGACATCGGTACGATGTACCTGATTCTCGCCGGGTTCATGTTCTTCATCGGCGGCACCGCGGCGATGGCCATCCGCGCGCAGCTGTTCAAGTCGGGCATGAAATTGTTCGACCCGGCGATGTTCAATTCCCTCACGACCATGCACGGGCTGATCATGATCTTCGGCGCGATCATGCCGTCCTGGGTCGGGCTCGCCAACTGGATGATCCCGCTGCAGGTCGGAGCGCCCGACATGGCCCTGCCACGGCTTAACAATCTCAGCTTCTGGATCCTGCCGTTCGCCTTCAGTCTGCTCATCGGCTCGTTCTTCGTGCCGGGCGGGGCGCCGGCCGGCGGCTGGACCATGTATCCCCCGTTGATGCAGCAGTTCGGCGCCTCCTTCCCGATGTTGATATTCGCCATCCACCTCATGGGCATCTCCTCCATCCTGGGTGCGATCAATGTCATCGTGACCATCATGAACCTGCGCGCCCCCGGCATGAGCCTGTTGCGCATGCCGCTGTTCGTGTGGACTTGGCTGATCACCGCGTACTTGCTGATCGCGGTGATGCCCGTGCTCGCCGGCGCGGTGACCATGCAGCTGACCGATCATTTCTTCGGCACGAGCTTCTTCAACGCCGCCGGCGGCGGCGATCCGGTGCTGTTCCTGCACGTGTTCTGGTTCTTCGGGCACCCGGAGGTCTACATTTTGATCCTGCCGGCCTTCGGCGTGATCTCGGAGATCATTCCGACCTTCTCGCGCAAGCCGCTGTTCGGCTACGAGGCGATGGTGTATGCAACCGCCTCGATTGCCTTTCTGTCCTTCATCGTCTGGGGCCACCACATGTTCACCGTGGGGCTGCCGGTCGCTGCGCAGCTGTTCTTCATGCTCTCGACGATGCTGATCGCAGTGCCCACCGGCGTGAAGGTGTTCAACTGGGTCGCCACCATGTGGCGCGGCTCGCTGTCGTTCGAACCGCCGATGCTGTTCGCGGTGGCGTTCCTGTTCCTGTTCAGCATCGGTGGGTTCTCCGGGCTGATGTTGGCGCTGGTGCCGGCCGACTATCAGTACCACGGTACCTACTTCGTGGTGGCGCACTTTCACTACGTGCTCGTGCCCGGGGCGGTGTTTGCCATCATGGCCGCGGTGTACTATTGGTTGCCGAAGTGGAGCGGCCGCATGTATGACATGCGGCTGGCGAAGTGGCACTTCTGGCTGTCGGTCATTTTCGTGAACGTGCTGTTCTTCCCGATGCACTTCCTCGGGCTCGCTGGCATGCCGCGGCGCATACCGGATTACGCGCCGCAATTTACCGACTGGAACATGGTCGCCTCCATCGGCGGGTTCATCTTCGGCGCCTCGCAGCTGCTGTTCCCATACATCATCTGGAAGTGTGTCCGCTCCGGCAAACCCGTGGAGGCCAACTCGCCTTGGGAAGGCGCGCATGGTCTCGAGTGGGAGCTGCCCTCGCCGGCGCCGTACCACTCCTGGCAGACACCTCCCTCAGCCGCGGTGCTCGCCCATGGCGCCGAGCACTGAGGGCGGTCCGGTGCAGCAGGAGACTTCTGCCGCGGGCGGTGATGCCCGCGGACTGACCGCCGCCCAGCGACGCAAGGTGCGATTGACTACCTGGGTGCTGTCGCTGATCGCGCTGGCGTTTTACGCCGGCTTCATCATTCTGACGGTGATGCGGGCACACCGATGAGCGCCCGGCACGTTGCAGACAGGAAAGGGCCGCTATGACAGACGCGCACGCCGACGCCAGTAAGTACTACGTCCCCCATGGCAGCCCCTGGCCCATCGTCGCAGCGGTGGCGCTGTTCTCGCTCATGCTGGGTGCCGTGCTGTATCTCGACGGTGTGGCATCCGCGTGGGTGCTGCTGCCGGGGCCGTTGCTGATCGCGTTCATGTTCGCCGGTTGGTTCTCCACCGTGATCGGCGAGAACCAGCACGGCGTCTATCATTTCCGCGAGGACCGCTCCTTCCGCATGAGCATGATGTGGTTCATCTTTTCCGAGGTGATGTTCTTCGCGGCGTTCTTCGGTGCGCTGTTCTATACGCGGATGTTCGCCATCCCTTGGCTCGGCGGCGAAGGCGCCAAGGCCATGACGAACTTTCTGTTGTGGCCGCACTACGAGGCGACCTGGCCGACCAACGGGCCGGGGCACGTCGGCGGGGAGCACTTCGGGGTGATGAATCCGATGGGCATCCCGGCGCTGAACACGCTCATTCTGCTCACCAGCGGTCTGACCGTCACCATCGCGCACCATGCGCTGCGCGCCGGTCGACGGCGCATGCTCACGGTGTTTCTCGCGCTGACGTTCATCCTCGGTTTCACCTTCGTGGCCATGCAGATCCACGAGTACGGTGAGGCCTACACGCACCTCAATCTGCGTCTGACGACCGGGATATACGGTTCGACGTTTTTCATGCTCACGGGCTTTCACGGCCTGCACGTGACCATCGGCGCGATCATGCTGCTGGTGATCTGGATTCGCGTGCTGCGCGGACACTTCACGCCCGAGCGCCATTTCGCCTTCGAGGCCGTTGCCTGGTACTGGCACTTCGTCGACGTGGTGTGGCTCTGTCTCTACGTGTTCGTCTATTGGTTGTGATGCGACAGCGGGGCGCCGTGTTGGCGCTCCCGGGTACGGCGCGACGTGCGAGCGCCGCTCAGTGCGGCACGGCGGCGTGGGGCGTAATGATTCCCGCGTACCACGCGACCATGAGCAGTGCAAACAGCGCGAGCGACAAGCTGATCCGGATCGTCAGCGCCCGGGCCATCTTGCCGGAGTCCGCTTGCGTGCCACGCGCCAGGTGAAACAGGGCCGAGCCCAGGCTGGCGATGATGGCGCCCAGTGACACAATGACCAGCAGCCGAAACAGCGGTGGCATGGATCCATTGTACAGATTACGGACCGCACGGCGAGTGTCATGAGGCGCCTCTCGTCGGGCCGACCCCGCAAGTTTGCGCCCTCGCCGGCGCTCACGGTGGCCCTGATGCTGATCGCGGCCGTGTTTATCTGGCTGGGGCGGTGGCAGTGGCGCATGGGCGAGGCGCGAGCTGCGCAATACGCGCGATTCAGGCAGGGCGCCGCCCGGGTCCTGTCGTTGGGGGAGGCTCCCCTGGCCTCGGTGCCGGAATACCAGCGCGTGCGCGTCAGAGGCACCTACGACGGCGCGCATCAATTTCTGCTCGACAACAGCATCCAGAACGGGATCGATGGCTATCAGGTGCTTACCCCGCTGCTGCGTCCCGGCGGAGTGGCCCTGCTGGTCGATCGGGGCTGGGTCCCCTTCTCCGGCAACCGCTCCGAACTGCCCCAGGTCGCATTGTCAGGCGGTGCCGCAGTGACGCTCACCGGGCGGGTCGGCCGGCTGCCGGTCGCCGGGCTCGCCTTCGGGCGGGCGCCGCCCGTGCCGGGGCCGAGCTGGCCCAAGGTGACTAGCTTTCCCCGGATGGCCGAGTTGAGCGCGGTGCTCGGCCGCCCGCTGCAGCGGCGAATCCTGCTGCTCGATCCGACCGCGCCCGACGGCTATGTCCGGGACTGGCAGCTGCCGGGCATGCCGGCGATGGAAAACTGGGGGTATGCGGTGCAATGGTGGGCGCTCGCCGCCGCGGCGGGCGTGATCTGGCTGGTCCTGAGTCTGCGCCGCCGCTCCGGCTGAACCCCGCCGTGGGGCCCCCGTGCTTGCGCGCCCAGCGGCACCAAGCGCGCGGGGATGCGGTACCATAACCGTCACATCCCGAGGAGCGATTTCTTGGTTCCCGCATCCGTCGAGCGCTGGATCCGCGGTCTGTCGCTGGCCGCCGTGCTGCTCACCCTCCTGGTCATCGTACTGGGAGCTTATACGCGCCTGACCAATTCGGGCATCAGTTGCCCGGACTGGCCGGAGTGCTACGGTCATCTGACCCCCGCTGGCGCGGCCGACAGCCCGAATGCCCAGGCGCGCTTTCCCGGCCGCCCGCTCGATGTGGACGACGCCTGGCACGAGATGATCCACCGGTATGCCGCCGGCACGCTCGGCGTGATCATCACGTTGATCGCAGCGCTCGCGATCGCCTCGCGCGGCCGCATTGTCGGCAGTGTTTACGCCATCATCCTGTTCGGCACCGTCTTGGCCCAGGCGGTGCTCGGCATGCTCACCGTCACTTGGCTGCTGAAGCCGCCGATCGTGACGTTGCATCTGCTCTTCGGCATGACGACGCTCGCGCTCGTGTGGTGGATGTGGCTCGCGCTTCAGCCCCGCGCCGCGGGGGCGGAGCGCGCACCGCCCCCGCCGGCACTCGCGGCGCTGAAGCTCGCGTACCGGATGGCGCTGCTCGGACTCGCAGTGCTGGTCGTACAGTTCTTTCTTGGCGCATGGACCAGTGCCAACTACGCGCAGTACGCCTGCCCCGATTTCCCGACCTGTCAGGGTCAGTGGTGGCCATCGCACATGGATTTCCACGACGCGTTCGTGCTGTGGCGCGGGCTGTGGGTCAACTTCCAGGGCGGTATTCTGCCGAACGCGGCGCGTGTCGCGATTCATTTCACGCACCGGCTCGGCGCGCTGGCGGTGACGCTCGTACTCGGCGGGACCTGCACGTACGTCATCAGCCGACGCTCGCTCTCGCCGGCGCGGCCCTATGCCTATGCCGTACTGGCAGCGCTCGCGCTCCAGCTAGCCATTGGCATCACCATGGTGCTCGAGAGCTTTCCGCTCGGCATCACCACGGCGCACACCGGTGGTGCGGCGCTGTTGCTGATGGCGCTGCTCGCGCTGATCCGCAAGCTGTACAGCATGCGTGCGGCGCAGGCCTGAAGCGGACCGGTCGCGGTGAACAGCCTGTCGCAACTCGCGAGCATCGCCCCGGTCGGTTGGCGGCGTTACCTCGAGCTCACCAAGCCGAGAATCTGTGCGCTCATTACCTTCACGGCGCTGGTCGGAACGCTGCTGGCGAGCCCGGGCTGGCCGCCGCTGCGCGCAGTGCTGTGGGGTACGCTCGGTATTGCGCTCGCCGCAGCGTGCGCCGCGGCGATCAACCATGTGCTCGATCGGCGCATCGATGAGCAGATGTCGCGCACGCGCTCGCGCCCGCTGCCACGCGGCCACCTGACCGAGCGCAGCGCGCTGATGTTCGCCGCCGCGCTCGGGGTGCTCGCGATGACGGTGCTGTCATTTCTGGTCAACCCGCTCACCGCCGTACTGACGTTCGTCTCACTCATCGGCTATGCGGTGATTTACACCGCCTGGCTGAAGCGTGCCACGTCTCAGAATATCGTCATCGGCGGGGCGGCGGGAGCTGCGCCGCCAGTGCTCGGCTGGGCGGCGGTCACCAACACAGTCGATGCGCACGCGCTGCTGTTGTTTCTCATCATTTTCGTATGGACCCCGCCGCATTTCTGGTCGCTTGCAATCGCGCGCAAGGACGAGTACGCGCGTGCCGGCGTGCCGATGTTGCCGGTCACTCACGGGATTGAATACACGCGGCTGCAGATCCTGTTGTATTCGGTGCTGCTGCTGGTGGTGACGCTGCTGCCGTTCATCACCGGGATGAGCGGCCTGATCTATTTGGCGGCCGCACTGGTTCTGGGCACGCGCTTCCTGTATTACGCCGTGCGGCTGAAGTTCGCTCCCCAGCCGCCACTGCCGATGCAGCTGTTCCGCTACTCCATCAGCTATCTGATGTGGCTATTTGCGGCGCTGCTGATCGATCATTATCTGCCAACCACGCAGCTGCTGGCGCTGACTCACGTGTGAGCAGCAGCTCCCACGAGGACAGGCGTCGGCTGTCGAGCAGCAGTACCCCGGACGCCTCGTAGTGATCGGCGTCCAGCTGCCCGTAATGCTCGGCCCCGTGATAGCCGCTCACCGTGCAGCGGTAGACCGACAGGATGCAGCGCTCCAGCACCGAGAACGTTCCTTGCTGCTTGCCGAGCGTGGCATTGTCCGAGGTCCAGCGCAGACAACCGCCTTTCTTGGCCGCCCGCTCGATCCAGTAGGCATTGCGAAACTCCACCGGCGGCGATCCCAGGACCTTCAGCGAACCGCTGATCAGCCAGCAATCACTCTGGTGTGCCACCTCGGTGCGGCATTCGGCCGGGATCGGCTCGCCGTCCTCGCGCCAGAACGTGCCGGTGCCTGTCCAGACCGCAGGCTCAAGCAGATAGGTGTGCGTCATAGCGAATGAGCGGTGGCCGCGGTCCGGGCCGGTGCGCCGCAGGACTCGCGCACGATCAGGTGCGGGGAGAGAATCCGGTTCTCGGCCGGCCGGCCCTCGATCTGGTGGATCAGGCTCGCCACCAGCGCTTCACCGGCACGCTTGGTGCCCTGGGAAACCGTGGTGAGCGCGGGGCGGGTGATCGCACCCATCGGAATGCCGTCGAAACCGACCACCGCCACGTCTTCCGGCACCCGTCGGCCGGCGCTCGCGAGCGCCCCCATCGCGCCGATTGCGATGAGATCGCTGGCCGCGAACACGGCGTCGAACTCCAATCCGCGCTCGAGCAGCGCGCGCAGCGCCGCGTGGCCTGAGGCCTCGGTCGATACCGCGCTCGTCTGCAACCGTGGATCCGGCTTCAGTCCGGCGGCGAGCAGGGCGTCGCGATAACCGTGGTACCGGTCGGCCATCTCCGGAGCGGACGGCGCGATCTCGCCGAGGAAGGCGATGCGCTGCCGGCCGAGACGCACTAAATGGTCGACGGCGAGGCGCCCGCCGGCAACGTTGTCGCATCCGATCGACACGCCCGGATGATCGGGCAGCACGTGCCCCCAGCGCACCAGATGCGCGCCATGGGCGATCAGCGTCTCCAGCCGTTCGCGGTAAGCCAGGTAATCCCCATAGCCGAGCAGAATGATCCCGTCGGCCTTGTGGCTGTCCTCGTAGTCGGCCAGCCAGTCGCGCAGCAGATCCTGGAACGAGACCAGCAGATCGTAGCCCTGCCGGGAGCAGGCGCGGATGATCGAGCCCAGCATCGAATGGAAGAACGGATTGATCGCCGAATCATCCGCGGTGGGATCTTCGAAGAACAGCAGCGCCAGAGTGCCCGTGTGCTTGCGCCGCAGACTCGAAGCATTCTTATCGACGTGGTAGTTGAATTGGCGGGCAACCTCGAGGATCCGTGCGCGGGTCCGCTCTGAGACCATCGGATCGCCGCGCAAGGCACGCGACACCGTCGACTGCGACACGCCGGCGATATGCGCGATGTCGAGGGAGTTGGCCTTGTGGCGCCGGTCACGCGTCTGCGCCCCTGCGGCACGCGGAGAGGCTTCCGCGCGCTCGGCTTCGCTGTTCTGTATCTCGCGCACCTGCTCTGCACGGCTCGATGGCCGTTCCCCCTCAGTCCGCACTGCCCGATCGACCAGGCTAATAGTCTAATTCATGCGACCCTGTTGCCCAAAATCCCTGGTGTTGCGAATTGGCCACAAACGTTACCGCCGGCCGTCGTCCAGCGCTGCGGCCTTACGACAGAGTCGCGAACAGGGCACCATGGCCCGGCAGAACCGCCGCAGCGCCCTCAATCTGCCCGGCCTCCAAACCGTGGCCCGTCAAGACCTGCAGGCGCCCCGTGAACGGCAGCTCAACCCGCCGGGGTGCTTCGCCGAGATTGAATAGCGCGAGCACCGTCTCGCCGCCCAGATGCCGCGTGAACGCCAGAACCGGCTCGGCCGTGCGCAGGAACGCAATATCGCCCCAGCGCAGAGCCGGTTGCGTGTGCCGCCAGCGTAGAAAACGGCGCAGACCGTTCAGCGGCGATGCCGGATCGGTGTCCTGACGGGAAACGGCGAGTGACAGGTGCTCCCGCGGCACCGGCAGCCACGGGCGGGCCGCGCTGAAGCCGCCATCCGGGCGGTCCAGCCAGGGCATGGGCGTGCGACAACCGTCGCGCCCCTTGAAGTTCGGCCAGAAGGCGATGCCGAACGGGTCCCGCAAGGACTCATAGGGGACGCCCGCCTCCGGCAGACCGAGTTCCTCGCCCTGGTATACGCATACCGAGCCGCGAAGTGAACAGGCCATCGCACTGAGCAGCGTTGCTAAGCGAGGGGAGGCGCTCGTGCCCCCCCAACGCGTGAGTACCCGCGCAACATCGTGGTTGGAAATTGTCCAACAGGGCCAACCGTGCGGCATGCGCTGCTCGAGCGCATTGACGGTGTCGCGGATATGAGTGGCGCGGTACTCGTCCGTAAGGAGCTCGAATGAATACGCCATGTGCAGACGCGCATCGCCGACGTACTCGGCCATGGTGCCGAGAGAGTCTTCCGAGGAGATCTCGCCCAGAGCCACCACGCCCGGAAATTCATCGAGGACCTGGCGTATCTGCTCCAGGAAGGCGAGATTCTCCGGCTGCGTATTGTTGTACCAGTGGTACTGATAGGCGTACGGATTGTCGGGGCTGAAGCCGCGGCCGGTGCGCTCGGTTTCCGGCTTGGGCGGATTGTCGCGCAGCAGCCGATCGTGAAAGCAGAAATTGATGGCGTCGAGCCGCACGCCGTCGATTCCGCGCTCGAGCCAGAAGCGCAGGCTCTCGAGCATCGCCGCCGGCACGGCCGGATTGTGGAAATTCAGATCCGGCTGCGAATCGAGGAAATTGTGCAGGTAGTACTGTCGGCGCCGCGGCTCCCAGCGCCACGCTGGCCCGCCGAAGATTGATTGCCAATTGTTCGGCGGCGAGCCGTCTGCCCGCGGATCGGCCCACACGTACCAATCGGACTTTGGATTGTCGCGGCTCTCCCGGCTTTCGAGAAACCAAGGGTGTTGCGAGGAGGTGTGACTCAGCACCTGATCGATCATCACCTTCAGCCCGCGGCGGTGCGCTTCCCGCACGAGCCGATCAAAGTCCCCGAGCGTGCCGAACATCGGATCGACCGCACGGAAGTCCGACACGTCGTAGCCAAAATCCGCCATCGGCGATTGGAAGAACGGCGAAACCCAGATGCCATCGACGCCCAGCGCGGCGACGTAATCCAGCCGCTCGATGATGCCCGGCAAATCGCCGATCCCATCGCCGTTGCTGTCCTGGAAGCTGCGCGGATAGATCTGATAGATCACCGCCCCCCGCCACCAGTGCTGCGCGCTCATGCTTTTGTTTTCAGTGTCCATAATCTTACTCTGACACAGCTTCCCGCCGCTTCGCTCCTATCCGCCGTCCCCGCATACGTATGTGCCCGGAATGTCACATACGTATTCATTCCCCGGCGACCCCTTGCGGTAGCGCGAACGTTCCCGACCCAACCATGAATACGTATGTGGTCGCTTGCCTTCACTAGGGGGCTTACCAATCATTCATGGCAGTTCTGTTGCGTCGGTGTCCATCGTCACACGTCTGTGCCGGGTCGTCGCCGCAATCGCGGTCCGCAAACGGACCGGCCGTAGCCAAACCATTCTGTTCCCGGGGGGGTCTCGTGATTATCAGTCGCAAGCGCAGTATCCTTGAGATGGCGGTCGCCACCGCCTGCTTCGGCGCCGCCGCCGCCATGCCGGTCACGGCGCTCGCTGCGCCGCAGAGTGCGAGCGTGCACAGTGCCGCGCACAACAAGAAGGTCAAGAAGCAGGTTGCCAATGCGAATCTGCTGCATGAGGTGGTGGTCAACGGATTCCTCAGCAGTATCCAAAACGCTATCGCCATCCAGAAGAACTCCAACTCCATCGTGGAAGCGATCTCCGCCCAGGATATCGGCCGGCTGCCGGGTACGAGCATCGCAGCCTCCCTCCAGCAGCTCCCCGGCGTCAACGTGCAGATGGTCGGTGGGCGACCGCAGGCGGTGAACGTCCACGGTCTCGGTCAGGACTTCAGCACCGCTCTGCTCGATGGAGTCGAGCAAGTGACCACCGCTCAGAACCGCGGCGTACACTTCAACCAATTCCCGCCCGGCTGGTTCAAAGCCATCAAGGTGTACATCAGCCCGGAGGCCGATCTGATCGGCCAGGGTCTGGCGGCCACCTTTGCGCTGCAGACTTGGCGGCCGCTCGCAGAGCCGCACCGCGAGGTCGCACTCAATGCCGACTACCGCTGGGTAACGCCTGCGAATCTGATGCCCGGCCCGGGTGTCAATGACAAGGGCTATGGCGTCAACGGGATGTACATCAACCAGTTCGATGACCGTAAATTCGGCGTTGCCCTGGGATTCGACGTGGACTCTTTGCCATCGAAGCGGCTCCGCGAAGCACCGTGGGGCGCGCCAGGGGGCTATCCGACCAACTCGGCCGGCGTCATTGTGCCCGGCGGCAATAAGATCTACAACTACTCCAGTCTGCGCAAGCGCGACGCCTTCTTTGCCACGTTCCAATATCAGCCGTCCCGCGCGTATAACACGACGCTCGATCTGTCTTACGAGGATTACCACAAGACGAGCGTGCGCAAGGGCATGGAAATCCCGATGCAGTGGGGGCCGGCCACCCTCCTGACCGCCGGACCTGTGGTCAATGGTTTTATGGAAAGCGGCACCTGGAGCACTTATCCGGTTATCCGTAACGGCTACACCCATCACAAGGATCGCATCTTTAACATCCGTTGGGGCAATAGATTCCGCTTCGCGGACAATTGGACTGCCGGCTTCGACGCGAGCTACAACGAGGCCATGCGGAACTACGAGAAGCTGGAGTCCTATTCCGGGTTTGGCTACAACGGGCCGGCGAGCAACGGCGCTATCGCCCCGGTTACCATAAATTTCAGCTACGCCCCCGATGGCATGATGATATTGACGTCGCCGAACAACTTTGCGGCATCGAACGTCGTGCTGACCGACCCGCGCGGCTGGGGCGCCGGCTCGGGCATCGTGCAGCAGGGCTTCATCAATGAGCAGCACAACGAGGAATACCTCGCGAACCTTAAGGCAACCGCCGCGCACTACTTCGAGAACGGTCCGATATCGAGCGTGGAATTCGGCGTGGACTATGCGCATCACCACAAGAACAACAACATTTACCAGTATTTTGTGACCCTGCCGGGCAGCTGCACGACCGCCAGCGGTACGACCCTGATCGGCGCCTGCCAGGCGCCGATTCCGGCGAGTGCAACCGAGGGTGTCTTCGATCCACTCAGCTTCATGGGGCTCGGTCCAGAGATCCTGTACAACCCGAATGCGCTCCTGGCGAGTGGCGTAACCACGCTTTACCCAACGGCGCTTTCGAGCCTCAGCCAGTCGCCCGCGTGGACGATGCACGAGAACGACACTTACGGTTTCGTGCAGTTCAATATCCAGACCAGCCTCGGCCCGGACGTTGGGCTGCGTGGCAACTTCGGCCTGCAAGTCGCCCA
Organism: Gammaproteobacteria bacterium; assembly: GCA_027324195.1. Lineage (GTDB taxonomy): Bacteria > Pseudomonadota > Gammaproteobacteria > Steroidobacterales > Steroidobacteraceae > 13-2-20CM-66-19. The sequence continues at coordinate 35,806 of DAHVTM010000106.1, read as the reverse complement.
TACCTCCCAGGGCAGTACCGGTCAGCGCCTCGCGCCGGGCTCGAGCGCTGGCGGTACCGCCAAGATCACTCTGCTGCCGGTAGCCGGTGGAGCCAACTTCACGCGCTACCTGCCAAGTCTGAACCTGGTGTTCTCCTTCCCGCACAACTACGACGCCCGTCTCGGCATCGCACGCACCATGGCTCGACCGAAGATGAGCGACATGAGCGCCGGGATGTCCATCAATACCAATCCGAGCTACGTAACGAACACCAGCCTCACCAACTCGTTCTTTTCTGGCAGCGGCGGCAATCCGGCGCTGCTGCCCACCATGGCAACGAACTTCAATCTCAGCCTGGAGCACTATTTCAAGGGACTGTCGGGCGGGCTACAGTGTGTGGGAAGCGGGGCGCATTACTCGGCGCAATGCCGCGGCGGTGGGAGCACGGGCTACGTGCAGTTGTCGGCCTTTTACCTGCGCTTGAGCGATTTCATCAACGAGAGTGCCGCGAGCATTTTCAATTTCACGCCATTTGAGAGCGGCTACCTCACCCCCGCGCAGCAGGCACAACTTGGCACGGTATACGGGGCCTTCACCATTCCGCAAAACGACGGTGCCGGTAAGGTCTACGGTGCGCAGATCGCCACCAACGTGCCGCTGATCTGGGGCTTCGGGGTGCTGGGCAGTGCAACGCTCAGCAAGAGCGCGATCTACTACTCGGGCAGCACGACGCCGGTGGGGGTCGAGGGGCTCGCCAAATGGGTGCAGAACTACACGCTGTACTACGCGCGCGACGGCTTCCAGGCGAATGTGAATTTCAACTCGCGTACGCATGCTTTGGCGAGCCTGTTCGGCATCAGCGAATCACGATCGGTCACCGAGCAGAGAGCGCAGCACTGGATCAGCGCCCAGGTCAGCTACTCCTTTGCGCGCGGCCGGCTCAAGGGACTGACGCTCATTGCCTCGGGTGAGAATCTCGGTAACGAGCCCCTGGTGGACTATGGAAACAACGACCCGCGGCAGATCACCCGCTTCGAGACCTATGGCCGCATCTTCCACGTCGGATTTTCGTACAAACTTGACTGACGGGGCTGCGGCAGAAAGAAGCCCCCGCCGGCGTGAGCCGTCGGGGGCTTCCCCATTTGCGACCGCTCGGCGGCGGCTGTGCACGTCACAGGTTCGAGCATGAGTCCGCGATTTTTCGGCCGGCGTGGTCCATGAATACTCTACCCATCAAGCGCGTAGTGATCGTCGGTGGAGGCACGGCCGGATGGATGACCGCCGCCGTTCTCGCACGCGCCATGGGTGCGAGCCTCGAGATCCGCGTCGTCGAATCCGATGCGATCGGAATCGTCGGCGTCGGCGAGGCCACCATTCCGCAGATCCGAAACGTCAACACTTTCCTCGGCATTGCCGAGGACGCGATGCTTGCGGCAACCGGTGGTACGTTCAAGCTCGGCATTGAGTTCAATGACTGGAGGCGCGAGGGCCACTCCTACCTGCATGCCTTCGGCGAAGTGGGATTGCCCCTCGGTCCGCTGCCGTTTCAGCACTACTGGCTGCGCAGTCGCGCCGGGACCGATGCGCCGGACCTGTGGGCGTATTCGTTGAACGCACGCGCGGCCAGGAGTCACCGCATGGACCGGCTCGAGACAGTCGGTAACACTCCGGTCTGCGGCATCAAATACGCATTCCACTTCGATGCGTCGCTCTATGGGCGCATGCTGCGCACCTACGCAGAGCAGCGCGGTGTGAGACGCTCCGAAGGCAGGATCAACGAGGTGAAGCTGCGCGGCGAGGATGGCTTCATTGAGGCAGTGATGCTCGAGAGTGGCGAACGGATCGAAGGGGAGCTGTTCGTGGATTGCTCTGGCTTTCGGGGCCTGCTGATCGAGCAGACGCTGCAGGCAGGCTTCGAGGACTGGCGAGACTGGTTGCCCTGCGATCGGGCGCTGGCTGTCCCGAGCGCGCCAGCCTCTGCGATGCGGCCCTACACCCAGGCGAACGCGCGGCCGGCGGGTTGGCAGTGGCGAATACCGCTTCAGCATCGTACAGGCAACGGGCACGTCTATTGCAGCGAGCATATGAGTGACGACGAGGCCGCAGACATGCTGCTGAGGAGTCTCGATGGGGCAGCCCTCGGCGAGCCGAGGCCAATCCGCTTTGCGGCCGGCATCCGTCGCCAGCTCTGGCTGCGCAATTGCGTGGCCATCGGCCTCTCGGCCGGCTTTCTCGAGCCGCTCGAATCCACCGCGATTCATCTCATCCAGTCGGGCGTGAGCCGTCTGCTGGCGCTCTTCCCCGACCGAGGCTTTGATCCGGCGCTCATCGAGCAATATAACCGCAAGGTTCGACAGGAGTACGAACAAGTCCGCGACTTCCTGGTGCTGCACTACCGGGCGAGCGAGCGGCGGGACACGCCATTCTGGCGGCGCTGCGCGGCGCTGCCGGTACCGGAGGGACTGCAGCGCAAACTCGATCTGTTCCGTGCAACGGGGCAGATCTTTCGCGAGGACGAAGAGTTGTTTACCGAGCAGTCCTGGCTGCAGGTCATGGTGGGCCAGGGCATCCTGCCCCGCCGACATCATCCCGCGGCCGATGAGCTGCCGCCGGCACAGCTTGAGGAATTCCTCAGTACCATCCGCAAGGTGATATGCACAGCTGTGGAACGTATGGCGAGCCACGAGCGCTTCATTGCCGAGCATTGCGCCAGCGCACAGCGCTAGCGAATCCAACCGTACGATCAACGCCGATGCGGTTGCTCACCGCGACAGCAACGCATTTGCTCGACAGTGCCGCTCTATGAATTCACGGTGGCTCGGCAACGCCCGCGCCGCCCTTTCCAACACGTCGCGAATCCCGGCCAGATAACCCGCTGCATCGACATCGGTATGCAGATCGACCAGCGCGTGGTGGCGCATGGGCCAGACTTCCTGGCCGATCAGGATCGCCAGCCAGTTCGGGTTCTGGAACAGCTCGAGCGGCTCGGCCACGATGCGCCCAGAGTGGCGGAAATGATCGATCTTGTATTGCAAGGTATCCGGAATCGCCATCTCGCGCGTGTACCGCCACAGGGGCTCCTCGCGATGCTGGGCGTGATAGTGAAGGATTAAAAAGTCGCGGATCCGCTCATATTCGGTATAGGTGAGCCGGTTGTACTCGCGCCTGAGCAGCGGGTCGAAATCGCGGTCCGGGAACAGCGCCAGCAGGCGCATGATTGCCGATTGCACCAGATGGATCGCGGTGGATTCGAGCGGCTCGAGAAAGCCGGCCGAGAGGCCGATGGCCACGCAGTTGCGCGACCAGGACTCGCGCCGCGCGCCGCTCGTGAACTTGATCAGACGCGGCTCACCGAGCGGCTCGCCTTCGAGGTTGGCGAGCAGAATAGCCGCTGCCTCCTCCTCGCGCATGTACTGACTGCAATACACATGACCATTGCCGATGCGGTGCTGCAGCGGAATCCGCCACTGCCAGCCCGCCGCGCGCGCACTCGATCGCGTGTATGGAGGGAATTCCTCGCCGGGCGCGCAGCCGACTGCGACCGCGCGGTCACAGGGCAGCCAGCACCGCCAGTCATCGAGTCGGCTCTGCAGAGCCGACTCGATCAGCAAGCCTCGAAAGCCGGAGCAGTCCACGAACAGCTCGCCCTCGATGCGCCGGCCGTCCTTGAGCTGCAGTGAATCGATGAAGCCATCTTCGCCGCGAAGCCGCACATCCACCACCTCGCCCTCGGTGCGCGTCACCCCGCGCTGCTCGGCGTAGTTGCGCAGATGGCGCGCATACAGCCCGGCATCGAAGTGATAGGCGTAATCGAAGCTCGCCAATGCCATCCGCGGGTCCCGCAGCGGGCGCTCGAACTTACCGGCCCGAGCTGCCACCCACGCCATGGCGTAGTCCTGCAACGGAGTCTCGTGGTTGCGCCTGCGCTCGCGCAACCAATATTGATACAACGGAACCTCATCGAAATCGGGCGGAAAGCGGTCGAAAGGATGAAAATAGCGATGATCGGGCCGCGTCCAACCGACGAACTCGATGCCGAGCTTGAACGAGCCGCCCGTGGCCGCCACGAACGCGTTCTCCTCGAGACCGAGTTGCTGGTTGAACAGCTTGATCGGCGGAATGGTCGCCTCGCCGACACCGATGGTTCCAATGGCGTCGGACTCGATCAGTTCGATGGAGCAATTGCCGCGGGTCGCATTGGCGAGTGCGGCGGCCGTCATCCAGCCTGCGGAGCCGCCTCCCAGGATCACGATGCGGCGAATACTTCGTGTTTGCGTGTCGATCATGGCATTGTCACATGGGCGGTGTGCACCATGGTGCCACACTACGGTGCGCTGCCACGTCGCTTGTGCCGTCATGAATACGTATGTGAGCCGTTGCCAAATTCATTGCGTCCGCCGCATTCTGCCGCGGTACCGGGCCGTGCCGCGCAAAGTACGCGCGGTGCCATCATCTCAGACGCATAGACAAAGAGCGCTGCCAACGCTTCAGCGTGGGCGGCCCGCGTTGAGGGGAACGCAACGAACATGCCATTCGGACATCGGTGGGCTGCCATCGCAGCCGCTGGCCTGCTAGCCATCGGAGCCCCTCAGGTGTCGCTCGCGGACGGTGGCGCGGTGAGCTCATTGCCGAAAGGTCTACAGGTCGCTCTGGCCGGTGGCTCGCTCCAGCTGAGTCTGGTGCGCAGCAACGTGCTGGAGGTGCATTTCTTGCCGGACGGGCATGCCTCGCCGCCCGCGTTGGTGATGTCGCCTCATGCGCCGCGGCAGGCTGTCGGTCCGGTGACGGTCCAGCGACATGGCAAGCAATTTGTTCTCGAGAGCCGCTCGATGCGTGTGGTGTTTGATCGCGGTGCGGACACGCTGCGCGTCTTTCGCCCACATTCCCGGGATGCCGTTCTCATCCAGAAGGACCTCGGCGCTCTCGCGCAGCGCACCCTTGCGCTGCATTTCGCGCCGAAGAGCGCGGCGCTGTACGGCGTGCATGGCTTTAATGCATTTCAGCGGGCACGATCGGGACTGCTGCGGCTCGGCCGGCAGCTCGCCACAGCCGGCTACCAAGGCGATGCCGGTGCGCCCCTGGTCTGGAGTACCGCGGGATTCGCCGTGCTGGTGGACAGTCAGAAGACGCTCTTTGATCTCACGCCCGGCACAGTTCGCGTGCAGCGCGAAACCCGACCGGATCTCGCCTACTACCTGATCATCGGCACCCCGCAGCGGATCTTCTCGGCGCTGGCTGTGCTCACCGGGCACGCGCCGCTCTTCCCCAAGTGGTCGTTCGGCTTCATCAACAGTCAATGGGGCATAGACGAGAAGGAACTGCTGCACATCGTGCGCCGGTATCGGGCGATGCACATTCCGATCGACGCATTCTCGCTCGACTTCGACTGGAAGGCGTGGGGCCAGAACGACTACGGCGAGTTCCGCTGGAACACCAAGAAGTTCCCGGGTGCCCCAAGCGGCCGGCTCGGCCGAGAGCTCACCGCGCTCGGCATTCATCTGATCGGGATCATGAAGCCGCGCATCCACGTCGACACGGTGGAGGGCCAGTACGCCACCATGCACCACCTGTGGATACCGGGCGAAAAGCCGAGCCTCGATTACTTCTCGCACAAGCCGGTCAAGACGCTGGACTTCGACGATCCGGCAACCCGCAAGTGGTTCTTCAATCCCGCGTTACGCCGCAGCTTTGCGACCGGCATCGTCGGCTGGTGGAACGACGAGGCGGATGAGACCGCAGACGATACACAATTTTTCAACATGGAGCGGTCTCTCTACGACGGGCAGCGCCGGTATTTCAAGCAGCGGGTCTGGTCGCTGAATCGCAATTTCTGGCTCGGCGCGCAGCGTTATGCCTACGGTCTGTGGTCCGGCGACATCAAAAGCGGCTTTGCCAGCATGGCCGCGCAGCGTCAACGCATGCTGAGTGCGATCGACGTCGGGGAGATGTGGTGGGGCATGGATGGCGGCGGCTTTCACCTGCACCCCTCCTCGGAGAATTACGCGCGCTGGATAGAGTTCGACGCGTTTGCGCCTATCTGCCGTGTACACGGCAGTCACTGGCAGCGTCGTCAGCCCTGGATTTACGGTGAAACCGCGCGGCGTGCGGCGACCGCCGCGCTTGATCTGCGCTATCGGCTGTTGCCCTACATTTATTCCAACGCCTGGCACGAGCATGTCACGGGCATCGGTCTGGTCCGCCCGCTGATCTTCTCATGGCCGCACGATCCGCGGGTGCGCAACGACTACCAGGCATGGCTCTTCGGTCGGTGGCTGCTCGTCTCGCCGGTGGTTCACCGTCACCAGCGCGTGAAGCGGCTCTATCTGCCGCCCGGCACGTGGACGAACTTCTATACAGGCAAAGTCTACCGCGGCGGCCGGACCATCACCCTGGCGCTTGACGCCAAGCACTGGCTGGACATTCCGTTGTTCATCCGCCAGGGCGCGATCATTCCGACTCAGCCGCTGATGTACTACGTCGGAGAGCATCCGGTGACCACCCTTACGGTGCACGTCTATCCGGCTGCGCATCCGACCCATTTCGATTACTACGACGACAACGGAGAAACGTACGCGTACGAGCACGGACAGTATTTCCTGCAACGCATCGGCGTGCAGCTCAAGGGGGATGTCGTCACTCTGAGCACCGCCGCGCCGAAAGGCACCTACCAGCCCGCGCTGCGCGACTTCCGGTTCGTTGTGCCTAGGGTGCAGGCTCGCAGCGTCAGCGTCGATGGCCGCATACTCAAGCCTGCTGTCACGCAGGCGGAGCTCAGCGGCTGTCCGAACGAATGCTGGGCGCGCGGCAGCCTTCACGGCAGTCCTGCGACGTACATTGAGCTGCCTGCGGGCGGAGCGCATCGGATCCGCATCGAGGAGATTCGTCCGGCGCCGGGGGTGAACACATTGAGAGGAGATGCGGATCACAACGGGCCGAACTGAGACGTTCGGACCACGTACGCCATCAACGATGACATTCGAAATCACGCAATTGAGCCGCCGCGAACTGGTCCGCGCCAATCGGTCGCCATCGCGCGCGGATCACCCAAACCGCACTTTGCCGGGTGAGTCCGACAACGACTCGATTCTCACCGGGATGTCGAGCAGGCCTGGCGCGATCGGGCGCAAGCGGTTCCGCGGTGAGCAGGCAGATCTAGGGCTGGCGCCGCTTGAGGGCTGCAGAACTGGCTGCGAAAACCCGAGGGCAACGGCGTCTCGATGGGTGTGGGCCAGTCTGCCGCCCAGGTCTGGCCACCCACGCCGATGGGACGGGGCTCGTGCAGCAGGTGATGAGCCACGAGCGCGACTCGCAGGACTCGCCTGGTTTCCCCGACGGGTGCACTGGGACCGACAGACAGGGGAACTGACCTCGGGCGCAACCGGTCATGCACGGAGGAGGCCGGCTACAACGGCGGCGGTAGACGAGACGTCAAGGTGAGCGCCCCTGGGCGCAACGGGGCGATCGGGTACGGTCGGCTCGCGAGCCCGCTCCCGGGTTGCCGTCGCTCCGGTCCCCCTCCGGCAGCGGCGACCCCGGGGGACGGGCCGTTTGCGCCGTCGCGCGTGCACTGGATTGGGACGGACCGTTTGACTCAGCGACGGCGAGCGAAATGACTCGGCCGAACAATCGAGGAGGTCCGTTGCCGCCTGCCGCGCAGTTGATCTGTGTCCTGCTGAGCACGCTGGTGCTGTCGGCCTGTGGTGCAGGTGGACGCGTTGCCGTCGGTGCGAGGAACCGTGGCGCCGGGGATAGCCCGGACCGACCGACGATTGATGCGGCAGAGTTGTTCTCCGATCAGGGAACGCTGTTCGATCGCAACCCGCAGCCGAGCGTGAGCGATCCGGTAGCGGTCACACTGAGGGCCGGGCACGGCAATGTCACGAGCGCAAACATAGAATACTACGACACCGCGGACGGCGCGTTTCACTACGTGCACATGCACGTTGCCGCCACGGACCCGACCGGGAAGTACGACTATTGGGAGGGCAAGATTCCAGCGGGCGCTGCGAAGAAGTATTACCGCTTCGAGGTCGGCAATGGCACGCAGACGCTCTGGTACAACGCCGACGGCGTGAGCCGGACCGAGCCGGCCGCTGGGAATTTTTTCATCATTCCAGGCTTTGACACTCCGGATTGGATGAAAAACGGCGTGATGTACGAAATCTTCGTCGACCGGTTCTTCGACGGGGATCCCGGCAACGACGTCACCAACGGCCAGTACTCGTATGCAGGCTGCGCAACCGAGCGGCATGCCTGGGGAAGGAGCGTCTATGCGATCGTGTCCGGCTGCAACGCGGAAGTCTTCTTCGGCGGCGATCTGACTGGAATCGACCAGAAATTGAGCTACATCAAGCGAACCTTGGGCGCAGACATTGTGTATCTCACGCCGATTTTCCAAGCACCATCGAATCACAAATATGACACGGCGAATTACGATGAGGTGGATCCGGCATTTGGCACCAATGCCGAGCTCGAGACGCTGATTCGTGATGTGCACGGCCGCGTGAACGGACCGCCGGGTTACATCATCCTCGATGGCGTGTTCAATCACACGGGTGACAGCAGTTGCTGGTTCGGACGGGAGACCTACGGGACGTTCAAGTGCTCTGTCATCGGTGCAGATCAGTCGCAGTCGAGTCTCTACTACAGCTGGTATACGTTCCAAGACTGGCCGAGGCAGTATTCGAACTTTCTCAGCCTCGTGCCGACCATGCCCAAGCTCAATTACGGCGCGAGCGGCTCGCCTGTGCGCAGGCGGATCTACGGCAATGCCACCTCCGTGGTCCAGACCTACCTGCGCACCCCGTACGGCATCGACGGCTGGCGGCTCGATTCGGCACAGTTGCTCGATGCCGATGGCAACAGCGGTTCCGACGCCACCAATCATCAAATCATGCGTGAATTGCGCACCGCGGTGCTGTCGGTGAACCCAAACGCCGAGATCCTCGGGGAGTTCTGGGGCGATCCGACGCCGTGGCTCGACGGCGGTCACGAGTGGGACGGCGCGATGAACTATAACGGGTTCACCGATCCGCTCTCGCAGTGGCTGTGCGGCGTGGATGAGGGGGGCAAGTCGGCGACGCTGGATGTCTCCGAATTCGACGCGGCACTGCGCTCCGCCCGCGCGGACCTGCCGGTGAACGTGCAGGAGACGATGACCAACGAGCTCGGCACGCACGATACCCCGCGCTTCACGACTCGCTGCGGCAACGATCTGGCGAAAACGGAACTCGCAATGGTCTTCCAGTTCACGTATGTCGGTACACCCGCCATCTATTACGGCGATGAATACGGCATGCATGGCGCCAATGACCCGGACAACCGACGCACCTTCGACTGGTCGAGAGCGACGCTGTCGGATCCTCCCGTGGCGCTCGCGCATCGGCTGATCGAGATCCGCAATACCTACCCGGCCTTACGGACCGGCTCATTCATGACGCTGCTCGCAAATGACGCTGATGACGTCTACGCCTATGGGCGCTTCGATGCGAATAACCGGATCGCCGTGGTCCTGAACGCGAGTGCCGCCGCGCATCGCGTCACGGTGCCGGTAGGCGAGCTCAGCATGACCGATGGGTCGACGGTGCGCGTCCTGCTCGCCGGTGGGGTTTACACTGTGGTGCAAGGAGCTGTCACGGTGAACGTCGCAGCCGATTCGGGAGAGATCCTCGAACAATGAACCTGAACCATAATGTGCCGGAACACAACGCAGGCAGCCGGCGCGCGTGGATCGTGCTGGCGGCACTCGGGGTTGCCGTGACAGGATCGGCCGCGGCGGGCAATTGGCACCGCTCGCTCAGCTGGCAGGGCCGCGAGGCGCAGGTCAGCCGGCAACCCGACGGTGCCTATCTGCTGCATGCGCAACAGCGCACCCGCAAAATTCTCCCGCAACGGTTCCGCGCGGATACGGCGAGCACGATGTTCGATGCGCTGTTTGCCATGGCGCAGGCGGATCTGCGCAAGGACTCCGTGCGCGCCATCGAGGACCCGGCCTTCAACCACGGCAAGCCGATTCCCTGCCGCTGTTTCATCGCCGGCAAGGACTGGCCGTTCGCGTGGACGCGTGACCTGTCTTATTCGACCGATCTCGCCTTGTGGCGGTTCGATCCGCGGCGAGCCCGGGCCTCGCTGATGTTCAAGCTCTCACCGGTGCGTGCGACCGGGGTGCGGCCTGGTCTGTATGTCATGCAGGACACCGGGTCGGGCGGCAGTTGGCCGGTCAGCACGGATCGGATCGTCTGGTTCCTCGGCGCCCGGCACCTGCTTGGCGACCGCCGGTTCGGTGCGACTGTCTACCGGGCCGTGCGCGATACCCTGGCTCAGGATCGCCGCTACACGTTCGATCGTCACGTCGGGCTGTATCGTGGCGAGACTTCCTTCCTCGACTGGCGTCAGCAGACTTATCCGCAGTGGACCGCACACAACGTCGTGTTCATCGCGCAGTCATTCTCGCTGTCGACCAACGTGCTGCATTACGATGCACTGCGACTCGCGGCAGCCATGGCACGCCAACACGCTCAGACGGTGCTCGCGCACCACTATGCGGCACAGGCGCAACAGTTAAAGCGCGCCATCAACAAGCGGTTCTGGCGACCCCGAGCCGGACTGTACATGAGTTACATCGGCGGGCGCGTACGGCCGGCCCCGTACGATGCCTATGATCTGCTTGGTCTCGATCTGACAATCATCAGCGGCGTCGCGTCGCCCGCGCGGGCGCGGCGTGTGCTCGAACGCTACCCGGTCTGGCCGGCCGGCAGTCCCGTGATCTGGCCGGAGCGGCGCGATCAGCCGATCTATCACAATCGGGCGATCTGGCCGTTCGTCACCGATTTCACGCTGCGCGCGGCGCGGCGTGTCGAGGACGCCGCGCTGATCGCACGCGAAGTGCGCTCACTGATGCGCGGCGCGGCGCTGGCCGGCTCGAACATGGAAAATTTCTCGCTGCGCGCGCAGTCGACCCATGTGCCCGGCAAGCTCGGCGGTCCCGTGGTGGACTCGCGTCGCCAGCTCTGGTCCGTCGCCGGCTACCTCGACATGGTCATTCGAGGGGTCTTCGGCGTTCGTGACGACGGCATCGTGCATCCTGAAGTGCCGGTCGCGCTGGTGCCGATGCTGTTCGGTGCCCGGCCCAGCATCGAGCTCGATCTCGGAGCACGGCGGATCGTGCTCGAGCGGCCGGCGCACATCGACGGCAACTTGCTCGTAGCCGCAACCGTGCAGCGCGAGGGCCGCGTCACACGGGTGCAACTGGACGGCCGTCGGGTGCCCTCCGCGCCGCTCAGGCTGCATGCCCCGATGTATCTGCCTGCCACGCCGCCGGCACCGGCGGTGATCGCGGACGGGACACGCTGGCGCATACGTTCGGCAGTGCCCGGGGTGCTGTATCTCAATGGCCGGCTCGTCGGACGGATCTCTCGTACGCTGCAGGTCGCTCAGCGCGACGGACTGCAATGTTTCAGTGTCGCTGCGCTCGGGCTCGGCGGACTGCAGTCGCTGCACAGCCGCTCGCGCTGCGTCGGTCCGGTGAGCACGCTCGGGTCCGCCTGGCCATGGTCCTGGAGCGCCCCGCACACCGGAGTCTATCTGGCCTGGGTAGACTACAATAATGATCATGGGTCGATCAGCACCGGAATCACCGCCGCGGTGCGACGCGTGGATATCCGCTGCCGAGGTGCTGCCCCGCAGTCGGGCGTGCTGGTCATGCCGCAGAGTGACGGCGTGCACGCGTCTACGGTGGTCCGCTTTCGCGCCCGCGCCGGTGTACGCTGCGAGTTCGACCTCGCGGGTGGATTCAACATGAGCGATCTGTCGCACTTCGCCTACTACACCGGCGGGCAGGGTGGGGCCACGGGCCCGCTCGACCGCGCGCAGATCTTTGCGCTGCGCATCGCGCCGCTCGCGCAGGAGCACCCACGGTGAGCGGCAAGCCGGAGTTGTCCATCCGGCAGATTCTCAACATGTCGGTCGGCTTTCTCGGCATTCAGTTCGCCTTCGGACTGCAGAACGCCAACGTCAGCCGCATTTTCCAGACCCTTGGAGCGCGTCTGGGTCAGATTCCAACGCTCTGGATCGCCGCGCCCCTCACGGGGCTGTTGGTGCAGCCCGTCATCGGCTACGCCTCCGACCGTACTTGGGGACGGTTCGGACGGCGTCAGCCATACTTCCTGGCCGGCGCAGTCCTCACCACCACCGCACTGCTGCTGATGCCGGACTCGCCCGCGTTGTGGGTCGCCGCACTGATGTTGTGGCTGATGGATGCCTCCGTGAACGTCTCCATGGAACCGTTCCGGGCGTTCGTTGCGGACCAGCTGCCGACTGGCCAGCGGCCGCTCGGGTTTGCCCTGCAGACCTTGTTCATCGGCGTCGGTGCGGTGCTCTCGTCGGTGCTTCCGTGGGTGTTGGCGCGCTTTGGCGTCGCCAACGTCGCTCCCCCCGGTGACATTCCAGCGACGGTACGCATTTCATTCTATGCCGGCGGCGCGGTGCTGATTGGGGCGGTGCTGTGGACTGTTCTGACGACCCGTGAGTATCCGCCTGAGCGTCTGCGCGGGTTCGCGGACGCCCCGGCGCCCGGCCGGATGGATGTGGCGCGTGCTTGGCGGCCGGGCGCCATGCTGCTCGTGCTCGGTGCCCTCAGCATCGGCGTGATCCACCATTTTGCGCTCGCTCGGCAGCTGTACCTGCTCGCCGGCGGGCTCGCCGCCGGCGGCGCGCTCTTCCTGTGGCTCAGTCGCTCGCGCAGCCGCGGCATGCTGCGGCAGGTGATGGCGGATCTGTATGCCATGCCGCAGGCGATGCGACGGCTGGCCTGGGTACAGTTCTTCTCCTGGTTTGCGATGTTCGCGCTGTGGATCTACACCACGCCGGCGGTCACTGCGGTGCAGTTCGGCAGCAGCAATCCGCTCTCCAGGGCCTACAACGCCGGCGCCAACTGGGTCGACGTATTGTTCGGCGCGTACAATGGCTTTGCGGTGCTGGCCGCCTTGATCATTCCACGGATGGCCCGCTGGGCCGGGCTACGTTGGACGCATGTGATTAATCTGGCCCTCGCCGCGGCCGGGCTGGTCTCCTTTGCGTGGGTCCGCGACCCGCATTGGCTGCTGCTGTCCATGCTCGGAGTCGGGTTCGGCTGGGCATCCATTCTCTCTTTGCCCTATACGCTGCTCGCCGACCATCTTCCGGTCGAGAAAATGGGCATCTACATGGGAATCTTCAATTTCTTCATCGTCATTCCGCAGCTGCTGGCCGCGAGCGTGCTCGGGGTGCTGCTGCACGCGTTCTTTCACGGCGACGCCATGATCGGCCTGCTTATCGGTGGGGTCAGCCTGGCGCTGGCCGGACTGTGCACGCTGCGCGTCGCCGAGCCGCGCGCCGGTGCACTCGCCGCGGCTGCGGCGGCGCCTCAGACCTAGCGCACGCGCGGGCGCCCGCCGCGGCCGGAAGCTGGCCGATCGGGTATGCTCACGGGATGCTGATCGAGCGCATCTGGACCGGAAACGCCTACCGCAATTTCCACTATCTGGTGGCCTGCCCCGAAACCGGCGAGGCGCTCGCCATCGACCCGCTCGAGTGGCGGCTGTGCCGGGACCTGGCGCAGCGCAAGGGCTGGCGGATCACGCAGATCCTCAATACTCACGAGCATCGGGACCACACCGGTGGCAATGCCGGGCTGGTCGAGGCGAGCGGTGCCAAGGTGCTCGCGCATGCCGCGGCGGCAGCCCGGATCGGCGGCGTCGACCGCGGTCTCGGCGCGGGGGACGTGATCCGCGTCGGGCGGTTCGAGCTCGAATGCCTGGATACCCCGGGACACACCCTGGCGCACGTGTGCCTGCTCGCGCACGCCGATCAGCCCGCACTCTTCAGCGGCGATACGCTGTTCAATGCTGGCGCGGGCAACTGCCACAACGGCGGGGATCCTGAGCGTCTCTACGAGACCTTCAGCCGGCTGCTTGCGCGCCTGCCGCAGACGACCCGGGTGTTCCCCGGTCACGAGTACCTGATCCGCAATCTTGAATTCACGCTCGATCGGGAACCCGATAATGCGGCCGCCCGAGCGCTGCTGACGGACGTTCGGGCCGTTGATCCGACCGATGCGCCGGTGAGCACTCTTGCCGATGAGCGGCGAATCAACACCTTTTTTCGCCTCGACAGTGCCTCGCTCATCGAGCGGTTGCGCGCCGGGTACCCCGAGCTGCCGGCCCATCCGGATGCCCGCACGGTCTTCCTGCGGCTGCGCGAGCTGCGTAACCGCTGGTAGTAGAATGCGCCGGCTATGAGTCTCGACCCGATCCTCGAGCGGCTCAACGCGGCCCAGCGCGCCGCGGTGACCGCCCCCCTCGGCCCGGTGCTGGTGCTGGCCGGAGCCGGCAGCGGCAAAACCCGCGTGCTCACGCACCGCATCGCCTGGCTGATCCAGGCCGAGGGAGTCTCGCCGCACTCCATCCTCGCGGTGACCTTCACCAACAAGGCCGCTGGCGAGATGCGCGCGCGCATCGAGTCCTTGCTCGGCATGCCGCCCGGGGTGCTGTGGATCGGTACCTTCCACGGCATCGCCCACCGGCTGCTGCGCCGGCACTGGCACGAGGCCGGACTCATCGAGAGCTTCCAGATCATCGATTCGGAAGATCAGCAACGCCTGATCAAGAAGATCCTCAGAGCGCAGCAGCTCGATGAGACCCGCTGGGTGCCGCGGGAGGTGCAGTGGTTCATCAATTCGAACAAGGACGAGGGGCGCCGCAGCAAGCACTTAAAGGCCGGGGACGACCCGATTCGCGCCCAGATGATCCGGCTGTACGCGCTCTACGAGGATGCGTGTGCCCGCACTGGCGTGGTCGACTTTGCCGAGTTGCTGCTGCGAGCATTCGAGCTGTGGCGCGACCAGCCCGCGCTGCTCGCGCACTACCGCCAGCGGTTCCGTCACATCCTGGTTGATGAGTTCCAGGACACCAACACCATCCAGTATGCATGGTTGAAGCTGATCGCCGGAGAGGGCGGCTGTCCGTTCGTGGTCGGCGATGACGATCAGTGCCTCGCGGCTGGCACAATGATCACGATGGCCGATGGTTCTCAGAAAGCTATCGAAAGGATTGAGGTCGGCGAAAAAATAATGTCGGGCTACGGCAGTGGCGATTTCAGGCCGGCTGTGGTGACACGAAAATTTTCCGCTCGGCGCACAGGCGCAATGATTCGCTTGCGCATGCGTTCAGGACGAATCATCTGCAGCACTCCTGAACACACCCATCTTGCCGGATACGTCTTGGGTGAGACGCCGCAAGCGCATTTTCTGTACCTCATGCACAAGGAGGGCGTCGGATACCGGCTCGGTACCTCACAGGTTTATACAAACGGGCAAGTCAAGCCCATGGTCGGCTTTAAGCAGCGGGCGCTCACAGAACATGCAGACGCTGCCTGGGTAATTCGCACTCATTCCAATGAGAATGACGCACGCCTCGATGAGACGCTCACATCACTAAAGTACGGGCTGCCCACGCTGCCGTTCGTTCCGCGCAAGGGAAAGGCGCGCAACGGGCTGGTTCACGATCCGGAATACATTGCGCGAGTTTTTCGATCCGTCGATTCCGTTTCCGCTGCGGCGAAACTTCTCGCCGATGTTGGATTAGATCTGGAACGCCCTCATCATGCGCCTCGCAGCCGAAACTCATGTCGGCGAAACCTTGTGATTACATTGTGCGGTGATCGTCGCGGATCAAATCCGATGCACTGCATAAGCATCGTAGGAACGAGCGAGGCGGATAAGGCCGTACTGAAGGAGAATGGATTCAGCGTCAGAGCGGCGAAGAGCGGGTCGAAGAGTTGGCGGTTCGAGACGGTACGAAGTGATTTCGGCGACCTGATGGAAATTGCACGGCGCATTCGCGATGCACTTGGTGCGCGTTACATTCTACAGGCGAGAATTCTAAATCGCTCGCTTCCGTTTACTCGTGCTGCGGCTATTCGGCCTGGAATGGCCATGGCGACTCATCATTCTGGATTCGATATTGTGGATCAAGTTGAATACCAGGAGTCAAATACTGACGTCTTTGATCTGAACGTCGATCGTACACACAATTACATTGCGAACGGCGTTGTTACGCACAACTCTGTGTACGGCTGGCGCGGCGCACGGGTGGAGAATCTGCAGCAATTCGGTCGTGATTTTCCCGCCGTCAAATTGTACCGGCTTGAGCAGAATTACCGCTCCACCGGCGCCATCCTGTCCGCGGCCAATGGGCTGATCGCCAACAATTCCGGTCGCCTGGGCAAGACGCTCTGGACGAGCGGTGAGCAGGGCGAGCCGATCCGGATCTATGCTGCGTTCAACGAACGCGACGAGGCTGAGTTCGTCTGTCAGCGCATTCGCGACCACGTGGCGCACGGTGGTCTGCATCGTGACGTCGCAATTCTTTACCGCTCGAATGCCCAGTCGCGTGTGTTCGAAGAGACGTTCCTCGCTGCGCGCGTACCGTACCGCGTGTACGGAGGCTTGCGCTTCTTCGAGCGTGCCGAAATCAAAGACGCTCTGGCGTATATGCGGCTCATCGTCAACCGTCGCGATGACGCTTCCTTCGAGCGTGTCGTCAACCTGCCGACGCGCGGTATCGGCGCGAAGAGTCTCGACACGGTCCGCGCCGCGGCCCGCGAGGCAGGCTGTCCGCTCTGGGAGGCTGCGCATGCCTGCCTCGGCGATGCGCTCGGACCGAAGGCCTCCGGTGCGCTGCGCGGCTTTCTCGAGCTCATCGAGCGGCTGGCCGAAGAGGTGAAGGGCCTCGCGCTGCACGAGCAGGTCGACCGCATGCTTGCCGTCACGGGACTGATCGAATTTCAGCGCCGCGACAAGGCCGATCGCGGCGAGGCCCGTGTCGAGAACCTCGAGGAACTGGTGAGTGCCGCGCGCGGCTTCAACACCGAGGGGCTCGACACCGAGCTGCCGCCGCTCGAGGCCTTCCTCGCACACGTGACGCTTGAGTCGGGCGAGGGGCAGGCGGACGCGTGGGAGGACTGCGTACAGATGATGACGCTGCATACAGCCAAGGGACTTGAGTTTCCGATCGTGTTCCTGAGCGGGATGGAGGACGGCCTCTTTCCCCACCAGCGCTCGATCAGCGATCTCGACGGGCTGGAGGAGGAGCGCCGTCTCTGCTACGTCGGCATGACGCGAGCGATGAAGCAACTGTACCTGACCTACGCCGAGCAACGTCGTCTGCACGGCATCGACAGCTTCAGTCAGCCGTCGCGCTTCATCAAGGAGACCCCCGAGGAGCTGATCGAGGAAATCCGCCCGCGCCTGCAGATAAGCCGGCCCGTGGCGGCGGGACGCTTCGCGCGGGAGCCGTCGTATCAAAGCACTCCTGTGCGCCGTCCGGTCTACGCGCCACGCAACGAGCCACCGCCTGCCCCCGGCATGCGTCTCGGCGCTCGTGTTCGGCACGGCAAATTCGGCGAGGGCGTGATTCTCAATCTCGAGGGCAACGGCGCGCAGGCTCGCGTGCAGGTCAACTTTGAGCAGCACGGCGCGAAGTGGCTGGTCATGCAGTACGCCAATCTGGAACCCCTATGAAGATACTGATCCTCGGCGCCGGTCAGGTGGGCCGCACGGTGGCCCGTCATTTCTCGCGCGAAGAAGCCAATGACGTGACCGTGGTGGACAATGACGAGGACGTGCTGCGCGAGTTGCAGGACCGTCTCGACGTGCACACGGTCGCGGGCAACGCCGCTTTCCCGAGCGTGCTGGAAGCGGCGGGCGCCGCCGAGGCCGACATCCTGGTGGCGCTGACGAACAGCGATGAAGTCAATATGATCGCCTGTGCGGTCGCCTACCGGTTATTCCGTACGCCGACCAAGATCGCGCGCATCCGCTCGGCTGAATACACCTCACGCCCCCAGCTGTTCAGTGAGATGGCAATTCCGGTCGATGTGTTCATCAGCCCCGAGCAGCTCGTCACCGAATACCTCGAGCAGCTGATTCACCAGCCCGGTGCCCTGCAGGTCCTTGAGTTTGCCGCCGGCAAAGTGCGTCTCGCCGGTGCTCGCGCCGAGCCGGGCGGCGCGCTCGTCGGCCACGCTCTGCGTGAGTTGCCGGAGCACCTGGGCCGCGTCGAGACGCGTGTGGTGGCGATTTACCGCGGCGGGCGGACTATACCGCCGGAGGGGGATACGGTCATCGAGGCAGGCGATGAGGTATTTTTTCTCGCCGCACGCGAGGATGTCCGCCGCGTGATCGACGAGTTGCGTCGCGAAGACGCGCGGGTGCGCCGCATCCTCATCGCCGGTGGCGGCAACATCGGTCTGCGGCTGGCCCGCTCGCTCGAGCGCAGCGCGCAGATCAAGCTGATCGAGCACGATCCACGCCGCGCGCAGCTGGTTTCCGAGCAGCTCGAAAATACCATCGTACTCGCCGGCGACGCGGCCGATGAGGAGTTGCTCATCGAGGAGAATATCGACAGCGCGGATGTTTTTGCCGCCATCACCAACTCCGAGGAGGCGAACATACTCTCGGCCATGCTTGCCAAGCGGCTGGGCGCGCGCAAGGTAATGGCGTTGGTGAACAAGCCTTCATACGCCGACCTGATCGAAAGCGGCAGTATCGATGTCGCCGTCGCTCCGCAGACCATCACGATCGGATCGCTTCTCGCTCATGTGCGCCGCGGTGACGTCGTACGCGTGCACTCGTTGCGCCGCGGAGCGGCCGAGGCGATCGAGGCGGTGGTGCGCGGCGAGGAGCACAGCTCGCGCGTCGTCGGCCGCACGGTCGAGCAGATCGCGCTTCCCGAGGGTGCCTCGATCGGTGCGATCGTGCGCGGCGAGCAGGTCATCATGGCCCATCACGACACGCGCGTGCAGTCGAACGATCACCTGATCCTCTTTCTCGCCGACCGCCGTCACATCGACGCGGTGGAGCGGCTGCTCATGAGGACGGCCCCCTAGGCCAGGCATGATCGGCATCATCTATTTTCTCGGCTTGATCCTGGCCGCCTTCGGTCTGGTGTATCTGCTGCCCATCGGCTGCTCACTCGTCACGGGCGACGGGCTGTGGCCGACCTTCCTGGTATGCGCTGCGCTGACCGCTACGATCGGTGCCGGGATGGCCGCACTGACCTTCAAGTACCGGCGGGAGCTCAAGCCGCGCGACGGCTTCATGCTGGTGACGGTCGGCTGGTTGCTGCTCGCCGTTGCGGCCACACTCCCGCTACTGATGGCGATGCCCGGGCTGACTTTCACCCGAGCGTTGTTCGAGACGATGTCGGGTCTCACCACGACTGGTTCGACCGTCTTCACCGGGCTCGACACGCTGGCCCCGTCGCTGAATTTCTGGCGCTGCTCGCTCATCTGGGTGGGCGGTCTCGCGGTGATCGTGGTAGCGATGGGCGTGATGCCGCTGCTCGGCATCGGCGGCATGGACCTGTACAAAGCCGATGCGCCCGGCCCGGTGAAGGATCAGAAGCTCGAGCCGCGCATCACCGAGGCGGCCCGCTCGGTCTGGCTGGTCTATGTGCTGCTCACGGCGGCAGGCATCATCGCGCTGCGGGTCGCCGGCATGAACTGGTTCGATGCGATCTGCCACGCATTTTCTGCCGTCTCGCTGGGTGGATTTTCCACCCACGATGCCAGCATTGCCTATTTCAATTCGCCAGCGGTGGAATTCGTGTTGATGCTGCTGATGCTGGCCGCGTCGATGAATTTCACCCGCCACTTCGTTGCCCTGCGTCGCCTGACGCTCAAGCCCTATCGGAATGATCCCGAATTCAAGGCGATGGCGATCATTCTGTCGTTGAGCGTCGTCGGCATCGCACTGCTGCTGCTCAACGACGGGGTGTACGGGAATTTCAATACCGCGCTGCGTTACGCCGCGTTCAACGTCATCTCCATGGCGACGACCACCGGGTGGGTCAACCTCGGACACGGCAGCTTTGAGCATTGGCCGGTGTTTGCCCCGATCTGGATGCTGTTTCTCTCCGGAATCGTCTGCAGCACCGGCACCAGTGGCGGCGGCATCAAGATGTTCCGTACTCTGGTGCTGGCGCGTCAGGCCGAGCGTGAGTTAAAGCTGCTGGTGCACCCGAGCGCCGTCGCGCCCGTTCGAGTCGGTCGCCGGCCGATCTCGGCACGGGTGGCCGATGCGGTGTTGGCGTTCATTTTTTTGTACTTCATGGCCGTGGCGCTGCTGGTGTTTGCCATGCTGCTCAGCGGTATGGGTTTCGATTCGGCCTTTCGTCTGGTCGTGGCCTCGATCAACAATACCGCTTATGGGCTGCCGGGACACGCCGCCTGGAACCTGCATGCGCTGAGCGCACCACAGATCTGGATCTGCACGGTGGCGATGCTGCTCGGCCGTCTCGAGATCTTCAGCGTCATCGTGCTGTTTACCCGCACATTCTGGCGCAAGTAAGTCGGTCTGCGAACGTCGCCCGACGCGCTCAGCGCGCCAGCGAGCGCAGGCCAAGCTCGCGGCTGTAAGTGACATCCATGACGTTGTCGTACCAGCCGGTCACGCGCGGCTTGACCAGGTGCTTGCTGACGTAAAAGTACAGCGGAATGATGGGCTGGTCGTGCAGCATCAACCGTTCCGCCTGCTCGAGCAGCGCGATGCGCCGCGCCGGATCGAGTGTCGCCTCGGCCCGATCGACCAGGCTGTCGTAGGCGGCATTGTCGTAGTGCGGCAGGTTGATGCCGAAGTCGCTCTTGAAGTATTGCGCGAAGGTATACGGATCGTTGTAGTCGCCAATCCAGCTCGAGCGAAAAACCGTGGCTTGACCGCTGCTGATGTCGTGCATCAGTGAGCTGAAGTCCTCGGCTTGCAGCGAAACTCGTATGCCGAGCGTACGGCGCCACATCGAGGCGACGGCGAGCGCCACGTCTTCGTTGACTTCCCCGGTGTTGTACTCGAGTGTGAAGTGCAGGGGGTGCGAGGCGGAGTAGCCGGCGGCGGCGTACAGGCGGCGTGCCGCGGCGATGCGCTTGGCCCGATCGAGCGCGTGCCAAGCGGGTGCTTGTGGCGTGTAGCCGTCCGTTCCAGGGGGCACCCAGCTGTACGCCGGCAACTCGCCGGCCCGCAGCACGAGACGGGTCAGGCGCCCCCGGTCGATGGCCATGGCGAGCGCCCGGCGCAGTCCGGGCTCGCCCTTGAACGGCGCGCGCCGTAGGTTGAAGCCGTAGAAGTACGTGCCGAGTTCGGGCTCGATATGTAGCTGGCCGCCGAGATGGTTGCGGATCCAGCCGATTTCGGTTCGCGGTACGACATCCATGATGTCGAGTTCGCCGGCCCGGTACATCTCGAGCTCGGCGTTCTCATCCGTGGCAATGACGTAGCGGACACCAGCGAGGCGGGTGAGACTGTTGCGCCAGTAGTCCGGATTGCGCGCGAGCTCGATGTACGAGCCGTGCACCCAGCGGGTGAGCACGAATGCGCCGTCGGACGGCATGTGGCCGGGCTGGGCATACGCAGCACCATAGCGAGCGAGCAGCGCAGGGTCGACCGGGCAGGTTGCCGGATGGGCGAGCAGGGCGGGCAGGTAATGCGCCGGGGCGCGCAGATCCACCACGACGGTATACGGTGTAGGCGCGAGCACACCGAGTTCCGTGATCGGACGCTGGCCGGCAATGATGCCGCGCGCGTGGCGGATGACGCTCACAACCGCGGCATAATCGGAGGCCGTGCGCGGATCGACCAGCCGACGCAGCCCAGCGACGAAGTCCGTCGCGAGTACCGGGGCGCCGGTGGACCACCGGGCGTCGTGCCGTAGCGAAAACGTGTACGTCTTGCCATCGGAGCTGACTGTCCAGCCCGTCGCAATGCCGGGCGCGGGTCGTCCGCGCCGGTCAAGCGTCGTCAGCCCCTCGCAGATGTCGCGCAAAACCCGCTGGGCCTCTACGGAGCGGGCCTTTTGCGGATCCAGCGAGTCGGGCTCGAGATCCAGCCCGCGCAGCAGGATGTCTTCGCTGCGGCGCTGTGCCGGTGCAGCGCCCTGGCGGGCGCAGCCGCAGAGTGCGGCGCATGCGAGCAGCAGTGCGGCCCAGCGCTCGACTCGAGTGCTCACAGCAACTCAGTGCGCCGGACGCAGTCGGTGCGAATTGATCTGATCGCGCAGCTGCATGGCGGCGCTGCGTGCCGCTGTCGCAAAATCCTCGCCGCTGGATGCATACAGAATGCCGCGCGAGGAACTGATCAACAGGCCGGTTCCGACTGCAGTCTGGCCGTTGCGTACTGCCGCGGCGACGTCGCCACCCTGTGCGCCCACGCCGGGAACGAGCAATGGCATCTCACCAACAATCCGCCGCACCTCCGCGAGTTCCTGCGGGTAGGTGGCGCCAACCACGAGCAGGCAGTTGCCGCGCGCGTTCCACTGTCCTGCGGCCAACTCGGCCACCACGTGATAGAGCCGGCGAGCGCCACCGTCGACCATCAGATCCTGCAGGTCACGGCCACCGGGATTTGACGTACGGCACAGCACGATCACGCCGCGGTCGGCGTGCTTGAGAAACGGCTCGAGCGAATCGGTGCCGAGATACGGGTTGACCGTCACCGCGTCCGCCCCATACCGTTCGAATGCTTCGATCGCGTAGCGTTCCGCGGTGTTGCCCACATCGCCGCGCTTGGCATCGAGGATCACCGGCACGTCCGGGTAAGTGCTCTGAATGTACTCGATGGTGCGCTGCAGCTGATCCTCGGCCTCGTAGGCCGCGTAGTGCGCGAACTGCGGCTTGTAGGCGCACACCAGGTCCGCAGTCGCGTCGATGATGGCCTTGTTGAACTGGAAGATGGGCGAGGCCTGCGCCGCGATGTGCTCGGGAAAGCGCTCGATCTCCGGGTCGAGCCCGACGCATACCAGGGAGTCGCTGCGTGCCCAGCTGCGCTCGAGTCTGGCGATGAACGTGCTCATGCGACGCGAGTCCCGGCCGACAGGGCGCGCTTTTTCAGGTGCACCAGCAGCAGCGTGACCGCCGCCGGCGTGACACCCGGCACCCGTCCGGCCTGCCCGACGGTGGACGGCCGGTATTCGCTGAGGCGCGCGCGCACCTCGTGCGACAGGCCGGCCACCTGCGCATAATCGATGTCTTCGGGCAAACGGGTCTCCTCGTTGCGGCGTTGGCGGTCGATTTCGTCTTGCTGGCGCTCGATGTACCCGGCGTACTTGGCAAGTGCTTCCACCTGGGTGCCCAGCTGCGCCGCCAGCCGCGCGTCGCTGACGCCTGCCGGATCGTCCTCGGCGGGGTCGATGATTTCGAGCAGCGCCTCGTAGCGCACCTCCGGGCGACGCAGCAGCTCCAGCGCCGACACGTCGCGCGCGAGCGGTCCGCCGAGCACTCGCGCGCACCACTGTGGATCGAGTGTCTCGGGATGCAGGCGCACGGCACGCAGCCGAGCCAGCTCGCGCTCGAGTCGCTGCTGCTTGGCCTCGAACAGCCTCCAGCGATCGTCGTCGATCAAGCCCAGGCGCCGGCCGATCGGCGTCAGGCGTGCATCGGCGTTGTCTTCGCGCAGCAGCAGACGGTGTTCGGCGCGGCTGGTGAACATACGGTACGGCTCACGCGTCCCACGGGTGACCAGATCATCGACCAGAACGCCGAGGTAACCGTCACTACGGTGCGGCACCCAGGGCGCATCGCCGCGCACTGCGAGCGCGGCGTTGATGCCGGCGAGCAACCCTTGCGCGGCCGCTTCTTCGTAGCCAGTGGTGCCATTGATCTGCCCGGCGAAATACAGGCCCTCGAGCGGGCGTGTCTCGAGCGACGGTCGCAGGTCGCGCGGATCGAAGAAGTCGTATTCGATCGCGTAACCGGGCCGCGTCAGGTGTGCCTGCTCGAACCCGGGGATGCTGCGCACCAGAGCGACCTGCACGTCAAAGGGCAGGCTGGTCGAGATGCCGTTGGGATAAATCTCGTGTGTGTCGAGCCCCTCGGGCTCGACGAAGATCTGATGCGCACGGCGGTCCGCAAAGCGCACCACCTTGTCCTCGATTGACGGGCAGTAGCGCGGCCCGATCCCCTCAATCGCGCCGGTGAACAGCGGCGAGCGGTCGGTGGCCGCGCGGATGATTTCGTGCGTGTGCTCGGTCGTGTGCGTGATGTGACAGGCGATCTGGCGGGGGTGCTCCTCGGGGCGGCCGAGGAAGGAAAAGACCGGCACAGGCTGGTCGCTCTCCTGTACCGTCATGACGCCGTAATCGAGTGTGCGGCCGTCCAAGCGCGGCGGCGTGCCGGTCTTCAGTCGTCCGACACGCAGCGGCAGCTCGCGCAGGCGTGCGGCCAGACGGTTGGAAGGGGCATCGCCGGCGCGTCCGCCGGCATGATTGTCGAGACCGACGTGAATGCGGCCACCGAGGAACGTGCCGGCCGTCAGCACTACGCGGGGCGCTTCAAACACGATGCCGGTCACTGTGACGACGCCGCGTACCGTTGTGCCCTCCACCAGCAGATCGGCAGCCTCCTGCTGAAATACCGCGAGACCGTGTTCGGCTTCGATGAGCGCGCGGATCGCTCGCTTGTACAGCTGCCGGTCGGCTTGAGCGCGCGTGGCCCGTACTGCCGGCCCTTTGCTGCTATTGAGCGTGCGGAACTGAATGCCGGCTCGATCGGTGGCCTGCGCCATGGCGCCGCCGAGGGCATCGATTTCGCGTACCAGGTGGCCTTTGCCGATGCCGCCGATCGCCGGATTGCAGCTCATCTGTCCAAGCGTCTCGATGTTCTGCGTCAGCAGCAGCGTGCGCGCGCCCATGCGCGCCGCGGCCAGGGCCGCTTCGGTTCCGGCATGCCCGCCGCCGATGACGATGACCTCGAACGGATGGGTGAATCGCATTGCCATAGTGTAGTGCAGCGCCCGGCCCGGCCCAACCGGCACGCCCGGGAACCTTGCATTATGATGCGTGACCGTGAGACGCATTGCCGCACCTGTCCTCGCTCTGGCGCTGCTGGCGGTGAGCACTGCCGGGCGTGCCGCGCCGGTGCGACCCTTGGCGCTCAAGCCCTGCGAGCTGCGCTCGAGCGGTGCGCTGCAGCTGGTGAAGGCCGAGTGCGGCCGGCTGCCGGTGGCGGAGAATCCGGCCGATCCCGATGGGCGGCAGATCAGGCTTGCCGTGGCCGTGGTGCCGGCGGTGCGTACCGTGGCCCGCCCCGATCCGCTGTTCGTGCTGGCCGGCGGGCCCGGCGAGGCTGCGGGAACCTTCTATGCCGGCGTAGCGGGCGCGTTCGCATCGATTCATCGCGACCGCACCATCGTGCTCGTCGATCAGCGCGGCACCGGCGGTTCGAACGCGCTGCAGTGCCCGCGGCATGGCGCAAGTCCGCCGGGCTCCGGGGAGGCGCCGGACCGCGCCGAAATCATCTCGCAGACCGAACAGTGTCTGCAGCGTCTGCGCCGCCATGCACACGTACGCTTCTATACCACTGACCTGGCGGTCGATGATCTCGACCGGGTACGAGCCGCGCTCGGCGACCGGCAGATCGACTTGTACGGTTCCTCTTACGGCACCGTAGTCGCGCAGGAGTACCTGCGGCGTTTCCCCGCGCGGGTGCGCAGCATGATTCTCGACGGGGTGGTGCCGCCGCAGCTGCCCATCGGCGCATTGAGCGCACTCAGCGCACAGCAAGCCATCGAGCGCATTTTTGCCGAGTGCGTCCGTGAGCGCGCGTGCCACGCCCGTTTCGGCGATCCGATGAACGACTACCGCCGCGTCCGCGCTGCGTTGAAGGCGCACCCGGTGGCGCTCACCCTCGCGGATCCGACCCGCGGCACCCCGGCTCACCTGCGCCTGACGACCTACCAGCTCGGGCAAGTCCTGCGGCTTGCCAGCTATACCCCGGCACTCGCCGCGCTGCTACCGCTCGACCTGCATGCCGCGGCCGCCGGGGACTACACACCTCTCGCTGGGCAATTCCTACTGATCGACCGACTCTACAGCGGGGCCGTTGCGCTGGGCATGAACAACACCGTGGTCTGCTCCGAGGATGTGCCGTTCTATCGCGTTACGGCCGCCCAGCGCGCCGCGATGCGACGCACGTTTCTCGGCACTGAGCCGCTGCACGATCTCGAGACCGTCTGTAGCCACTGGCCCAGGGGGCCGGTGGCGTCCGATTTTCATGCGCCCCTGCACTCGAACGTCCCGGTGCTGCTGTTGTCCGGTGGTAACGACCCGATCACTCCGCCGCGCTATGCCGCCGCGGCCGCCCGCGGTTATCCCAACAGCCTGAGCGTAGTGGTGCCGGACTTCGGACACGGGCAGCTGCTCGACCCGTGCATCGACCGGCTGATGGCCCGCTTTCTCGCACGCGCCTCGGTGGTTGGCTTGAACACGCGCTGTGTCTCGGCATTGCGGCCGATGCCGTTCTTTCTCACCCTGAACGGACCGGGAGCGTGAGCGAGGTGGCGCGATGATCGAGGCACGCGGACTCATCAAGCGCTTCGGTGGACTGGCGGCGGTCGATGGTCTTGCTTTGCAGGCCGCCGACGGGCGCATCACCGGGCTGCTTGGACCCAATGGCGCCGGCAAGTCCACCACGTTGCGGATGCTCTACACGGTACTGCGGCCCGATGCGGGTGAGGCCTGGATCGACGGCGTGAGCGTTCTGCAGGACCCGCTCGAGGCGCGGCGACGTATGGGCGTGCTGCCGCACGGCGCGGGACTGTATCCGAACCTGACTGCCCGCGAGAACATCGAGTACTTCGGCACCCTGTACGGCCTTGTCCGCACCGCATGTCGTGCGCGCGCGGCCGAGCTGATCCAGCGGCTCGAGATGGACTCATTCGCCGACCGCCCCGCCCGGGAGTTCTCCCAGGGCCAGCGGGTCAAGACCGCACTGGCGCGCGCGCTCGTGCACCAGCCGCGCAATGTGCTTCTTGATGAGCCGACCAACGGTCTCGACGTGATGGCGGTCCGTACGTTGCGCAGGCTGCTCGGCGAGCTGCGCGCGGAAGGCCACTGCATCGTGTTCTCGAGTCACATCATGCAGGAAGTGGCCGCGCTGTGCGATGAGGTTATCGTCATCGCCGCAGGCAAGGTCATCATCCAGGCGGCACCCGAGGAACTCAAGTCACGCGCAGGAGCACAAACGCTGGAGGAGGCGTTCGTGCGTCTGGTGGATCTCGAACACGCCGGAGCCGAGGCGTGAGGTCGATCTGGCGGGTGTTCCGCAAGGAATTCGGCGAAGCGCTGCGCGATCGGCGTTCGCTGTTTACGACTTTGGTGATTGGCCCGCTGCTCATGCCGATTCTGATCGCCGGCATCCTCTCCCTGGCTATCCGTCACGGCGGGGCCCAGAGCAGCCGACCCTTCGCGCTCGCGGTGGTGCATGCCGAGCGCGCGCCGAATCTCTTGGCGTTTCTGCACCAGTATGGCGTGCGGATTGAACCGGTGAATGGTGGACGGAACGATGCACGTCGCTGGGTTGGGCGCACCCACGGTCCGCTTTTGTACGTGCCTCGGGACTTCGGCGCGAGGCTCGCGGCCGGCAAGCCGGCACCGTTGCGTCTGTATGCCGATGAATCCAGCCGCGCAGTCCAGCGGCGGGTGCAGCGTCTGAGTGCGCTGATCGGGCTCTACGGTGGCACGATCGCGCGCCTGAGACTGGCTGCGCGCGGTCTCGACCCGCAACTTCTCATGCCGATTGCGTTGCACCCGATCGATGTCTCGACACCGCAAAGCCGGGCGGCTCTCACCCTCGGTATGCTCAGTTATGCAATCCTCTTCACCATGCTGATGAGCGGCCTGTACATCGCGATCGATACCACCGCGGGCGAGCGCGAGCGTGGCTCGCTCGAGCCGCTGCTCACGACGCCGGTCAAGCGCGAGCACCTGGTGTACGGCAAAATGTTGGCCGCGTGTGCCGTCATGTTGATCTCACTGACGCTCACCGTTACGGCATTCGCTATCGCACTGCGCCACATCGGCTTTGACCGTCTCGGCATGAGCATCAATTTCGGGCCCGGCGTTGCCCTCGGCATCGTGTGCGGTTGCCTGCCACTGATCCCGGTTGGGGCGGCCCTGATGACCCTGGTTGCCTCCTATACGCGCAGCTATCGCGAGGCGCAGACCTACGTGGGATTCGTGCTGCTGGTGCCGACGTTGCCGCTGATATTCGCCAATATCATGGGGCTGCGGCCACGCACTGCGCTCATGGCGGTTCCTTCGCTGAGTCAGCATTTCATCATCATGAGCCTGCTGCGTGCGCAGCCCCTGCCGGTGCTCGACGTCACGATCTCCGTGCTCGTGACGCTAGCGCTCGGCGGCGTGTTGATGTTCTTTGCCGGCCGGCTGTATCGACGTGAAAGATTGCTCGTCTGACTGGCGCGCCGGAGGAGCTTCGAGGCGTAGCGGAGAAAGTCGCAATGAAATATCTGATCTGGCTCGCGTTCGGATGGGCTCCGGCGCTGGCACTCGCACGGGTCGTGCCGGTTGCACAACCGCCGGCGACACTGCAGGTGAGCGCCCAGGCGACGGTGTCACGTACACCCAACCGCGTGTACATCGATATCGGCGTGAGAACCGAGGCGCCGCGCCCGGCAGTTGCGGTAGCGGCGAATGCCGCGCGCGTCGCCACTGTGATCGCTGCGGTGCGCAAGTCCGGCGGAGGCGCCATGCGCCTGACAACCGTCAATTACGACGTTACACCCCAATATCGGTACCAGAACGATGGCAAACCGCCGATCCTGACGGGCTATGCGGTCACCAACTTGTTGCAAGTGCGTCTCGATCAGCTCGCGCGCATCGGTTCGGTGATCGACGCGGCGAGTACGGCGGGGGCGAACGTGCAGCAGAATCTGCGTTTTGCCTTGCGCGACCCGGAAGTGGCCCGCCTGAGCGCCTTGGCGCGGGCGGCGCACCGGGCGCGTCAGGCGGCCAATGCATTGGCCAGCTCGCTGGGACTGCGCGTCGTGCGCATCCTGTCTGTCGCGCAGACGGGCGCATCGCTGGTGCCGCCCACTCCGTTGCGGGTTGCGCAGGTGCTGCGGGCGCAACGCATGGCGCCGGTGACGCCCATCGAGTCGGGTGCAATCCGAATAACCGCTGGGGTCAGCTTGACAGTGGCGGTCGCGCCCCGGTAGGCGTAGGCTGAGCCCAGGTACACAGGCGCGGCACGCCCCGCGTGCCCGAGAGGAGGCTGAGATGGTTACCGTACGCCACCTGCTCGCAAGCAAGAAATCGATCCTGTTCACCGTGGCGCCGGATGCGCCGGTGCTCGAGGCCGTGCGCTCCATGGCCGAGCACGGCGTGGGCGCGCTGCTCGTCATGCGCGAGGGTACGCTCACCGGCATCGTCTCGGAGCGGGATTACGCCCGCAAAGTCGTGCTGCACGGGCGTGCCTCGGCCGATACGCCCGTCGCGCAGATCATGAGTTCCCCCGTGCTCACGGTCTCACCCGAGGCGAGCGTGCAGCACTGCATGGTGCTCATGACCGAGCGGCGTATCCGCCACCTGCCGGTGGTCGAGAACGGCCGCGTGATCGGCGTCGTGTCAATCGGCGATCTGGTGAAGTCGCTGATCGAGGATCAGCAGCGCACGATTGAGCAACTGGAAAGTTATATCCATGGATAGAGGCGCGGCGCCGAGGTTCGCCGCCGCTGTGCCCGGTCTGCGCGCGAGCGCTCAGGCGCCGAGAAACATCCGGTAGGCCGGGTTGGTCGTCTCGTCGGCGTACTCGTAATGCAGCTCGTTCACATGCTGCAGAAATTCGCCGCGCTCCTCGCCGGGGACCTGTATGCCAGCGAGCACGCGGCCGTAGTCTGTGCCCTGGTTGCGGTAATGGAACAGGCTGATGTTCCAGCGTGAACCGACCGCATCGAGGAATTTCAGCAGCGCGCCCGGCCGCTCGGGAAACTCGAAGCGATAGAGCAGCTCATCGCGGATGCCGCGCGCCCGCCCGCCGATCATGTAGCGCACGTGCAGCTTGGCCATCTCGTTGTCACTCATGTCGGTGACCGTGTAGCCCGCGCCGCGCAGCGCCTGCATCACGCTGTCTTTCTCACCCCGACCGCGGGCGAGGGAAAAACTCACGAACACATGGGCCGCCGCCTCGCTCTCGTAGCGGTAATTGAACTCGGTGATGCTGCGCCGACCGAGGATCTCGCAGAACTGGCGGAAGCTTCCGGGTCGCTCCGGAATCGTGACCGCGAGGAGCGCTTCGCGCTCGCCACCGAGATCGGCCCGTTCGGCAACGTGGCGCAAGCGGTCGAAATTGATGTTGGCACCGCTGGTGATGGCCGCAATGCGCTTGCCATGCCAGTGCTCGCGCGAGGCCATCTTCTTCAGGCCGGCCACGGCGAGTGCTCCGGCCGGCTCGACGATCGAGCGGGTATCCTCGAAGACGTCTTGAATGGCGGCGCAGATCTCATCGTTGTCGAGCAGGATGATTTCATCGACATGCGCGCGGCACAGCTCGAAGGTTTCCTCCCCGACCCGTTTGACGGCGACGCCGTCGGCAAACAGGCCGACGCGTTCAAGCGTGATCCGTCGGCCGGCCTTCAGGGATTCGTACATGCCGGCGGCATCTTCAGGCTCTACGCCGATGATGCGGATCCCCGGATAGAGATATTTGAGATAGACCGACACCCCGGCGATCAGGCCGCCACCGCCGACGGGCACGAATACCGCGTCGAGATTCCCGCCGGTTTGGCGCGCCATCTCCACGGCGATGGTGCCCTGGCCGGCGATGACATCCGGATCGTCGAACGGATGGACGAATACCATGTTGCGGTCGCGGACGAACTGCAGCGCGTGCTCGAACGCCGAATCGTAGTCATCGCCATGCAGCACGACCTCGCCGCCGAGCGCATTGACTGCGTCGATCTTGATCTGGGGCGTGGTGCGGGGCATGACGATCACCGCCTGGATCGCGCGCCGGCGCGCCGCTAATGCCACCCCCTGGGCGTGATTGCCGGCGGAAGCACAGACGACGCCGCGCTGGGCCGCGGAGTCCGACAGCTTGGCGATGCGGTTGTAGGCGCCGCGCAGCTTGAAGGAGAAGACTGGCTGCAGATCCTCGCGCTTGAGCAGCACGTGGTTGTCGATCCGCTGCGAGAGGCGCGGCGCGTGTTCCAGCGGGGACTCGATCGCGACATCGTAGACGCGCGCCTTGAGGATCTGCTCGATATAGGGGCTGACCATGAGTCTTCAGTCGGTGAGAAAGTCCTGGATCGCCGCAACCACCGGCGGGGCGGCCACCTGCAGCTGCGCCATGTCGGCGCACAGCGCGCGACGTGCGTGCGTGGGCAGATCAGCGGCTGACAGGCCGAATCCGTGCGGCGCATCGGCGGGGTGCAATACGAGCAGTGGCTGGGAAATCGCGGCCAGCCGCTCCCGCGGCGGCCCGAGGCGTTCGGCCGCGGCACGAGCAGCCGCAACGGCATTGCGCAGCCGATCACCGCTCGCTGCACAGAGCTGCGCGAGCGTTGCATCGGTTCCGAGGTCGGCACGCGCGCCTGCCCAGACCTCGCGCAGAAACGGCTCTGCCCGATCTGCCGACGGTGGTGGCTGGGGCATTTCCGTCGTGGTCACTGCGGCGAGCACCACCCGCCGCACCGCCGCTCGCGTAGCGGCCAGTTCGAGCGCGATCCGGATGCCGAGTCCGCAGCCGAGCACGTCGACCTGTCGCAGGCGCATCGCCTCGAGGAAGTCGCCGATCGCGCCGCTCAGTGCGCTGATCGAGAGCGATTCGGGTGCGTCGGATTCGCCGAACCCGGGCAGGTCGGGCGCAAACACGGAGCGATCGCGACCGAGCGATGCGAGCAGACCGCTGAACAGCCGGCCCGAATGGGCCGTGCCGTGCAGTGCCAGCAGCGGCTTGCCTTCCTCGAAGCCGCCGCCGCCCGGAATGGCGTGATGGACGTGCAGCTGCCCGAAGCGGCACTCGAAGTAGCTGCGGCGGATGCGCACTGTCGGGCTCGCGGCGGGCTCGGAATGAAGCGATTTGCGTTTCAGCATGGTGTGCACGCCATTGTGCCGCAGCCGGCAGTCCGGATTAAGGGATTTGGGGCGCTGGGCCGAATCGGCGGCGGGCCGCGGGCGGCCGGCGCTGCGATGCACTCAGAGCCACCCGATGCGGTGCTCAGCGCCGGCGCGATCGCCGCGGTGCCGCCCGGGCAGCGGCTTGCTTGCGCCGGGGACTCTTCGGGGTGCGCCGTTTGGCGGGCGCTCGCCGCTGGGCGGCAGTTTTGCTCGCCCGCACCGTCCGAGCGGCCGGACGGGCAGCCCGTTTGGCTGCCGGGCGGGCGGGGCGCGGGGTGGCGCGCTTTTTCGCCGTCCGCTTCACCACCCGCTTGGCCGGCTTGCGTCGCACGGGGGTGCGGCGGGTCGTCGGCCGCCGCTTGGCCGGCTTGCGTGCCGCAGCGCGGGGCTTTGCTGCCGGGCCCGTCTGCAGCGGCTCATGCAGCGCGATCACTCCGCCTTGCGGATCGATGATGTGTGCGACCCGGTCCCCGCCCGGCACCACATGCGGTCCGCGCAGGACCCGTCCGCCGTGGGCGCTGACCGCCGCCAGCGTCTCCGACAGATGTGCGACCCGCACGTAGCTCAGCCAATGGGGTGGTTTGGAGGGGTCCTGCAGCACATGCACGCCCCCGATCTGCCGGCCGGCATGCTCGATGATCTGGTACAGCCCGCCTGCACCCATATCGTGGGCGGGTCCCCGGGTCCAGCCGAACAGTTCGGTGTAGAACGCGAGGGCCCCCGGCGGATCGATCGTCGCGAGTTCGTGCCAGGAAAAGCTTCCGTCCGCCGCGGCCGTCACGCCGCTCGGGGCCGCCATGGCAGGGGTGAATACGGCAAACGCCGCGCCCTGCGGATCGGAGAGCACCGCGAAACGGCCGATTCCGGCGATGTCCGTCGGCGCCTTGAGCAGTTTGCCACCCAGGCGCTGCGCGGTCGCGACGATCGCATCCAGGTCGGGCGCGGCGATGTACACCAGCCAATTCGGTGGCGCGCCGGTCTCGAGCGCGGCCTGCGGCTGGGTCATGAAACCGGCTACGCCGACCGCGCCATTCATCCACAGGGTATAGCCCGGCACGGTGGACGCTTCGGTCGTCCACGGCAGCACGCTCGAGTAGAAATCGGCGGCGGTTTGCGCATTTGGCGTCATCAACTCATGCCAAATGAACTTACCGCGCAGGTCGGCTTGACTCATGGCAGTGTCCCCCAGGGTCCGTCGGACGGCCTCGACATCATGCAGGCAGGTCATTACGCGCGCACGTGCGGCACATTCTGCCCTGACCCGCACCGTCCTGCCACGCCCGCATGCACGGCTCAGGGGCCGCCCGGATCGGGCGGGACGTGCGCCGCGGCGAGCGCCACGAACTCGCCTTCGAATCGGCCCACGAGATGCGCCGCGCAGCGCAACTGCGCGCCGAGCGGTATTCGCGAGCGTCCCCGGCGCGCCAACAGGACACTAAAGCGCTCCCAGGCCGATGCATCGACGAGCCGGCATTCCGCTTCGAAATCCCCGGTGATGGGCCGCTCGTATTCCATCTGACTGCGCTGAATCAGCGTGCGGGCACGGATGCCGGCAGTCTCGAGCCGTACGTGCAGCAGGCCCCAGGCGGCGAGCGTGGCGAGCGCCGCGGCACTGCCGCCGAAGACCGTGCCGCTGTGATTGATGTTCGGCGCCAGGGGCGCACTGAGACGCACACACTCCAGGCCCGCCTCGCTCACCCGCACCCCGAGATTTGCGGACAACGGAATCCGTTCGTGCAGGTAACGCTCGAGAGCCGCTGCCGAGGGGATCATCAGCAGCGGCCCGGATCTACCAGTTGCCGGTGTTCGGCATCGAGGTCCACGGCTCGGCCGGCGGCAGCGCCTCGCCGCGCTGCAGCAGCTCGATCGAAATCTGATCCGGAGAGCGCACGAAGGCCATGCGTCCATCCCGTGGCGGGCGATTGATCGTCACGCCATGGTGCTGCAGGCGCTCGCAGGCGGCGTAGATGTCATCGACCGCGTAAGCGAGGTGTCCGAAATTTCGTCCGCCCGAGTAGCTCTCCGGATCCCAGTTGTAAGTCAGCTCGACCTGCGCCGACTCATCGCCCGGGGCGGCGAGAAAGACCAGCGTAAAGCGACCCTGCGGATATTCCTTGCGCGACAGCTCGGTCAGTCCGAGCGCATCGCAGTAAAAGTGCAGCGACGCCTGCAGATCCGTCACGCGCACCATGGTGTGCAGATATTTCATCATCGCTCCTCAGAACATCTCCGACGGACCGAGCGGCGTGATCTCGACCTTCTTGCGCGAGGCAATGAACTCGCCGGTGATCATCTCCTCGTAAGTCTGGCCGGGACCGACCATCGGATATACGCCCGCATCAGGGTCAATCATCACTTCCAGGAACGCCGGTCCCTTGAAGTGCAGGAACTCCTCGATCACGCGCGGCACGTCAGCTTTGCGCTCGAGACGCACGGCGTACGGAAAGCCATCGGCTTCGGCGGCGCGGATGAAGTCCTTCTTGTGCAGCGAGCGGTCGCTTGCCGACAGCCGGCCCTTGAAGAACAGCTTCTGCCACTGCTTGACCATTCCGTCACCGCAGTTGTTGAGCACGACGACCTTGATGGGCAGCTCGTAGGTGGTGACGGTCTCGAGCTCCCCGAGGTTCATGCGGATGCTCGAGTCGCCATCGATGTCCACGACCAACTTGTCGGGCTGGGCGAACTGTGCGCCAATTGCCGCCGGTAGTCCGAAGCCCATCGTGCCCATGCTGCCGGAGGTGAGCCACAGCCGTGGGTGGCGGAAATCGCAGTATTGCGCCGCCCACATCTGATGCTGACCGACACCCGTGGTGATGATCGCCTCGCCGCCGGTGACCCGATTGATCTCCTCGATCACGTAATACGGCTGGATGAGCGCGCTGTCGCGGTCGTAGTTCATCGCGTGGCGGCTCTTCAATTCGCCAAGATGTGCCAGCCAGCTTGCGAACTCGCCTCTGAAGCCCGCACGGCGTCCGTGCGTGGTGAGCGTGTGCAGCGCCTCGGGCAACAGCCCGACATGGCTCCAATGTGTGCGTTTGACCTTGTTGATCTCTGCGCTGTCGATGTCCAGATGCGCGATTCGGCGCGCGCCGCGTGCGAATTTCGCCGGCACGCCGGCAACCCGGTCATCGAAGCGTGCGCCGACGGCAATCAGGAAATCGCAGTCATCGACCGCGTAGTTGGCGAACGCCGCGCCGTGCATGCCGAGCATGCGCATTGCGAGTCGATGGGTCGTGTCGATCGCGCCGATGCCCATCAAGGTTGTGACCATCGGAATGTCGAACGCGGTGGCGAACTCGAGCAGTCTCGCCGAGGCATCGCCGTGGATCACGCCGCCGCCTGCATAGATCAGCGGCCGGCGTGACTCGCCGAGAATTTCGAAGAAGCGCGCGGCATCGCGCGCATCGAGCCGGCGTTCGGTGAGCGCCTGCATCCGGCGGCGATAGCCCGGAATAGGCAAGGTGCCGGCGCCCTGGAACAGACCCTCCCAGTTCTGCACGTCCTTCGGCACGTCGATCACCACGGGTCCGGGTCGGCCGGTTCGGGCCAGCTCAAAAGCCGTGCGCATGGTCGCCTCAAGCCGCTCCGGCTCGGTCACCAGGAAGACGTGCTTGGCCACGGAGCCCATGATTGCGGTCACCGGGGCCTCCTGAAAGGCGTCGGTGCCGATGGCCGCGCGCGATACCTGGCCGCTGATCACCACGATCGGCACCGAGTCGGCCATGCAGTCGCGCACCGGAGTCACGGTGTTCGTGGCCCCCGGGCCGGAAGTGACCAGGCAGACGCCCACCCGGCCGGTGGCCCTCGCGAACCCGGCGGCCATGAAGGCCGCGCCCTGCTCGTTGGCCGGCACGATCAACGGGATCTGCCGGCCACCGGCGCGCTGCTGTTC
>DAHVTM010000103.1:0-6164 GCA_027324195.1 Gammaproteobacteria bacterium | reverse complement strand
TGCCCGGAATCATTCATCGATTGGACCTCGTGGACCTGCGCCCGACCTCGGGAGCAGGAGATTGATCAGCCGGCAAGGGCGGCAGCGCCGTGAGATTCGCATGCACCCGCTCGAGCAGCGCCATCAGCACCGTGCGCTCCTCGCTCGAGAGTCCCTGGAGCATCTCGGCGCGCGTCTCAGTGATGAGCTGCCAGATCTGCTCGAGCACCGGTGCGGCTGCCGCCGTGAGCCACAGCGTATGCGCACGCCGATCCGCGGGATCGAACCGCCTCTGCACCCAGCCGTCGGCTTCCATCCGATCGAGAATGCGCACCAGAGTCATCGGATCGACGTCGGCAAGCTCGGCGAGTCGCTTCTGACTGACGCCCTCGTTACTTTGCAGATGGATCAGCGCCCGGCACTGGGGCAACGTGAGCGCAAGCCGCTGCGCGCGCTCTTCGAAGCGGCGCGTATAGCGACGGCTGACGTCCTTGAGCAGAAAGCCCAGCTGGCGGAACCGATCGAGACTCATACGCAGCTCTATAATATAAAGTTTAATTATATAATTTGAGATTATATACGGCAAGCTGGCAGAACCGGGCGACGGCCGCGCTCGATGCGTACAATGGGCGCTCAACCTCATTTCTGGAGAGTCCGCCATCATGGCCACGGGCTGGGCCGGCGAAGGCGCCGTGCAGGAACAGATCGATGCGACCGTGAACGACGGCATCCGGCGAGCGCAAAGCCGGCTGCCGCAGGGTCCGGGCCGTACGCACTGCGCGGAGTGCGGCGAGCCGATTCCACCGGAGCGCCAGCGTGTCATCCCCGGCGTACAACTGTGCCTGGCCTGCCAAGCGCTCTGCGACAAGGAGGACGAGGTGTTCAGCGGCTACAACCGCCGAGGTAGCAAAGACAGTCAGCTACGCTGAGCCCGAGCCGGCCTCCCCCGCCGCGGGCTGTGCCGCAACCTCGGCGTTGAAGAGACTGCGGACCTGCCGCGAGCCCGATCGGGGGAGACGGTGAATTCGACATTACGTGAGCTGTTGCCGACGGTGCTGCTCGCCTGCGCGGTGGTACTGCCGTGTGCGCTCGCGCAGGCGAGAGGCCGGCAATTGAGCGTCCAGGATTACGCCCGCGCCGAGCAGTTCATGCCGTACGAGGCCTGGCCACTTGTCGACGATGACGTCGAGAGCGTGCATTGGCTGCCGGGCGATCGCTTCTGGTTCATCGAGCACGATGCTCGGGGCGATCATTACCGCATCATGGATGCGGCCACTGGCCGAGTTGCCGCGGCCTTCAATCGGCTCAAGCTGGCCGCCGCGCTCGGTAACGCCATCGGCGCGACCCTCGATCCGTCCGCCCTTGGCGTGAGCGCCATCCGGATCGAGCACGGACAGCTCCTGATCACCCGCGGCGCACGGCAATTCCGCTGCGATCTGAGCGGTGCCGGACACTGCACCCCCGAGGCGCCGCTGCGCGGCAGCGGCGGGGAACCCGGCATTCTCTCGCCGAACGGTCAGCTGCTTGCGTTCATCCGCCACTGGAATCTCTGGGTGCGCGAGGTGGCGAGCGGCAAAGAGCGACAGCTCACGTTCGACGGCGTCAAAAACTTCGGCTACGCCACCCATAACGCCGGCTGGGTGCACTCGGACAAACCGGTGCTGAACTGGTCGCCGAATTCCCGAGAGATCGCCACCTACCAGCAGGACCAGCGCCGGGTCGGGGCGATGTATCTGGTGAGCGCGCGGATCGGTCATCCCCGGCTTGAAGAATGGAAATATCCTCTGCCCGGCGACCGGCACGTATTCAAGATCGAGCCGGTGGTGATTCATGTCGCCTCGCGACGGGTGGTGCGACTGCAGCTGCCCCCTCAGCAACGGCTCTCCAGTCTGTGCGATGAACTCAGCTGCGCCGACACCGGTCACTGGGACGATCTGCAGTGGGCGCCGGACAGCAAAACGCTCGCGCTCGTGACAAGCTCGCGCAACCGGCACCACGAATGGTTGCGCATCGCCAATGCGAGTACCGGCGCCGTGCGCACGGTGTTCGAAGACAGCGTCTCCACCTACTATCACAGCGGCATCGGCGCAGTCGATTGGCGCTACCTGCCGACTGCGGGCGAGTTCATGTGGTACAGCGAGCGCACCAATTGGGGCAACCTGTACTTGTACAGTCTCGCCACCGGACGGCTCGAACATCCCATCACCACCGGCAAGGGCGATGTGACGCAGGTATTGCACCTCGACCGGGCCGCCGGCACGGTGTGGTTCCGGGCCGTCGGCCGCACGCCCGGCATCAACCCCTACTACGAGCAGCTCTGGAAGGCGAGCCTTGACGGTGGCGCGCCAGTGCTGCTCACACCGCAGAACTGCGACAATCTCATCAGCATGTCACCGGACGGCCGGTACTTCGTTGACAGCTGCTCCACTGCGAGCCGCGCCCCGGTCACCACTCTGCGCGACGCCAATACCGGTCGCATCATCGCAACCGTGGCCAGAGCGAGTCTGGATCGGCTGCGCGCCATCGGCTGGCGCCCTCCCGAGCAGATCGTCGTCAAGGCGCGTGACGGCAAGACAAACCTGTATGGCCTGCTGTTCAAGCCGACTCAGTTCGATCCGCGCAAAAAATACCCGATCATCGACTACATCTACCCCGGACCGCAGATCGGCTCTGTTTCGACCTTCCGGTTCGAGCCGGCGCACCAGGACGATCAGTCCCTCGCCGAGCTCGGCTTCATCGTGGTGGCGATCGACGGCATGGGCACGCCCTACCGCTCCGCCCGCTTCCATCACCTCTGGTACGGCGACATGGGTGATAACACGCTGCCCGACCAGATCGCCGCGCTCAAGCAGCTTGCCCGGCGCTATCCGTGGATCGATCTGCACCGCGTCGGCATCTGGGGCCATTCCGGGGGCGGCAATGCCGCCACCGATGCGATGTTCCGCTACCCGAATTTCTTCAAGGTCGGCTGGGCCGAAAGCGGCAACCAAGACAATCGCGATTACGAAAACGACTGGGGCGAGAAGTATGAGGGCCTGCTGGTGCGCGGTCCCGACGGCACCAGCAACTACGACAATCAGGCCAACGAGTTGCTCGCCGCGCGGTTGCGCGGCCATCTGATGCTGACGTACGGCACCCTCGATGACAATGTGCCACCGGAAAATACCGAACTTGTCGTCCAGGCGCTGATCAAGGCGAACAAAGACTTCGACATGATCGCCATTCCCAACGTTCGCCATGGCTACGGTTACGCGACGCCGTACATCACACGGCGGCGGTGGGATTACTTCGTGCGCTATTTGGCCGGCAATACGCCGCCGAAGAATTTCGCACTGAAGCCCTGGCCGTGGCGCTGATCGGCGCCCCTCACGGGGCGCTGGCCGCCGCCGCAAGCAGCTCCTCGAGCGGCTTGCCGGCCGCGCGCTGCGCGGCAAGCTGCGCGCTGCCCCAGACCTGGCGGATCTGTCCCTCGAGCAGCAGCACGACTCGGTCGGCGTAGCGCTCGGCAATCTCCAGAGCATGGGTCGCGAGCAGCACCGCTGCGCGCCGCTCGTCCACCAGACGGCGCAGGCGCTGCTTCAGGATTGCCGCACTGGCCGGATCGAGCCCGTTGAAAGCCTCATCGAGCACGATCAGGCGCGGAGCACCAACCAGGGCCAACAGGACCGCCAGCTTCTGGCGCATACCGAGCGAATACGTGTCCAGGTACCGGTCGAGCTGCCCTCGCAGCGCGAGCACCTCGGCCAGGTCGAGCACGTCACGATCAATCTCCCGCAGCCCCTTCGCCGCCGCATAGACCTGCAGGCACTGCCGGCCGGTAAGCAATCCCGGCAGACGCTCGGGCGCGCACCCGTAGCCGAGCATCCGTTTCGCCGCCGGCGCTTCGTCAAGCGGCACGCCGGACAACTCGATGCGTCCACTGCGCGGGGGCAGCAGCCCGGCAGCCGCATACAGCAGCGTCGATTTACCGCTGCCGTTCGGACCGAGCACGACGCACCACTCTCCGATCGAGATCTGCAGGCTGACCTCGCGCAGCACCGGCTGGGCGTCGTAACCAGCCGTGAGCCCGCGGATGCACAGCACCGGCGGGACGGGCGATGCCTCGGTAGCGCTCATCGCTCGCCTCGCTGCAGCATCGAGGCCGCACTCGCGCCGCTGCGCAGTGCGAGCAGAGCGCCCGCCGCCGCCAGCATCAGGACCCCTGCGAGCCAGCCCGACACGATGATTCCGGCGAGCGGCAGGTCGGCCGCTGCGCGCGTCACTGCGGCAATGACCAGGAGCAGTGCGGCCCCGAGCACCTGTGCACCCAAGACCCGATGCGTCAGTGCCCAGGTGAAGCGCAGCGGGCCGAGTGCAGTGGGCGCGAGCCAGCGCGCGGCACTGAAGGCCGTGCGCAGCATCGCCCACGTCAGATTCACCAGATGAAGCACGATCAGCCAGGCGGCCGCGGCGGCGAGCACCGTTCCGCCCGACACACCCATCGGTACCGCGAGCAGCAGCAGGATCAAACTGCGGGCGCGGATCCTCGGGCGATCGCGAAATCGTGCTTCCGCAACCGGCAACGCACCGAGCGGCAACAGCGTCGCACGCCCGGGCGCGCCGCGAGCGGTCCGCACCGAGGAGTAATACGAGCGCGGCTGGGCGTACGCACGAGGCGCATCTGCGCTCCCCGGACGCGCATGGGCGATCATGAACGCTGCGCCGAGCGCTGCGCCGAGGGCGATGCCTGCTGCGATGCTGCTCATCACCCGCAAGGCAATCCATGCAGGCCACTGGCCCGCAAGCGACAGGACGAGGAGCAGCACCGCGGCGAGGAGCAGCACGACGAGCGGACCGACGTTCGAGCGTAGCGCGATCGGCAGGTTGCGCGGCAGGGCGGCAAGCCAGTCACGGTGGCGATGACGGATCAGGCGCCCGCCCCGGCGCAGTGCGAGAATTGCCGCGAGCATCGCACTCAGCGTTCCAACGAATCGGGGTGAGAGGGCCGAGACAGCCACGAAATATTCGATGACGCGGATGCGACCCAACAGGCCGAGCGCGAGGAATGCCGCAGTGAACCCGGCAGCGGCACGGGGCCACCGGCGCCAGAGATTACGCCACAGCAGCCACGCGACCGCAATTGAGGGTCGGCGGGCGGCTCGAAGCGCCGGGCGATCGTCCATCGGCACCATCCCTTTAATTGACCTTCGCACAGGATACGCGGCGCGTGCTACGGGTGCTGCCGGCGTGCTACTTCAATGATCGCGCTCTCGTTGATACCGGCAGGCATGGATTCGGCGAGTTCCGCGAACCAGCGTGCGGCTAGCGCACCGAACGGGGCGCCGGCACCGAGCTTGTGCGCCAGTGCCAGCGCGTACTCGACGTCCTTCAAGCGCAGTTGTGGCGTGAAATGCACCGGCCCGGTGTGTTGATTTTCGGCCATCCGCCGCGTGTTGCGGATCACCTGCGGACTGGCGGCCTGCCCGCTACCGAGCGCCTGCGCGAGTTGCGTCGGGTCGAGGCCCGCGCGCTCCCCGAACGCCATCGCCTCGGCGGCCGAGGCGATCTGAACCGCGCCGAGCAAGTTCACCAGCAGTTTGTAGGCCGTAGCGGCGCCGACGGGCCCGAAATGTATGATCGAGCCGGCGAGCGCATCGAGCAGCGGCCGGGCTGCCTCGAGGTCGGCCCGGTGCGCGCCGACGAGGAGCGTCAGCGCACCCGTGGCCGCCTGCTCGGGCAAACCCGTCACCGGAGCATCGACATACCGCACACCGAGCGCGGCGGCGCGCGCGCTCAACTCCAGGACCCAATCGTGCGAGAGTGTCGAGCACTCAATGAGCATCGCGCCGCTCGGTAGTGCACCTAGCGCACCGTCGGCCCCGAGCCAGAGCGCGCGTGAGGCCGCGTCGTCAGCCACCATGGAAAATGCGGCGGCCGCACCCGTGCATGCCTCGCGAGGCGTCGCGCATCGACACGCCCCAGCTGCAACCAGCACATCGGCCCGCGAGGCCGTGCGATTGAACACCCGCAGGGCAACCCCGGTGCTGCGCAGCCGGCCTGCCATGCCGAGGCCCATGCGGCCCAAACCCAGGAACGCCACCGTCACCCGATGCCCTTCGTCTTGCCGTGCCGCATACCCGCGCCTGACCTCGTCAGTTGCGCTGCCGGAGCGCTTCGAAGCGAGCGAGCGCACGCTTGCGTGCCTC
>DAHVTM010000031.1:0-17591 GCA_027324195.1 Gammaproteobacteria bacterium | reverse complement strand
ACAAGTATCGACGAGCTCCGTGCGGTACTTCTCGACGTCCGCGAGGATCTTGCGATCCGTCGGTACGTGGATGTCGAGCTTGTCGGCGATATCGGGCGTCACCTCGAGCGTCTTCCACTCGGCATCCTTGTCATCCGATTCCCACACCAGCGCCTTCATCTCGACGAGATCGATCATGCCCTTGAAGTTATCTTCCGAGCCGATCGGGATCTGTACCGGCAGCGGACGCGCGCCGAGGCGCTTCTTGATCATGTCCACGCAGCGCGTGAAGCTCGCGCCGCTGCGATCCATCTTGTTGACGTAGCAGACGCGCGGCACGCCATAGTTGTCGGCCAGGCGCCAGTTGGTTTCGGACTGGGGCTCCACGCCGGCAACGCCGTCGAACACCACGACGGCACCGTCCAGCACGCGCAGCGAGCGATTGACCTCGATGGTGAAGTCGACGTGCCCCGGGGTGTCGATCAGGTTGATGTTCTTGCCACGCCAGAAGCAGGAGACCGCGGCGCTCTGGATCGTAATGCCGCGCTTCTGCTCCTGCTCCAGGTAGTCCGTCGTCGTCGAGGTCTTCAGATCCTTGGTGTCATGGATGTCGATGATCGTGTGCTTGCGCCCGGTGTAATACAGGATGCGCTCCGTCGTCGTCGTTTTGCCGGCATCGACGTGGGCGATGATGCCGATATTGCGGATATCAGATAGAGCAGTTGTACGGGCCATGGCGAGTTTCCGGTTCGGATTTTCGGTTCACACTGTCGATCAGCCGGGCGCAAGCTCTGTCCCGGCTGGTCTATTCAAAATGATCTGCGCCGCTATAGAAAGCAGCGCCCTCCTCGATCCCATGCCTGGTGCGGGTCAATCCGGGACTCGAGGGCGGAAGGGCCCGGCATCCTATAGAAATTGCATCAGAAATTCAATCGGGATCTGTCGGCTGTGCGAACTCTACGGGCCGATGATGGACAGCACATTGCACAAGTAGGCGGCGGCTCGGGATTCGAGCGCTTGGGTCGTTGCTTATACAATAAAAACAATGAGTTAAGTAATTATCGGATACGCCATACGCTGCCTGCCTCCTGCTCCAGCTGGCGGGCCATGTCGTCTTGAGTGGGCTGCAGCACCCGCCGCCGACCTGGTCCGCTGCCCAGGCAGCACTGGCCTCGGCGGATTGCCCCGGAGACCTACTCGCCGTCGCCGCGGCGCAGTGCCTTGATCCTGCCGCGGCGGCCTTTGTCATCAAGGCGTCGCTGCCGGGCACCCGCTGTGGGTCGCGTGGCAATGCGCCTTTTCTGCACGACGGCGACGCTGCGAATGAGTTCCTGCAACCGCTCAAGTGCCGCGGCGCGATTTCGCTCCTGGGTGCGATGCTGCTGTGCCTTGATGAT
The DNA here is from genome assembly GCA_027324195.1 of Gammaproteobacteria bacterium. Taxonomy (GTDB): domain Bacteria; phylum Pseudomonadota; class Gammaproteobacteria; order Steroidobacterales; family Steroidobacteraceae; genus 13-2-20CM-66-19. The sequence goes on along the minus strand of DAHVTM010000031.1, from coordinate 16,215 downwards.
CAAGATCCCTTCCCGGGTGATCCGTTGATCAGACAGTCGCAACAGCCGATCTTTATAGACCGCTGGCAATGAGGACGCCGGAATGTCGAATCGCAAATGAATGGCGCTCGAGTTTTTGTTGACAGACTGCCCCCCGGCGCTTTGGGCACGCACGGCCGTCAGCTCGATTTGCTCCAACGGGATTGTGACCTGGCCTGAAATCGGCAGAACGGTGTCACTGCGTCGCATGCATGGAATTGTACGGCGCCGATGCGTTGGCCGCACGCAACGTCGAGTGTTCGCTGCAGCTATCTGTTCACCGCCGATATTCCGGGCGTAGCCCCCTTGATCTGGTCACCCAGGGACGTGGGCGGGACGCCCCATCTTCGCAGCAGCCGCATGGGCATCGCGCCCGCAACGAAGAGAATGCCTCTAGAGCCGCACGACATGATACTGGTGCGGGTTAACTCCGTTTCATCGGACGCTCGGCGAGCGCACCAGTTGTGGGCTACCTTCAAGCGCCCACTCGGAGACTGTGCCGTTGAGACCTCCTGGAGCGCGCCACCGGCCGGCGCTTTCAGGGAAGCTGCCGTCCAGCGGCATTCGCCTTCGGGTACCGTTGCTCCGGCGGCGGCGCAGACGCCACCGCCAGCGATCACGCACTGTGCTCCCGTGCAGAGTGCCCACGCCACACCGGCTGCGGATTGCAGCTTGCTGTGCTGCTGAACGAGCGGTCAGGAACCGAGCAGCACGATCTCGCCGCCGCGGCGGGCGGCACCGCAGCGCACTCCGTCAGGTCGCACGGCTCGGCGCTCATTCGCAGGCGGCGGGGCCTCATGCAGCCCTTGCTCCCCGACCTTGCCGACGCACGCACCGTGCGACAAATCGGCCACGGCGGCGAGCGTCACGTACTGAGTGACCGCGTGGGGCGGGGGCGTCACCGCGAATTTCGCCGTTACCGCAGCGCGCGGTCCGAGCAACGGATATGCCGCGGTCCCGATTGTCTTGACGCGCCAGCCTCCGGGGGCCCGCAGGCGCAGACGCACGTCGTGCAGCGTTTCGTTGCCGCCGGCACTGAGCACAACGCGCACGATCGCGCGCGTGCCGGGCTTGAGAACTTTGGGTGCCGCGACCGTCACCCGTCGCTTACCGATTGAATTCACCATCGTGTAGCGCGCGGTCAACGGCAGATTGGCAAGCGCCGAGGAATCGCCGACATACACTCGGTAGGTTCCGGCGGTCTCGTCCCATCCTTCATGATCCCACCACCACTGCTCCCGCGGCGTGATGATGAAATGCACGACCTTGGATTGACGTGGGGCGAGAGTGACGCGTCGGAAGTCCACCAGTTTGCGTGGTGGCTCTCCGCTCCCGGCAGGCAGCCCGAGATACAGCTGTGCGACGTCCGTGCCGGCCACCGCTCCAACGTTGCTGACACGCGCACTCACTTCGATCGGACTCACGCCGTCGATCCGATGACGGCTCAAATGCAGATCGGTAAAGCGGAAGCGGGTATACGAGAGGCCAAAGCCAAAAGGAAACATCGGTTTGATGTGCCGGGCATCGTACCAACGATAGCCGACCAGGAGTCCTTCCGAGTAGTGAACCTTGCCGTCGATGCCCGGGAAGCGCGCCGGATTTGCCGTTGGCACCTGGGCGAGTCGCGCAGGAAAGCTCACCGGCAGATGACCGCTCGGATCGACTTTGCCGAACAGCACATTGGCGAGTGCCGTGCCATCGGTCTGGCCCGGATACCACGTGTCCAGGATCGCGGGCACGCGATCAAGCCAGGGCATCGAAATGGGTGCACCGGCCTGCACGACCAGCACAGTGTGCGGATTGGCCCGTGCGACGGCGCTCACCAACGCGTCCTGCGCGGAGGGTAGCTGCAGATCGGGCCGATCGGCCCCCTCGGTTTCCGTGTCGTCGGCCACCACGACTACCGCAACCTGCGCCGTCCGTGCGGCTTTCACAGCCGCGTCGATATCGGCACGGACCGTCGTGGGAGTGGCCCACACCAGCTTATTGGCCGCGGCGGCCGTGCCCATAAGCTTCTTGAGCTTCTGCTTCAGCTTTTTGGGCACGGGCCCCATCATCATGGGGGTAGGACCGGTCACGGTGAGCCGGTAAGTCCGGCCGCGTTTGAGAAAAATGGCGGCCGAATAGGTCTCAGTGGGCGGCGTACCGGGATCATTGATCAGCGTCCTGCCGTCCAGGCTCACGCTCGCCACGCTGAAGCAGTGGCACCCGTTGGTGAAGCCGATGATGTAGGTCCCCGTCTGCGGCGGCCTCAGGGTCCCAGAATACGATGCACCGCGATGCGTGCCGCGGTAGGACGGCGTGAGGTCCGCAGCCGGGATGGGCGTGAGCTGTGAGTCGCTGGGCAGACCCTGCACATAGCGAACCGCTGCCGGTCCCGCCAGCGCCTCGATACCGGCCAGCGGACTGATCGTCCCGGAGGGGATGACGTGTGCGCTGCCGCCCCCACCGTAGCTGACCTGCGCAGAAGCGGCCGGCCCTATCACCGCAATCTTCGCCGCCCTCGACAATGGGAGTAAATGGCCGTCGTTTTTCAGGAGAACGGTGCCGGCCTCCGCGATCCGGGTCGAAATTGCCTGATGCGCCGGTGTTGTCGCCACTGCGTCGATCGAGGCGTGCCGCGGATGATCGAAGACGCCGAAGCGAAACAGCGGGTAGAGGATGCGCGCCGCCATCGTGTTGAGCACTGCGCGGGAGATCGTGCCTTGAGTGACCGCTTGGCGCAGCGGCGCACCGAAGAAGCGGCTGAATGGCTCCTCCAGGTCGGTACCCGCCTCGGCTCCCGAGATATTGTGCAGCGCGAGCCAGTCCGTCGTGACGAACCCACGGAAGTTCCACTCCCGATGCAGCACGTCGGTGAGGAGTTGCGGGTTCTGACAGCTGTAATGGCCGTTCACGATCGAGTACGCACACATGAGCGAGCCGACCCGCCCGCTGCGGATCGCTGTGCGAAAGGCCGGCATGTAAATCTCGTGCAGCGCTCGCTCTGAGACGATGACTTGATCCTGACTCGTGTTGCGGTTCGATTCCTGGTTATAAGCATCGAAATGCTTAACCTGCGCAATCGTCCCCCGACTCTGGATACCACGGATTTCAGCGGCAGCAAGCTGTCCAGTCAGATGCGGATCTTCCGACAGACTCTCGAACTCTCGGCCCCAGCGCGGATCGCGATCGATATTAACCGTTGGTCCGAGGTCGACACTGGAGCCCTTGCTCGCTTGCTCAGCGCCGATCACCTGTCCGTACCGATAGGCGAGCGTGCGTGAGAAGGTGGCCGCGAGCGAGGCGCCCGAAGGCAGCTGAGTGACGCCGGTCATTCCGTCACCGACGCCATTCGGGCCATCCTCTAGCCCCACCGAAGGCAGGCACAGCGCGGCATTCTCCGGGATGTCGCCGACATAAGGCCGCACACCATGCCCTTCCACCAGACCGATCTCATCGGCTAGGGTCATCTTGTGCATGATCAGGGAAAGCCGAGTCGCAATCGGCAGTTGCGGATTGAGCCAGGGACAATCCGCAGCAATACCGACAGTACCTGGCGGCTTTGAGGGTACCTGGGTCTTGGCAACTTTGGTGCCGCAGGCGGCCAGCGCGAATGGCACCATGCCGACCACGGCAAACCGCAGCACGCGGACGCGGTTCATTTTGTTGTGCATCAACTTAAGCGACATAACGGAATTCCTGACAGCCTGCCGACAAGATGACCCATCAATGCGTAGCGGCGGTGCTATGCCCCCGGCGCAGCGCCGCTTCTCGGTCCAAATACCACTCGGCGAGATTGAGCCGGGTCCGCCACGGATCGGCCTGCGCAATGGGCCCTCCGCCGGTGAAGTTCATGAGCCTATCGGTGCCCCTGTGATACTGCGGCCATGCCGGCAAGCCCCTCGGGTCGGGCCGTCCCGTTTTGGCAAATGCCACCCAATACGCATGCATCTGACGGGCCACTTGCTCATCCTGCGCGCTCGTGTTCTGGCCGTAATGCGCACGTACGGTATCGAACACGTAGGGAATCTCCGAGGCATGCATCGCCCCGAGGCTTCCGAATGGCGTCTTACGGATCGATGTGGCGACGTACGAGAAGCGATACTCGTACACCGGCTGGCCTCTCGCCGAGAGATCCCGTGCGATGGCCCGTGCCGGCTCAACCATCATGAACGCCCCACCGACGAGCCAGGCTGCCTGCTGCACCGTGAGCCGCCCGCTCGGGTCAAACGCCGCACGTGCCTCGGCCGCCTTGGGCCCAAACAGGGCAAACAATCCCTGGACGGTCTTCGCACGCAAGAAGCCGAGATCAGCACTGTTTGCCCCGATCATGACCGGAACATGGCTGCCGATTTGCGGGTATTTCGCGTACACGTCGGTCGGTGCGCCCATGTACAGCTGGTCGTAGAGTATCGGCCCCCCGACGTATGTGTGATTTTCCATCATCGTACCCATGTTCAGTCCATCGACCAGCTGCGAGGCCGGCAGTGCCCGTAGGCGTGCGAGCGCACTTGCGCCTTGCCCGTCGATGCCGAAATGTCGGGCGAGCTTCACGCCCATCGCCTGGGCGGAGTGGGGCGAACCCTCGAGAGGACGTCCCGCAAAGCCCGGCCCGCCACCACCGGATTCGACAATGGCCCGCTGGAACAACCCCTTGGCCAGCGGGCTGATCAGCAGGTTGTTCACCGACATTCCCCCGGCCGACTCGCCGAAGATCGTCACGTTGTGCGGATTTCCGCCAAAGGCGCGAATGTTGCGCTGCACCCATTTCAGCGCGGCAAGCTGATCCATGAAGGCATAGTCGCCGAGCATCCGGCCGCGATCCGCTCGAGTCAGCGCCGGAAAGGCGAAGAACCCGAAATTACCCAGCCGATAATTGAAGCTCACCAACACGACGCCATCGCGGGCGAACTCGCTCCCGTTGTACACCGCTGGCGAGGTTCCGCCGTTGACGAATCCGCCGCCATAGATCCACACCATTACCGGCAAGTTATGCGCCGAACTTCCCTTGGGACGCCAGACGTTGACGTACAGGCAATTCTCCTTCGGGACCGTCCGCTCCGGAGCCGCGTCCCCGGGGAAGAGCACCTGCATGCAGTCGTGACCATATGTGAGCGCAGGACGAACCCCCTTCCACGGAATGACCGGCTGCGGCGGCGCCCATCTGAGCATCCCAACGGGCGGCGCGGCGTACGGAATACCCTCGAACGCAAGCACGCCGTGCGCGACGCGGCCGCGAACCTGCCCGCCCGCGACCCGCACCACCAGTGGATTGCCGGACGCGCACGCCACGGCCGACCCGAGGGCCGCCGTTACGATGATCAACGCCAGAGTCATCCACACTCTGGCCAGGCCCCGGCATTCCACTTTCCGTCCGTCTCGTACGTTCATAATATCCTCCGCTCTCAGGTCTGAAGATGGGAGCGCGTCACAGCCACATCGACATCTGCAACGAGATGATTCGACCAAAAATGTTCGCATTATTGGCATCGAAAGACGCGCCCGCCGCAGTCAGCACCAACGGCGGATTGCGGTCAAACAAATTCTGCGCGCTCAAGGCAATACGAGTCCGGTGCAGGAATCCAGAATGGTACAGCGCCCCGAAATTCAAGCCCAGGTTCAGATCGAACGTGGTCCAGGAGGCGATCTGCGCGATCGGTCGTCCTGCCAACGGATCATTGTTGACATACCGTCCCGTGTAATCGGCGAACAGCGTTGCGCTCAGTGCCCCCCGACTCCAGCCCAGCGTACCACGGCCGCGCCACGGGACGATCCCGCCGCTGCCGAGCTCCCCGAGAATGCTGGTCGAGGGCGCCGTGGGCACGGGCCTCAGCCGCTGGGTCACCACTTTGGTGGCATCGAGTCCGAACATCCATTCCCCGAATGTACTCCTCAATTGGTACTTGAGGTTCATATCGACGCCGGCCTCCGTCATCGTGCCGATATTGGTGTTGCGGCCATCGATCCAGACCTGGATGCCGCAGAGCTGCGCTGGCGTGACGATGCCGTAGATGCCCACTGCATTGATAAACGGCTGCAGCGCCGGATCGTAATTCGGATTGCTCGCCGAGCAATTCGCCGGGTTGTGCACCGGGTGAACGTAAGCCTTGTACAGCTGGTAGGTCGCCGGATTGAGCATGACCCCGGGGAAGACCGGAGGGGCGAAAATCTCGTTCGTGTAATGAATGTGGTAATAGGTCGTGGAGAATTCGAGTCCACGCACCTCCCGCGGCGTCAGGTCGAAGCCCAGAGACCACGTAGTCGCCGTTTCCGGCTTCAGGCGCGACTGATCGCCAATGACAAATGCGACGTTGCTCAGAGTCAGGCCGGGCACGGGCGAGAACCCGGCTATTGCGGGGTTACCCGTGAAATTCGGGAAGGCGGATGCATATGCCTTGACTGAGAACACGAACGGATTGATGTCCACGAGCGAGGGCGCCCGGTAGGACGTTCCCCAGGTCCCGTTGAATTTCAGGTCGCGGCTGGTCACCCAGGTAAAGGAGATCTGGGGGTTTTCCGTGCCGCCGAAATCCGAATAATGATCGTATCGACCCGCAGCGTCCAAGGTGAACGATTTGACCAAGGGGACGTGATCGTGAGGCGCGACTACCGGGACATACAGCTCGGCGAAGAACGAAGCGATATTGCGACTCTTGCTGTTGAGGTTGTCCCAGGCGAATTCGTTCGGGCGTGTGCGGGGCGGACAAGTCAGAGGCGGCGCGCACCCGACACCCTCGTAGCCGACCGGGGGCAGCGCGGAGCTTTCCTGGATGCCCTGCGAGGGAATGTCGGTACGGCTCGCACCGTTGGCAATACTCTCGGTATTGTGCTGAAACTCCGTGCCTATTGCCGCCTTCACCGGACCGGCTGGCAGATGAAACAATGGCCCATTGAACTTCAGCACGAAGTCGTCCATACCCATGTGACTCCACTGGACGTTCGAGCCGACGAACAGCGCGAGCTGCGCTGGAGTGAGACGCTGGCTGCTCAGCGGATTGATCTCACCGGTATTGACGGCGTACTGTAGAGCCCCGACGTCCACTTGCGTCCCGATCTGACATTCTCCGCAGGTCACGTCGCGACCCACGGACGCTGAAAAGTCAGCAATCCAGTCCCCTCGAAGCAACGCCTTCAGTCCGGTAATCGCAGTCCAGTTCGTATCCGGATTATCCGTGTACCACTGCGGCAGACCGAGCGCCGAGGGGGACAGATCGATGGTCATCGGCCCTCCGGCCGGTGCCGGAGGCGTGATGTAGTACGGCGTGCCCGGGTTGACCGTGACGACTGGAGGCTGGTCGCTGTTGTATTGAGAGGCGGCCGTCCAGATGTCCTGCTTTGTCCAGAATCCCTCGAAAAACACGTGCAGTCTTGAATTGATGTCTTGATTGTAGAACGCGGTTACCTGGTAGCGCCACATTCGACCGAGAAAGTCCTGCAATGGCGCCCGATCGGCGAGGTAGGGCTGGGCCAGTGTCGCAGCGTAGGCGGGCACACCGGTGCCAGTTGGCAGTCCACGATACAAGTACGTGGCGCAGGACCCGAGCGGGTTGTAGTTGTCGCACCATGCGACATTACTCATCGCACCGGGGCTGGCAATCGGGCCGGTTCCGCCGCTGGTATTGGGCGCCTCTCCGGGCTGGCCAGGACCGACGCCGCCGTTCACTGCGCCGGTCGTGATGGAACTGCCGCGAATTTCGTTGTTTACTCCACCGAACTGGGTCAAGTTGTCGGACAGGTAAGGACTTGCGCTGTAGAGCATGGGGCTACGGTGATCGTAGTCAAACGCGATCATGAAGTTCCCGTGCCCAAGGGAGCCGAGTTTGGCCCAGGTGTGACCGCCCACGATCGACATGCCGTACTCGTCGTAGCCGTGGGTCCAGGTCGCGCGGGGGGCGACTTCCACTCCGTTCATGTCTTTGCGGATCAGATAATTCACCACACCGCCAACGGCATCAGAGCCGTAGATGGCCGAGTTGCCGTCCTCGATGACCTGTATGCTCTGCAGCGCGGCCACCGGAATCTGATTCGCCGGCGTGAACACCCCGGCAGTACCCGATGGGGCGACGCGGTGGCCATCCACCAGGATCAGTGTCGCCCCAGCCCCAAGTCCCCGCAGGTTGATCGCTTGGCCGGAGCTAGGGTTGGCCGAACCGTAGGCACCACCATAGCCCGACGTACCACCGAGGCGGTAGTTTGCGACGCCCGCGGGCGCCGTATTCACCACCTGCGGCAGCTGTTGCAGCACCGCGTAAGCGTTCGTCAGACCGCTGGCGAGGATCGCTTTGCGGTCCACCGTGGTCGCCTCCATGCCGACCGGCGCGATGCCGGCGATATTGGTGCCCGCTGCCGTGACCACGATTTCATGCAGCTGCATGGAAGGCGGCACTTCGGCGCTCGCTGGCGACGCTAATTCGGCGGCGTTCGCCGCGGTGTTCTGAGGCGAGTCGCCGAGCTGAAAGGTGCCAGAGAAGGACCTCTGCGCCTTCTGCTCTCCATCGGTTCGCTCCTTTGGACCTGCCTGACCGTTCGATGAAGCACCGGCACCGGGATCTGCTTTGCCTGAAGCCGGCACGATGCTGACACCATCATGGGTGACTTTGCGGAACGTCAGGCCCGTGCCGGCCAATAGCTGCGTCAGCGCCTCATCGACGGTCAACTGACCCTGCGCGCCATGCGTCGTCTGGTGACCGACCTGCTCGGACACGTAGACGAGTTGAAATCCCCGCTGCTTGGCCAGCGCCTGCAAGGCCAATCCCAGAGGCTCTGGCGGTATATTCGTGGATTCTCGCGCATTGCCCGGAGCATTTGCGGCAATCGCCCAAGGCGCCGTTGCAAGCAATAGGACTGCCGCTAGCGCGGCGATACTCGAGCGCATAAATACCCCCCTACCCCAGCTGCGAAGATCGCTGCGCCGTGCCGTCGTTCACTGTTCGACGGCCTCGTAGTGGTATGAGCGGATAATTCACGCCGCGATACCCCGCGGATGATTTTTTTTCCGCCGGCGGCTGGCCGCGAAGCTTGAACCCTAGGGTTCGCGGACAATATTGATCTGGGAACCCGTCTCGGTGATCACGATGTCGGGGCGTTCCCGCAGGTACTTGATGAGGAAATCCGGATTGGTCGAGAAGACACCGCTCAGGCGCAGTGGGCGCGTGCCACGATCCTGCGTGACGATCTTCCGGGCGCTGTAGCGATTGAATACCGCCGCCACTTTCTTCAACGTTGCGGATTCGAGAACCACCTCGCCATGGATCCAGGACGTTGTGGAGCTCACATCGACTCGGGTCGGTTGCGGCGGCGTGTGTCCGGCGAGCACGTCGACCTGCTCCCCGCCTGAAAGGAAGATCGGCCGCATGGCTCCCGGCCCGACGAGTCCTGCGGGCGCAGAAAGCTCGACCGGCAACTGACTCGGCAAACTTGCGGATCCACCGTGCCCACTCGCTGCGTGCTGGGTCGCGACCGCCACACGGCCCTCCACGACAGTGATAATGGTTCCTGTGCCGCGCCGGTTCACGTCGAACACCGTGCCGACGTCGCGCACAATGGCGTTACCGGCACGCACAAAGAAGGGGCGCCTGGGATTCTTCACCACGTAGAACAGGGCCTGACCCTGGAGCAGATCGACCGTTCGTGCATCGGCAGTGAAGTCGACTTGCAGCCTGGACCGGGAGTCGAGCACCACCCTCGAGCCATCGGGAAGCACAATGGACTGCCGCGCTCGCACTCCAGTCGAATACGTCGGCAAACCGAACAGATTCGACTTCAACAGCCAGGCGCTTATCAGTGTCACCACGAGCAAGCCGGCAGCGATGCTCCACTTGGCGGCACGGGTCGATCGACTCTTACGTCCCCGAGTTTGCTCAGCAGCGTCCGCCGTGCCCATTTTGCTGGTTTGAACGGCAGCCTCAAGAGTACGTGCGGCCGCACGGTCCGTACCGGAGCGAATCAGTGGAACCACCGTCCGTTCATCGCGGGCACGCGCAATGATTGCCTCGACGTCGATCCGGCGCTGCGGATCAATCGCGCCGCTCTCGTTCCACAGAACCGCCATCTCGATGAATGCGCGAATGTGCTCGGGGGATGTCCGTACCCAGGCATCGAAGTCCCTGCGTCCGCCAGCGGCGATCTCGCCGGTCCGGAATTCGACGAGCCACTCCGCGGCTTCCGCAGAGATTTGCCTGTTGAGCCGCCTTTGTCTACTGGCGTTCACACACGACCCCTATTCGTCCTCTTGCAGCCGCTTGCGAAACTGAGTGAAGGCTTTGACCAGATATTTCTTTGCCATCGCCCGCGAGATGCCGAGGCGTTCACTGACCTGATCCATGGTCAGCCCGTCCCGCCGGTGCAGCAGAAAAGTAGCTTGCATTTTCGGCGGCATGTGTCCGAGTGCCTTCTCCATCTCCTCGAGACATTGATCGGCGGCCAGATCCAGGACCGGGTCGGCGTTGCTGAAGGATCGTAACTCTACCAGGACGTCCTCGAGATTCGAGCATTCCTGAGTGGGGTCCATCTGCAGTTTGTGCTGCTGCGCCACGTGCCTCGCGATGGTGAACAGGTACGCCTCCGGGCTGCGAATGCTCTCGTGGCTCGGCACGCGCAGCAGCCGCAGAAAGACCTCCTGCATGATGTCGGGAATGTCCGCAGCATTGCGAACCCGCCTGCGCAGAAAACGGCGCAGGCGCTCGGTCTGCTTCACCGCAAGCTGTGCAACCAGCCGGTTCTTATCGTCGGCGCTCAATCCGCCGTCCCAGAGTGGCCTGTGTACATGTCTCTAGAGCAGTTTTGGTGCGATAAAGATACCTCGCTCGCAAAAAAAATCCTGGGAATCTTCCCTGCCGCGGCGACCCCGAGAGGCTTTGCGGCGACGATTTTAGGCCAGCCGCCACAAGCACTCACGTATCGGCGCCTCCGCCAGACCATTCTCCACCGTCGCAGCCCCCAGAAGCCTCATCGCACACCCACCCCCGTCCCACCGCTACGTCCATCCGACGCGCAGCCCGCGATTCTTCGAAGGCTCGTCAATGGACTCCATTGCGCTGATTTGCTCGCGCGGCCCTGAACCTGTCGGTCGTTAATGCCGGACGCGGCACTTGGGCGCCCGGAGTTCTGTCAACGCTATCAATGCCCAACGGCTGAGCCACACCCGGGTTGAACTCGCCGCCTGAGGCCGATCGCCTCGCACTTGGCGCCTATTCAGCACTTCTGTTTGCAGGCAGGGCGACGGCCGATTTCCCGACCTGCCGGTCCGGCTCGAAGCGTGAGGAGACGCCGCGACACTCTTCTGCGAGCACCCCACCCCAGGGTCAGGACACGGAGCGGTGAGATTTAGGCGTGACCGGCGCCGGCAGATGACGCCGCATCGGCGAGCCATCGTTCGAGCGCCGGGATGACGAGCGCGCCAGCCTGAAATCCGTGGGTAACGAGCGCGTAACGATGGTCTCCGTCCTTCCCGGCGATGAGCGTGGGGAATCCCCGGACTCCAGCGGACTGTGCGAGCGCGAAGTCATTGTGGGTTTCCTGCACCGCGGCTTCGCTCTCGAACTCGGCGCGAAAGTCTGCCGCGTCAACGCCCAGCTCGGAAGCAAGGATAGTCAACGTGTCGATATTCGTGACATCACGGTTTTCTGCGTAGAAGGCGCGGTGGATACGACCCAGTGCGGCGAGACCCACATCCATGCCTCGCCGCCGCAGCACCACCACAGCGCGACTCGGTGGCTCCGAGTCATAGATGAAGCGCTCGCGCTCAAAGAATGCGAATTCGAACGGCTGACCAGATGCCGCCTGAACATGATCCCAGTGGGCGCGCACCTCGCGGCGACTCTCGGCATTCATCGGCTCGGTCGTCCCAGGGCTCAAGCCACCGAGAATGAGCCGGATGGGCAATGTCGCCCCGAACCGATCCGCGATCGCGCGAATCACAGGGGAGAAACCCCAGCACCAGGAACACATGGGGTCCGCGAAATAGACGAGATGAGGCTTGAGCATGGATCGCTTCCCTCCAAGGGCGACAGCAGACGCTTGAATTAGATCGATCGATCTATTATATATGACCGGCCGCCTGTTTCCGAGCACCGCGATGCCACGAGCCCGTACGCTTTCCGACGACACCGTTCTCGAACGTGCCACCAGCGTGTTCTGGAAGAATGGCTACGCCGGAACGTCGCTACGAGAGCTGACGCAAGCGACCGGATTGAGCTCGGCTTCGCTCTATCACCGGTTCACCGATAAAGATGGTCTGTTCGTCCGGGCGCTGAGCCGCTACGCGGACGATGGATTGGTCGAGCGCCTTGCACGTCTCTCTGCCGTCGCCGATCCTCTCGCAGCGATCTGCGACTTCCTCGATGAGCTGACCGCGTTGTCGCTTGCTGATCCGCACCAGCGCGGCTGCCTACTGGTGAATACGGCGCTCGACGGCGCCGCGATGTCAGCCGCGGCGAGAGAAATCGTCCGGGCTCGGCTAGGCGAGGTTGAGGCCTTCTTCGCCGAAAGACTGCAGAGCGCCGTCGCCCGGGGCACGCTCGATTCCAGGACGGACGTCGCCGCAACCGCCACCGCATTACTGGGGACGGTGTTCGCCATCCGCGTGATGGCTCGCCTCGATCCCGACCCCAAGCGACTGCGGGCGCTGAGTGAACACGCCATCGCGAGCCTTCACAAGACCCAAAAGCCACACAACGAAGGCGTCCATCAATGAATGATCTGCACGATTCGACGCCGCCCAATCGCACCGTCCCGGTGAACATCAGCTCGGGCCAACTGCCCAGGCCCGGGCCTCTGGTGAGCACGCGATTGCATTCACTGGCCGTTACAACGGTTGAGCAGATTCGCCCCGATGGCGGGGCAAGATCAGCCCAGCTTCTCCACCAGTGTGGCAACTGAATGCCGGGCTCGAGCCAGCGCACACCGCCTGATGGCCTTTGAGGCTCTTTTTAGCAGGAGAGATCAAATTGGACACCACGACCAAGCTTCATCCAGGTCAGTCCTTCAGCCCCGTGACTTTTCGGCAACTCGGCGGCGGCGATTTCACTTTCGGCGCTCCAGGTGCATGGCAGGCACTGTTCATCATTCGCGGCCAGCATTGCCCGATCTGCAAGTCGTACCTCGGTGACATCGAGAAGCGGCGCACCGCATTCACCGAGCTCGGCATCTCCATCGCCGCTGTGTCCGCTGACAGTGAAGCGCAGACGCGCCTCACTGCCGAGGCGGCGAAGCCCGGGTTTCCATTGCTCTATGGTATGGATGAGGCGACGATGCACAATCTCGGCCTTTACGTCTCCGAGCCACGTTCGGTCGAGGAGACCGATCATCGCTTCCCGGAACCGGCGCTGTTTGTCGTCAACCCGCAAGGCGCGCTGCATCTGGTCGATGTCGCCAACGCGCCCTTCCTGCGACCAGACCTCGATCGGTTGATTGGCGGCATGCGATTCGTGATCCAGAAGAGCTATCCCATTCGGGGTACACGGAAATGAGTCCGACCGAGGGCATCCGCGCCTGCGTCTTCGACGCCTACGGCACAATCTTCGATTTTTCCTCCGTTGTCGCTCGCTGCAGGGACATTCCAGAGGATCAGCGCCTCGCACTCACCAACCTGTGGCGAGACAAGCAGTTACAGTACACGTGGCTACGTTCGTTGCAGAACCGCTACGACGATTTCTGGCAGGTGACGGGCGAGGCGCTGGAGTTCGCGCTAGAAACCCTCAACCTCTCTGGGAACGGGCTACGCGAGCGGCTGATGAACCTCTATCTGACGCTACCCGCCTTCCCCGAGGTCCCCGACACATTGCGACGACTGCGGGAGGCCGGCTTCCTCACGGCGATCTTGTCAAACGGCTCCCCAGCAATGCTGGATGCTGCGGTGCGCAGCGCCGGCCTGCAGCATCTATTCGACGCGGTGCTGTCGGCCGACGCGGTGAAAGTCTTCAAAACCCATCCGCGCGTCTATGAATACAGCGTGCAGCAACTCGGCGTTCGAGCAGAGCAGGTATCGTTCCAGTCGTCCAACGCCTGGGACGCCTGGGCCGCCTCCGCCTATGGAATGCATGTCGTGTGGTGCAACCGTTATGGGCAGCGGCGCGAGCGGCTGCCGGGCGCGCCGGACCACGAGGTGCGCAGCCTGGCGGAACTGCCGGCGCTCCTGATGCCGCCGGCTTGACTCCGCCCAGCGAGAAACACGCGACGCTCCCGAATGTACCGTCTGGCCCTCACGGGTCGCGTGAGTGGACTACATGCAGCGGGAAAGCCCCCTGCGAGGATCACGTGCCGCGGCCCGTTCTTCGTGCGGCCAGCGCGGATCGCAAGGGGATCTGGTGCGTTAGCGGATTACGGCCGAATTGGCGAGGAATGAGAACGCTGAAACTTAAGACAACGCCGTATCCCACTGCTTGTTCAGCGACCAGCAGGTCCCGCGGCCTGGACCGAACTTGAACTGGCGCTTGCGGATGCGATGCGCGAGCTCGATGCCGGCCAGGGTCACGGCCGCGGTACGATCGGGAGCGATTCCGCGCTGAGTCTGGAGTAACGACTCGACCGTCTTTCCCTGCTTATCGTCGGCGCGGTAGAGGTAGCCCGTCCTGGGTCTCGTTCGAATGTAGGTCTCGTCCACCCTCCAGGACGAGCCCACCGGCTTCGTCCGGCGGTCCCACTGCCGCTCATATTCCGGCACGTACAAGGAACACCCACCGCACGATCGTCGTGTGGTTGACGTGCACGCCCCACTCGGCCATCAGGGCGACAAGATTGCGGTAGCTCAGGCAATAGGTAAGGTACCAGCGAACGCATCCCTCGATGACCCCGCGAGGGAACCGGCGACGCCGGTAGATGGCATCGCGCTAAACGGGTTGCGTCACGGCAAGCTCCGGGCAAAGGTTCCCGGATATCACGATCCTGCCGCTAATGCGCCAGAACCCCAGTCCCGGGACTGTCACACAGGGCCGCGAGGATGCGCGCACTGCAACAGTCCGACAGATGAGTCCCGATGGACACAGCCGATGGAAGGCAGCCCTCTCCGCCGCCGCGCGCCAGACTCTCGCGAAGCGCTGGCGCAATACCGTTCATGCCCTGCGCGTCGCTGAACTAATACCGCGCCTTGTACTCGGCCCATGAGGTCGACATCCAGGTGCTGCGCAAGACCGCCCAGCGCATCCACGACCTGACGCAGCTGCGCATCGTGCTCGCCGGAGAAATTGGCGGCAAGCCGGCCTGAACGGCCGGCTCGCCGCCCTCGCTCAGTAGCCTGCCGCCAAGCCGGCCGGGCTGTGCCGATCGTTCGCGCCCTCGAGCAACTGGGTGTACGGGTTGACCAGGATCGCCTCATCGGCGCCCCAGAACTTAATCTGCTTGAACTCGTACCCCATCCGCATGAGGCGCCGCTTGACCGACGGGCGCATCAGTCCCGGCTGCACGAATACGGCCTCTGGATACCATTGCTGGTGCATACGCGGCGCATCCACCGCCTGCTGCATATTCATGCCGAAATCGACGACATTCAGGATGCTCTCGAGCACGCTCGAGATGATCGTCGACCCGCCGGGCGCTCCCGTCACCATGAACAGCCGCTTGCCGCGGAGCACGAGGGTCGGGGTCATCGAACTGAGAGGCCGCTTGCCAGGCTCAATCGCGTTCACTTTGCCCTGAACAAGACCAAAGGAGTTCGGCGCGCCCGGCTTAGAGGTGAAATCGTCCATCTCGTTGTTGAGGAAAAATCCAGTATCTCCTGCGATTTGCCCGAGGCCAAACAGATAGTTGATGGTGTACGTCACCGCCACAGCGTTTCCGTGCCGATCCACGATCGAGTAACTGGTCGTGTCAGTACCCTCGGTGGCGCTCAGATTTCCCTTGATCTCGGCCGACGGTGTGGCGGCATCCGGTCTGATGCTCGCACGCAATTTCGCCACATGCCGCGCCGACAGCAGCCAGCTGATCGGGTTGTGCACAAACGCGGGATCGCCGAGATAGGAGTTGCGGTCGGCGAACGCGCGCCGCTCGGCCTCTGCCAAATAGTGGATGCTCATAACAGAGCCGTAGCCCCACTTGGAGAACGGATATGGCTCGATAATCTTCAGAATCTCGCAGATCGTCACGCCCCCAGAGCTCGGCGGCGGAGCGGATACGACCGTAAACCCGCGATAGCTGCACTCGACAGGATCGGCCCATTGCACCGTGTAGTCCCTGAAGTCCTTCATCGACAGGATACCGTGGTGCGCGCGGCTTGCCGCA
>DAHVTM010000018.1:0-28189 GCA_027324195.1 Gammaproteobacteria bacterium | reverse complement strand
AGGTTTTGTGCGCGCATCGAGCGATCCGCTCGTGCCGAAGCAGACTCACGGATCGTCGCGGTCGACTCGAGGTGCGCGCATTGCTCCTTCGGCCCTGCCGAAATACCTCTTTCGTAAGAGGCGTGCATGCTCACATGATGTCATTCTCACGCCGAGGGGAATCGAGTGAGTCGCCCATCACCTGCCGGCTCATCGGTGTCTGCGGGCCAAGCGGTCAAGTGCAAAGAGGCGCCGACCGAGCCTCGCGCAAAGCAAAGCGTTTTGCCCGCGAGCGCCCTTCAGTGGCTGTTCATGGCCGGGCTGGTATGGTTCGGCCAGACGTGTAAATAACTCGAGCGTCGGTCCGTGGCCGTCCAGCGCGCAGCGGGCTGAGACCTTCGGTAAGAATAATTGGGAAATCCAAGGAGTGTTCTCGTGCGTTCAAGAAAATCCATGATTCTCTGTGCCCTGGCTGTTCCGGCCATGGCGTGCGCCAGCCAAGCCGACCACTGGTACGTTACGCCGCAACTCGGGGTTTTCTCTCCGAACTATCAGCGATCGCTCGAGAAAAACGATTGGCTCTATGGCGTTGCGTTCGGGCGTGAGCTTAATCGGTACTTCAACCTCGAGTTGAATCTCGATGGCACTCGGCTCTCCGGCATCCGGGGTGTCGGGCCGATGCACATCTATGGCACGACGCTTGATGCACTGGCGATCCTGAATCGCAGCGGAATGTTTTCGCCGTATCTGAGGCTCGGTGCTGGCTTCGTCCACAATGTGCCGAGCGGTCAAGCCTCGAATCAGACGGACTTCGCAGCAGACGCGGGCGTTGGGTTGTATTGGAATCTGTGGCGCAGCCCGCGCGGCACCCGCGCATTCGCGTTGCGCCCGGAAATCAAGGTTCGCTGGCAGAATCCCGGCCGCTCCCCGGACCTGCAGGATTACATTGCCGATCTCGGCTTCCAGTACTCCTTTGGAGGATCGCCGAGTTCGAGCTCCGCCCCCGCGCTCGAGCCACCGCCGCCGCCCCCAGCACCACCGGCTCCGCCGAAACCTGCTGCGCCGCTGGCGCGTGCCCCTGCGCCGGCACCGGCGCCCACGCCGCTGCCGAAGCCCGCGAGCAGCACATTCACGCTGCCCACGCGTGGATCGGTCATCCTCAAGGGCGTCACGTTTGCGTTTAACTCCGCGCGTCTGACGGCTTCTTCCCGCTCGATACTGGACCAGGCGGCGGAGGGCCTGAAGCACCACCCCTTACTGAAGGTCGAAATCCAGGGCTACACCGACAGTGTGGGCACGGTTGCGTACAATCTGCGCCTCTCGCAGCGCCGCGCAGAGTCGGTGCGCGATTTTCTCATCGCCGACGGTGTGGCAGCCGGTCAGTTGCGAGCCCGCGGGTACGGTCCGGCCGATCCGATCGCGAGCAATCGTACTGCGCCCGGGCGTGCACTGAATCGTCGGGTGGTCATGAAAGTATTGAGCAACCCCAATGCAGTGAAGGTCAAAGGGTCGGGTACCGTCAAATAGACTCTGCGGTCCGCCGCAGACGCTTCCTCCGGGGTAGGCTCGAGTCGTGCAACATGCCGCTGGGAGAGTGCGGCTGCCGAGCAAGCAGGGATGCTTGCGCCCCCCGGTGCGGGGGATGGGAGTTCAGTCTCCTTACTGCGCGGCTCGCGCGCTTACCGGGGCGTGATGCGGCGCATGCCCACTGCGCAAGAGGCACTGCGGTGGCATGCTCGAGCGCGCTAGCAGCTCGATGTGTCGTTGGCATCCTAACAGGCGTGCCCGGTGGCCCTCGATAGGGTTCAACAGTGCGGTCGGCGCTGTCTCTGGCGCACCGAGTCAGTGCGGCCCGGCGCGAGTCGGTTCGCTTTACGCTGGGGCCCTCAATGCAGCCTGTACGCGCCGGCGAAGGCCGCGCAGGCGCGTAATCGGCTCATTGGAGAATACGAAGCGTATGAACTGTGTGCCGTGGGTTTCGCCCCAGCCCGACATCGCCGTGGCGCAGACGCCCTGCGCCAGCAGACGCGTCGCCATGGTCTGTCCGTCGAGACCGAAGTCGGAAACGCGCAGCAGCATCGACCATCCGCCGCCCGGCACACCGAAGGGCAGCCCGGCGAGCTCCTCGATCAGCACATCCCGTCGGGCCTGCAGCTCAGCGACATAGGCAGGCATTTCCGCGCTGGAATGCGCCAGCGCCGTTGCGACCGCATCCTGCGCGATGCCGACCGGTACCACGACGTTGGCAAGTGAGACGGCGATCAGGTCGGGCATGTAAGACTCAGGCGCAACGATCCAGCCGACGCGCCAGCCGATCATGCGCAGCTCCTTCGCCGAGGAGCCGACAATGATCGTGCGCTCGGCCATACCCGGCAGCGCTGCCGGATGCAGGACGGGCCGCTCGTCGAACACGAGCCGTTCCATGGCGGCATCGAAAATCAGGAGCAGGTCATGCGCGCGGCACAGCTCGGCGATGAGCGCCCAGTCCTCACGGTCGAGGTAGCCCCCGCTGGGCATCGATGGGGACATCAGCAACATTGCCCTGACCTTCGGTCCCATCGCCGCTTGCAGTGCAGCGCGCTGCAAGCGCCACTCGGCCCCTGGCGTAAATGCGAATGGCACGAACTTCGGCACTGCGCCGGTGAGCCGAATGCGGTTGAGGAGGCCGGCGTAGGTGGGATCGGTGACGATGATCTCATCGCCGACCTCGATCGTCGCCAGCAGCACATTGAGGATGCCGGAAAGCCCGCCAGCGCAAATCACGCAGTTGCGCTCGCCGGAATACGGCACGCCCGAGATGCGCGCAACGTGCTGGGCCGCCACCTCGCGCAGGTGCGTCTGACCGATGAAGGGCAGGTAGCTGTTGTCGGGGTCGTGCACTGCGGCCTGTCGCGTACGCTCGATCGCCGCCGGGTGCGGCGGGATATCGGTGTCGAGATTCTCAAGGCGCAGCAGCTCGCCGCCGAAGCCGTCGGCGACAGCGCCCATCCGGTCGACACCGATGCCTGCAATATGCTGCAAGCGGGCAGGGCGCGTGCGCGGCATGCTCTTCTCCAGTGCATTCGATGATCCATGCCACCACGGAATCCGCGGTCAGGCAAGGCCACCTGCTCGGCCGCGCGCCGACCGGGATGCTTCGGCAGCACCGGCGCCGCCGCGGCCGGGGGGCGGCTGTGGTGAGGCGGGCGTTGCCTGCTCGCAACGCCTTTCCCGCGCGCCGCCCGGCCACAAAAGGCCGGCGTTCTGCAGTCTTCGGTCTTGCCATTGAGCGGATTTGCCAAGCCCCGTAGGGTCCGTGCTACAGTCAAACGCGTCGTTGCCGGGGAGCACGCGGCAGAAGAAGGCGCCTCGGCGGGCGGCTTCTGGCGCGTTCCGGCGCGGGGAAGAACATCAAATTTCGGGAGCCATGATTATGATCCGTAGAAATCAAGTGGTCGCCTGGACGGTTGCGGCTATCCTTGGGTCGAGCGGCGCTCTGGCGGCCTACGCCGCCGATGCGCAGACGAGCAACGTCGCCTCCGGACAGCTGGCCGAGATTGTGGTGACGGCGACCAAGCGCAAGACGCTGGCACAGGACACCCCGATCAGCATGACGGTCTTCACCGCGGCCAACATTGCCGATCGCGGTGTGAATGACTTTAATACGCTGGCACAGGGCATCCCAGGCCTCTCGATGCGCACCTCGGGTCCCAACGAGACCGAATACGAGATGCGCGGCTTGAATTCCTCCGGCGGCAACACCTCGATGGTCGGGGTGTATCTCGGCGACATCGCGCTCTCGGCGCCTGCCTCCGAACAGCTCGGCAAGGTGATCATCGATCCGAACCTCTACGACCTGCAGCGGGTGGAGGTTCTGCACGGCCCCCAGGGAACTCTGTACGGATCGAGCTCAATGGGCGGCACGGTCCGATTGATTCCCGCCAGTCCCGAGCTCGGGGTCTTCGATGCCACGGGAGAGACGACTGTCTCGGACACCGGTTCCGGCGGCGGCATCAATTTCACGCAGAACGGCATGGTGAACCTGCCGTTCGGCTCTACGACTGCCCTGCGGTTGGTCGGTTCGCACACCACCACCAGCGGCTGGCTCAATCGCTACGTACTCGCCGATGGCGCGGTGCAGACGGACACCTGCCCGAGCACGCCCTGCTATCGGCCGAGCAATTTCTACACCGCGCCGCTGATCTCAACGACGTCGGGAGTGAACTCATCGACCGACGACTCGTTCCGGGCCATTTTGCGTTACCAGCCGAATGATCAGCTGACCGTGACACCGATGCTCATGTGGCAGGAGGACTCGGCAAATGCCCCGAATGCGGTTGATGTCAACGGTTCACCGACCAATCCGAGCATGCCGGCGCAGAAAGGTCATTTCGAGATCTATCAGGCTTCCGAGCCGCAATGGGACCGCTTCACGTTGGGAAGCCTGAAGATTCAATACGCAGTCACGCCGGATATCGCCATCACCTCGATCACCGGGCTGTGGTCGAATCATGCGTTGGTCTCACAGGACGGCTCGGAGGAAAATGCCAGCTCCGCGGGCCTTGGCTCAGCGACGCAGGCGTTCCCGTACGATCCGTCAGCGGGCGGCGTCGGCCCGACGGGCCCCGGGCCGTTCGGACCCGGTGTCGAGGAGCGTGATTACACCCGGCAGGTGAGCGAGGAGTTTCGCGTGGCCTCCACCGGCAACGCGCCGCTGCAATGGCTCCTCGGATATTATTACCAGGACCTGAATTCTGAATGGGACATGTGGTCGGTCAATCCCCAGGCCGGTCCCGTCGCCAACGTATACGTCGACTACCAGCCGCAGACCATTTTGCAGAATGCCTTCTTTGGCAATCTCTCCTGGAAGTTTGCCCATGGTCTGACCGCTTCGGCGGGTGTTCGCTGGTATCACTACTCGTACGCCCAGACCAACTCTGAGTGGGGCGATTTCACGCCCTTGGGCTTTGCCAATCTGCTGAGCGGCGCACCGACGGTGGCGGGCAACACCGCGCCGTTCAACACCAGTGCGGGCGGCAGCGCCAGCGGCACCAATCCACGCTTCAACCTGCGGTGGCAGATCGACAAGAACCACATGGTGTACGCCACGGTCGCCAAGGGCTTCCGACTCGGCGGTACCGATCAGCCCTTCGTCGGCTTCAACTATCCGGTGACGCAGACGATTTGCAACGCGCCCACCTCGCTGGTTCAGATTCAGCAATGCGGCCTGCAGACAAAGCTCTCGGCGACCCCCACGCAACCGGGCAATATCTACACGTCGCTTGCGAATTTTCCCAATGTCAACAAGCAGGGCGTGCCGCAGTTCAACTCCGATTCGGTGTGGGACTATGAGATCGGCACCAAGAACGTCTTCTGGCACCAGCGGGCGTTGCTCAACCTGACGGCGTATTTCGAGCGCTGGATGGATCCGCAGATCGCCACGAACATTGCCGGCTTCGGCTTTACGGTGAACGGCGGAAATGCCAACATCTACGGACTGGAGGGGGAATTTCGCGCCAATCTCGGTGACGGATTCGATTTTGCGACCGATTGGGGTTACACCCACAGCAAATTCCTGAGCAACAGCGCCATTGACGGCATCCCGAAGGGCTACTCGGTTCCCGATACGCCCAAGGTCACCGGCTCGATGTCGCTCAATTACCATCACGGTCTGACCGATGACATGGCGTTCATCGGTAATGTCAACTACAGCTTCGTGGGCTCGCGGTACGATTTGCCGTACGGCGTTACCGTGTATCTCAACAACATCAACCAGACTGCGATCAATCTGCCGTCCTATGGCATCCTGAATCTGCGTGTGGGTCTGCGCTCGGCGAACTGGACCGCTGCGCTGTTCGTGAACAACGCGCTCAATAAGCAGACGCTGCTCGACCCGCTACCGCAGATCAACCTGGCGATTCCGCAGTTCACGCGCTACATCGTGAATCAGCCGATTACTTACGGGCTCGACGTGAGCTACAACTTCGACAAGTAATCGATTGGATCGGGGCGGCGCCGGTGTTCAGCCGGCGCGCTCGCTCCGGCTGCTCGCGAGGACTGGCAGTCGGGCCTGACGGTGGATACGGTGCCACCGCCAGGCCCGTCAGTCGAATATGCGCCTGGGGAAGTAGAAGGAAACGGTCCAATTCGGCATGTCGACGATCTGGCTGATGCGCAGGTCGCCGCACACGCTGCACAGCATATAGGCGTCAATCGCCGCCAGGTGATGGTCACGGCTCAGCCAGTCGATCATGGAACGCACTGCATCGCGTGCGGCACTCATCAGATCAGGGCCGATGCCGGTCGTGACCCGATAGCCGCGCACATCGAGGTGGCTGGTGACCGGTCCGGGCGTGAGCAGCCGGGGAAATGCAACGCGGTGCTGTTTGATCAGATCGAACTTCAGTGCCACGCGCATCGGACTTTCAAGTGCGGTGCCGCAGACCTCGCCGTCGCCCTGAGCCGCGTGGGTGTCGCCAACCGAAAACAGGGCGCCAGCGACTTCCACGGGCAGGTGCAGTTCGCTGCCGCAGGCAATGTCGCGCAGATCCATGTTGCCGCCGACGCGACGCGGGGGCACTACGCTGTGATTGCCCGGTTCGGCGGGCGCAACGCCGATCGTGCCGATAAAGGGCTTCAAGGGCACGCGGGCATGCGATCCGAAGGCACACGGGGTCAGGGCCTGCGCGTCGTAGCGCCACACATGCAGCGCCGGTTCAGTGAATTCCTCGGCGAGCAATCCGAAGCCGGGAATGTTCGCCGTCCAGCCCCAGCCGGACGGGGCGAGCGACAGTACGGTGACCTTGAGGAGGTCGCCGGGCTCGGCGCCCTCGATAAAGACCGGGCCGGCTACGGGATTGACCTGCGCGAAATCGAGCCGAGCGACCTCCGCGGCGCTCGAGGCGGGCGAGAACTGTCCGCCGGAGGCGTCGCGCACTTCGAACTCGAGCGATTCGCCGGGTGCGATGTGCGCGACCGGGGCGAGGCTGTTGTCCCAGCCGTAATGCTGATGATGAATTGTCGGGTGCTGCGTCATGAGAGGTCCGGGTCCTGTTTGCCCGCACTTTACCATGGTCCGCCCCGCGCCTAGACTGCCAAGCCCCGCTGCTGCGTATCGTTTCGAACACGACTATGTCCCTGGAGCAATTCGGCTACGAGGATCAACTCGATCGGGCTCTCGGTCTTGGCGATCTGATCGTCTACGGCATGATCTTCATGGTGCCGATCGCGCCGTTCTCGGTGTTCGGTTTCGTCTGGCAGGACGCCAAGGGAATGGTTGTGCTGGCGTACCTGATCGGTCTGATCGGCATGCTCTTTACCGCCCTCAGCTATGCGGCGATGTCGCGCGCATTTCCGCTCGCCGGGTCGGTGTATGCGTATGTGCAACGCGGACTGCACGATTCGGCCGGCTTCCTGGCCGGTTGGCTGATCCTGCTCGATTACATCCTGGTGCCGGCGCTGCTCTACGTTTTCTCGGCAGTGGCGCTGCAGCCGCTGCTGCCGGCGGTGCCGGCATGGGGCTGGCTCGCCGGGTTCATTGCAGTCAATGCGGCGGCCAATTTGCTCGGCGTGCGATTCACGGCGCGCTTGTACAAGGTGCTCCTGGCGCTCGAATTACTGACGCTCGCACTGTTCGTGATTCTGGGCGCGCTGGCGCTGTATCACGGGCAGGGCGCGGGCGGCCTCACCCTGGCGCCCCTTTATGACGCCCGGCAGTTCTCGTTGCGCACGGTTGCGGGCGCAACCTCCATCGCCGTGCTGTCGTTCCTCGGCTTCGATGGGATCTCCACGTTGTCGGAGGAAAGTGCCGGCGGGCAGGGGGCGGTGGCGAAAGCGACGGTGCTTGCGCTGATGTTGATCGGTGCACTGTTCGTCGTGCAGACCTGGATCGCAGCCGATCTGCTGCCCGGGCTGCCCGCCGGTTCTGCAGACACGGTGTTCTACGCGATTGCCGCTCGCGCTGGCGGTGAAGGCCTGCGGCTGGCTGCCATTCTCGGCGTGGTGGTCTCCTTCGGCCTCGCCAATGCGATGGCCGCCCAGGCAGCGGTCTCGCGCGTGCTGTTCGCCATGGCACGCGATGGCAAGCTGCCGGCGGTACTGGCGGCAGTGCATCCGCGGTTCAAGACGCCGTACGTCAGCACGCTGCTCGTGGCCGGTGTTTCGCTGCTGGTCGGGCTGTTCTTCGTGCACCGGGTCGATGATCTCAGCCGCGTCGTCAATTTCGGTGCCCTGAGCAGCTTTGCGCTGCTGCACGTGGCCGTGGTCTATCACTATTTCATTCGCCAGCGCACCGGTGCGTGGCTGCGTCATCTGCTCATTCCGCTCGCCGGGCTCGGCGTGATTCTCTACGTACTGGTCGGTATGAATCAGCTCGCCAAGGAACTCGGCGGATGTTGGATTGCCCTCGGAGTGCTGTTCTACCTCGTGCTCATGATCCGATCCCGCGGGCGCTCGGTCGGGGCCATTCTCCCGCCCGAGTAGGCGCCAGCACCCGAGCGGGAACGGGACGCCGTCGCGCCGGGACAATCGGTGCGTCGGCTTGCTTGGTACGCCGTGGCCATGGTAAAAGGAATCGATGTCCCAAGCCATCCAGCCCGGGTATTATCGATTTTATTGGCCGTGCACTCAGGCGGTTGGCGGGCTGTTGTCGATTCCATAACGTAGTCGAGACGAACCAAACCCGAAAAACCGCCAGTCCCTCGGCGGTTTTTTTTGGCCCCGGGGACTCGCGACCGGAGCCCAGCATGCATTCGAAGACTGACGATCTGCGCATCGGCGCAATGACCGAGCTCGCCACGCCCGAGCAGGTGATCGGCGAGCGTCCGTGCACGGATCGGGCCGCTGACACGGTCAGCGCGGCCCGCCGAGCGCTGCAAGAGATTTTGCACGGCCGTGAGCAGCGGCTCGCGGTGGTGATCGGTCCGTGCTCGATACACGATGCGCAGGCGGCGCGCGAATATGCGCAGCGGCTCGCCGGGGAGCGCAAGCGGTTCAGCGGCGAACTCGAGATCGTCATGCGGGTGTATTTCGAGAAGCCAAGGACAACCGTCGGCTGGAAGGGCCTGATCAACGATCCGGACCTCGATGGCAGCTTTCGCATCAATGACGGATTGCGACTCGCGCGCGGCCTGCTGGTCGATATCAATGAGTTCGGTCTGCCGGCCGGGTGCGAATACCTCGATATGATCACGCCGCAGTACATCTCGGATCTGGTCGCGTGGGGCGCGATCGGGGCGCGCACCACGGAAAGTCAGGTTCATCGTGAGCTCGCCTCCGGACTGTCCTGTCCAATCGGCTTCAAGAACGGAACGGACGGCAATATTCGTGTTGCCGTCGATGCGGTACGGGCCGCGGCACACCCGCACCATTTTCTCGCGGTCACCAAGCAGGGACGTAGCGCGATCGCCGCGACGCTGGGCAACCCGGACTGTCATGTAATTCTGCGCGGCGGGCGCTCGCCCAACTACGACGCCGTCAGCGTCGAGGCGGCCTGCCGCGAAATGGCCGGCGCCGGCGTGGCGACCCGGCTGATGATCGATGCCAGCCACGGCAACAGCGCCAAGCGCCCCGAGCAACAGCCGGTGGTGCTTGAGGCGGTGGCCGCGCAGATCGAGGCAGGCGAGAGACGCATCGGCGGAGTGATGATCGAGAGCAACCTCGTTGCGGGCCGACAGGATCTTCATCCCGGGCGGCCCTTGCGCTACGGGCAGAGCATCACGGATGGGTGTATCGACTGGACGGCTTCGGTGCAAGTGCTGGAGCGCCTCGCCGCCGCGGTTGTGCGTCAGCGGGCGCTCGGTGTGCCGCGTCGTAGCGCATCCGGTGCCGTCGCTTCTTGAATGCGCAGCCCACGGAGGACGCACTGCGCATGACGGCGCTGAGCAACCGCGGCCTTTTTTCGCGAGCGCGGTACGGTCGGTCCGTCCCGAGCGGGGCGATGGGCGCTCGGTAGTGGGCGGTGCGCCCAGGGCGTAGGATGGCCCCGCGACGCCTCGAGCGAGCAGGATGGGAGGGGAATATGCGCTCGTTTCGCTTCATTCACGCAGCGGACATCCATCTTGACAGCCCGCTGCGCGGGCTGAGCGGTCATACGGGTGCCGCCGCGGAGCGGATCCGTTCCGCCACGCGCGCCGCACTCGAGGGCCTGATCGGCGAGGCGATTGAGCAGCAGGTCGACTTCGTGGTGATCGCCGGGGACCTCTACGACGGCGACTGGAAGGATTTTCACACCGGACTGTTCTTCGCGCAGCAGATGGGACGGCTCGCACAGGCCCGGATTGCGGCCTTCGTGCTGCACGGCAATCACGATGCCGAGAGTCAGATCACCCGCCGTCTGCAACTGCCGCCGAACGTCCAGGTTTTCCCGCACCGCAAACCGGAAACATTCCGGCTCGAGGCGCAGCGGGTGGCACTGCACGGTCAGAGCTTCCCCGAGCAGGCGGTCAGCGCAAATCTGGTGCCACTCTACCCTGAGCCGCTCACGGGGTATTTCAATATCGGCGTGCTGCACACGGGCCTCGGCGGCCTGGGAGGGCATCTGAACTATGCGCCGTGCAGCCTCGATGATCTGCTCGCCAAGGGTTATCAGTACTGGGCGTTAGGGCATGTGCACCAGGGACAGCTGCTGCACGAGCATCCGCACGTCGTGTTTCCGGGCAATCTGCAGGGTCGGCACATCCGCGAGACCGGGGCAAAGGGCGCGCGGGTGGTGACCGTGGAAGATGGACAGATCATCGATCTGTCGACGGTGCACACTGACGTCGTGCGCTGGGCAATGCTCAGCGTAAGTGCCGAGGAGTGCCGCACGGTTGAGCAGGTGCTGCAGAGCATCCGCGAGACTCTCGCCAGAGCAGTGGCGAGCGAGGCCGATGGACGGTTGCTGGCCTGTCGGATCGAGATCACCGGACAGACCCCGCTGCACGGGGCGCTGTCGGGCGCCGCAGAGCAACTGCTCGCCGAGGCGCAGGCCGCGGCTCTCGGTCTCGGCGAGGAGGTGGCCTGGATCGAGAAGGTCGCGCTTGCGACGCGCCCTGTGCCGGCAGTGGGCGCTGTGGATGCCGACAGCGGCCACGAAGCGCTGCGCACCCTGTTCGAGGCGGCGCCCGAGGACCCCGATCTGCGGGCGCAGATGAGTGCCAGACTCGGGGAGTTTCTGCGCCGACTGCCGGCCGATCTGCGCGCAGAAGCGGACGACGTGATCCTGAGCGCTGCTCTGAGGGGAGATGATCGTGCGCTCCTTGAGCACACGCGCGATGAGCTGCTCGTACAACTGCAAGAGCAGCGCTGATGCGCATCGGCCGGCTCGATTTGGTCCGCTATGGCCGCTTCGCCGGGGTCTCCCTGTCGTTTCCGCGCGGCGCGGCGGACCTGCATGTCATTTACGGTCCCAACGAAGCGGGCAAGTCCACCTCGCTCGCGGCCATCGAGGACTGGCTGTTCGGCATCGGGATGCGTTCGCCGTACAACTTTCTCTATGAGCACGCGAGTCTGCGCGTCGGTGGGGTGCTCGAGAGCGACGGCGGGGTGCTCGAGATGGTCCGGCGCAAGGGGAATAAAGATACGCTGCTCAGCGCGGCCGGCACACCGCTGAGCCCGGAGGCATTAGCGCCGTACCTGCACGGCGTGACGCGCGAATTCTTCACCCGCATGATGAGTCTGGATCACGAGCGGCTCAATGCAGGGGGGCGGGAGATCCTCGAGGCCCGCAACGAGATCGGTCAGATGCTCTTTGCCGCGGGCACCGGTCTTTCTGGGCTGCGCGCGCAGCTGAGCAGCCTTGAGCAGGCAGCCGATGCACTCTGGGCGCCGCGACGCGCGGCTCACCGGCGGTATTACGTGGCGCTGGATGCGCTCGAAGCAGCCGAGCAGCGTCAGCGCGCCGAGCTCGTCACGGCGAGCGAATGGGTTCGGCTGCGGCGGGACCATGAGCAGGCCGAGGTGGCTTATGAGCAGCTGCGCGAGCAGATCGAGTCGAGCAGTGCCGAGCAGCGTAGGCTCGATCGGATCCGGCGCGTGTATCGGCGGATCGCACAGCTGGCGGACATCGAGCATGAACTTGGTGCGCTCGGCGAACCGGCGCCGTTGCCCGAGGACGCGCAGCGGCGCTTGAGCGACGCCCGCGCCAGCGAGGTCAATGCGCAGACGCAGATCGATGTCCTGCTCGGACAGCTCGCGCAGCACCACCGCGAGCGCGACACTTTGCACTGCGATGCGACTCTTCTGCAGCTCGGCGAGGCCATCGAGAGGATGCACCGCAGTCGCATCGAGGTGCACAAGGAGCGCGCCGATCTGCCGAAGCGCCAGGCGGAGTATGCAACCAAGGCCGCCGAACTCGCCGAGCTCGCCGAGGGGTTGGGCTGGGGTGCGCTGGCGAGCGAGGCGATCACGGCGCGTCTGCCGCCGAGGGTGCACGTGACGACCGCCCGCACGCTGCTGAACCAACGGGCCGAATACTTCGGGGCCGAGAAAAGTGCAGAGGACAGCCTGAGTGAGGCGCGCGAGCAGCGCGAGGCGCTGCTCGCGCAACTGGCGCAGATGCCGCCGCCGAGGGATATCACGCAGCTCTCGCTGGTATTGAGTGCAGCGCGGGGGCGAGCAGAGCAAAGTGTGCGGCTGCAGGCAAGCGAACGGGAGGTGAGGACCTGCGAGGCGAAAATGGCCACTCGACTTCAGGCCTTGCGTCCGTCCGTCGATGACACGCAAAGTCTGGTCGCGATCGAGGTGCCGGCGCGCACTGCGGTCGAGGCCTACCGCGAGCAAGATCGTGAGCTCAATCGGCGTATGCAGGAGTGCCGTGATCAGCTCGAGCATCTCGAGCGCGATCTCACGCTGCAGCGCGAGGCGTTTGAACGGCGCGCGCGCGAACAGGAGGGCATGGCCCCGCAGGCACTGCGTTCAATGCGCGAGGAGCGTGAGCGCGGATGGCAGCTGATCCGCAGACGATACATCGCAGCTGAGCCGGTCCCGCCAGACGTTCTCGACGCCTACATGGGCGCCGCGGCCGATTTGGCGAGTGCATATGAGGAGCGTGTGCATGCGGCCGACAGCCTCGCGGACCGGCGCTTCGAGAACGCCCAGGCCGCCGGGGAGATGGCCTTGCGAGAGCGCCAGATCGCAGATCAGGCACTCGAGCGGGACCGAATGGGCGCACTGGCCGAGGATTTGAGGTGCCAACGTGAGGATTTCGCCCTTGCTTGGCGGGCGCTCTGGGCGCGTGCGCCGTTTGAGCCGCTGGCGCCCGAGCAGATGCTCGAATGGCTGGAGGCGCGTGCCGAGATTCTCGGGCTCGTGGAGTCGCGGGCCGCGGCGCAGTCCGAATGTGACGAACTGCGTCGCGAGGAGGCGCGTGCGAGCGCTGCTCTGATCGCAGCGCTCACGGCAATCGGCGAAGCGCCCGAGGGGTTTGCGGAGCAGTCCATCAACTTCGTGATGGAGCGGGCGGCAGCGGCTGAGCTGCATCAGCGTACCCTCAGTCAAGATCGTGCCAGTCTCACCGAGCGGATCCGCTCCGGCGCTGCCGATGTGACGCGCAAGGCGGCCCGGCTGCAGCAGGCACAGGCCGGGCGATTACTCTGGGAGGAGCGTTGGCGTGTTGCGTTGAGCGCGCTTGGCTTGAGCGGGGAGCTGCCGGCGCAAAGTGCAATGGAGCAGATCGAGGTTCTCGAGCGCATGCGCGCGCTGGTTGTGGAGCTGAAGCAGCTGCAGCGCGAGCGCATTGAGAAGATCGAACAGGACATTGCGGCGTTCGCCGTCGAGGTGACGCGCCTCACCGCGAACGTAGCGCCCGAGCTTCAAGCAGTGGACCCCGAGCAGGCTGCTATCGAACTCGAAAGGCGTCTTGCGACCAGTCGACTGGTGCGCGAGCGACAACGCCAGATGGATCAGGCGATCGAGGCGCTGCAGACCCGCGTACAGGAGTGTGAAGCGGCGCGGGGGCAAGCCGAACAGGCAATTCAAATGCTACTCACCCTTGCCGGGGCAACGGATCCGCTGCACCTACAGGTGCTGATTCAGCGCGGTGAGCGCATCGCCCAGCTGCGCAGCGAGCGCTTGGAGATCGAAAGCCAGCTCGCCAGTGATGGCGATGGACTGCCTCGCAGTGTGCTGCAGGCGGAGTGTGCGCAGGCCGACCTTGACCAGATTGCCGCACGCGCGCAGACCCTGCACGCACAGCAGCGCGAGCTGCAGGAGCGTCTGGCGATCTGTGCCGAGCGGCGCCAGAGCGCACGGCAGGCATTGGAGGCGATAGGCGGTGGTGCCGGTGCAGTGCAAGCGGCGGCCGAACGCCAGGAGGCGCTCGCCGCCATGCGCGAGGTCGCCGAGCGGTACGTGCGGGTTGCGAGTTCGGCGACGGTGCTTCGCTGGGCGATCGATCGGTTTCGCCGCGAACGTCAGGCCCCGCTGCTCAGCCGGGCTGGACACATCTTCGCACAGCTCACATCGCAAGCGTTCCGGGAACTGAACGTCGAGTACGACGCGCAGGACCGTCCCGTGCTGATGGGGGTGCGCGCCGACGGCGCACCGCTCGACACCGCCGGCATGAGTGATGGAACGCGCGATCAGTTGTTTCTCGCGCTACGACTTGCCTCGGTTCACGAGTACCTCGATAGCGGCGCAGCGGTACCCTTCGTGGCCGATGATCTGTTGGTGAATTTCGATGACGAGCGTGCTACTGCAGGACTGCGCGCGCTTGCTACGCTCGCCGCACGGACGCAGGTTCTGTGCTTCACGCATCACCGTCATCTGACGGACATCGCACGGACGGCCCTGGGCAACGCGGCGAACATAATTTCACTGCCCCACGAAGGCGCGCGGTGAGCGCGACCCACGATCGATGCGCGAGGAGCACAGGCCAGCGACCCAGCAAGCGGCCGTTTGGCACGAGCAGCGGTGGTTTGCTAGGCTCGGGGCTGGCGGAGCGGCGTGGGGCCCGGCCTGCCGGGTTGGCCATGATGCACCGCCGTGATGGATGACCCCCGCCAGTTGAGCCGCAGACTCATGACTGATAGTGCAGTGCGAACCGACCGTATCCGCACACCCGATCCGGGCAGTGCAGCGCCGAGGGCTGCGAGTAAGGTCGCCGCAGTCGGTGTCGCGTTCTGGGTGGCGAAGGTGGTGCTCACCACGGTAGGCGATCTGTCGGGCGATGCACTGTCGATCTCACTCCATTTGGGTTACGTGCTGGCGCTGCTCGTGGCGTTGGCGGTGTTTCTCCCATTGTTGATCGCTCAGTTCCGGTCGAGACGATTCGTTGCAGGACTTTACTGGGGGCTCATTCTCAGCGCTTCGGCCGTCGGTGCTGAGATATCCGACAGTATCGACCGGGCCCTGCATTGGGGCAATCCGCTTGGCACTTTCGTGCTGCTGTGCTGCACGCTTGCGGTGCTCGTAACCTGGTACTGGCGCCGTGGCTCGCTCGCGGTAAGCGAGGTGAGTGAGCGGCAGGACGAGGGGTATTACTGGGTCGCGGTGATCTGCGCGAGCAGCCTCGGCTCGGCATTGGGAGATTTGGTTGGCGATAAGCTCGGCGTCGGCGTACTGGGTGGCACGGCTGTCAATGTCGGCGTACTGGCGCTGCTGTTCGTCCTGTCATTCGCTCGGCGCGCACCTCAGGGTCTGCTGTTCTGGTTCGCATTCGTGGTGTCGAGAGTGCCGTTTTGACGCTTCGCTTGGCCGGATGCGTTAAACAGTACGGATTTCCGTGCGGCACATCTGCTGTGCGACGCCACTGACTACGCTGTCGCCTCGACACCAAGGGGTTGGATTCATTCGCCGATGGTGGACGCGTTTTGCGAGCGAGGTGGGGCTTGCCCGGGGGATTGCACATGACGCCGCTCCCGTGGCATCGACGCAAGTCGCACGGATGTTTCGCGCAGCTTGTCCGCCGGATAAGGCAGATCTAGACTGCAAGGCGGAATCAAGACCGCGGGCCTTGTGCGAGCGGTGTGCTGCGCTGCGACTGAAGGCCGGCGCATTGGCATACTCCCGATAGGTGGTCAAAGCGTGCGGAGGCGATTGAGCACGTTCACCGAATCGCTGCAAAGGCGATTGCTGCGCGGGGAGCATTTGACACTCTACGGTCCGCGCGGCAGCGGGAAATCGCTGCTGCTCGAGCGGCTCCATGCCCGAATACGCAGCCAGGCCGTACCCTGTGGATATTGCGCGCGCACGGATTCGCTCGATGAGATCACCTGTGCGCTCGAGCGCGCGTATCCCGCAGTGGATACGCTACGGATCGCGCGGCGCACAGCGCGCGCGCGGCTGCGCGATGCCGCAGAGCATCGTCCCGGTGTGCTCCTGCTCGATCATTTCTCTTGTACCGGAGTGGCGATGACGTCCTTCCTTCGTCGGCTGCACGGAAGGATTGCAGGAGTGCTCACGGCAGTCGACGTCGACGAGGAACGCGAGCAGAGCCAGATCAAGCCATGGCGCTACGGTGCGCTGTCCGTACGCATGCCACTGGCGAGTTCCCAGCAGTTGAAGCGCCTGCTTGCGGATCAATGGTGCACGTTGCGGCTGCCGCCGCTGTCAGAACATTTGGCACGAACCTTGCTCCGCGCAGCACGGGGGCGCCCCGGATGGATCAGGGTTTGCACTCAGCTGGCTCGCGATGGGCGTTATTGGCGAGACGAATGGCCTCTGGGCACGGTGCTGATCGTCGACACGGAAGCGGCGGTACGCTACCGGGCGCTCTCGATGGTGCGTGCCGATTGACCCGTACGTCTGCGGCGGGACTATGTTCCGTCACAGAGAGCAGGCGGATCGGCTGCATCGGCATTGATCACGCCGAAGCGTACCGGCAGGTCCGCGTAGAAGAGGCGTATGTTCTCTCGGATGAGGAGCGCAAACAGTGCTTGCGCCTCGTCAGCCGTGACGATGAATTCGATTTCGACGGTCATCGAGCCGGCCAATTCGAAAAACCGCGCCTCGTGCAACAAGTGATGACGACCGAATCCTGCCATCGCCTTGAACGCGGATCCGCCGCGTATGCCGAGCGC
Organism: Gammaproteobacteria bacterium; assembly: GCA_027324195.1. GTDB lineage: Bacteria > Pseudomonadota > Gammaproteobacteria > Steroidobacterales > Steroidobacteraceae > 13-2-20CM-66-19. The sequence goes on along the minus strand of DAHVTM010000018.1, from coordinate 11,234 downwards.
GTTGCCTTGCTCCAGCAGCCACTCCCAGACCAGTCTGCCGTGATGGCGATGGTCCTCGTGCACGTAAAATCGTAACAGCGAGCCGTGCATGATCAACCGCGATGCGACAGTTGATTGAGTCTATGCCGGGTGCAGGGGTGACTCAACCCCAGTTGCCGCTGCAACGTACCGATTTGTGCCGATCTGGCTTTAGCCTCAGTTTCAGCCTGAGCATGGAATCACGGCTTATATTGATTCGCAGATCTAGCGCCGTCTGCGTAGTTGTGCGGATGCGTCGGCGGATCCTGATAGAAGATAATTTTTCCAATGACTAACGCCTTAGCCGGTTCGCGCCGAGCCGTTGCCGCATTGAGCCGCGCCACCGTCCTCGCCCTGCTGAACCTGCTGATGTGTGCGGCCGGGATGCCCGTGGCGCGAGCCACATCGGTTGCGTCGCTGCCGAGCCTGATTGGCGCGCAGCTCGCGAAAGCCGTCGTGTCGGTGCGATTTCGTGTACCGGACCGGGGGGCTCGGCATGCCCTAGGTGCGATCTATGCCGACGATGCGAATCAGCCGCTCTGGAGCGTGAACGGGCAGCCGAGTGCACAGGCGCTCCGCCTGATGGAGATTCTTCGCGATGCGCGCGCGTACGGACTCGAGCCGGCGGACTATGGCACCGATGCGCTGTGGACGCTTGAGCGGCAGGCCTGTGGATCGCCTGCGGGAGCGCCGCAGCACAGGCCGCTCTGGGCGCGCTTCGATATTGAGCTGACAGTCGCTGCGCTGCGCCTTGTGGGGGATCTGCACTACGGACGGGTGACGGCACAGATGGGTGGCCTCGGACTGCCGCGACCCCGGCGCACGCTCGACTGGGTGTCCATCGTTCGCTTGCTGGCGCATTCGGCGCATCCGCGGCACTCGCTGGCGGCGATACAGCCCGCATTCTACCCCTATAGGCTGCTCGAGATCGCCCTCGGCAGGTATCGACAACTCGCCGCCGAGGACGCTGCGCTGACCCATCTGCCCTTGCTCGGACGCCGTCCGGTCAGGCCGGGCGGTCATTACGCGGGGGCGCCGGCACTGCGCCGGTTGCTGCACGCCGTCGGCGATCTCCCACCGGGAGCCGAGCAGCTCGCCTCGGGAAGCGATGTCGACCAACTTGATCTCCAGCTGGTCAGTGCGCTTGAGCGCTTTCAACGTCGGCATGGGCTCGCACCGGATGGCATCCTCGGTCCGGCGACGTTCCGGCAACTGACGACGCCGTTTGCGCAGCGGGTGCGGCAGATCGCATTGAACCTCGAGCGCTGGCGCTGGTTGCCGGAACTGCATGCGCCACTGATCATGGTCAATGTTCCGCAGTTCCGACTGTTCGCGTTCCAGGCGACCGCCGAAGCGGCCACAGATACCATTCAAATGGGCGTCATCGTAGGACGCACGCGGCGGGGTGCTCATACCCCCGAGTTCGTTTCGGAGGTGAAGACGGTCATTTTTCGACCCTATTGGAATGTACCTCGCCGGATCACGGTTCAGGAGATGCTGCCTGACATCCGCCGTAAACCCAACTTTCTCTCTGCCCAGCACCTGCAGATCGTGCGCGGCTACGGGCCGCGCACGATCGTGCTGCCGCCGAGTGCGGTAAACCTCGCGGCGCTTGCCGCCGGAGAGCTGCGCCTGCGTCAGCTGCCCGGCCCATCCAATGCGCTCGGGCTCATCAAGTTCCTGGTTCCCAATCCCTATGACGTGTATCTGCACTCCACTCCGGCACGCTGGTTGTTCAGTGTGCCGCGGCGGGCGTACAGCCATGGCTGTATCCGCGTCAGCGATCCGGTGGCGCTCGCAACCTTTGTTCTGCGCCGCACGCCGGGAGAGTGGACGGGGGCAAAAATCGAAGCGGCCATGGACGGTCCGGACGATCGACACGTCGAGGTGGCCGAGCCCGTCAGGGTGATCGTGGTGTATCAGACCGCATTCGCTACTGCCGGCGGCGAGGTACTGTTCTTCCCCGATCTTTACGACCGGGACCGCAAGCTCGAGCGTCTGCTCGGGCTCGCACCGATGGGTTTCAGTACGGCGCGAACGGTCAACCCGTTGCGCGCTGCACGGCCTCCGCGCAGCGTGAGTCGCTGCCGAGCGCCGGGCGTGGCGTACCGCCGAGACGCACGCGGCGGAAGGACTCGGCGCCGGTAGCGCACGCCAGTGGGGCACTCGCCCGTGCAAGCAGTAGCCGGACTGTCTGTGGAGCGAGCTCGCACCACTCGAGTGCCGTACCCTCGTGCGTGCTGCGAACGACATGGGCCAGCACGCGATTTGGCCTTTGCTCGCGCGATGCTTTGGGCAGGACTTCCAGCTCGATGCACGCGCCGAGAGGCCCGCGCCAGCCGGTGCGCACAAACGCGCCGCTGACGCTGAGATTCTCCAAGTGCCCGAGGGCGGGCGCAGCGCCATCACTGATCAGTTGAACCGGTATTTGCAGGCTCACCCGTCGACCCCAGCGATGTTCCATGGTTCCCCCCGCGCTTGCAGATTAACTTGCAAGAGAATCGCCGCGCCAGGGCACGGCGCGCAATACGCACTGTTCCCATTCGTACGCTCCTCGACTTGGGTAACCGCGACGCATGCCGGCTTCTGCGAGGTGCAAGCACGCATTGCGCAGCGTCGATACGCATTGACCACAGGTCCACTTCGCAGTTGCGTTCTTGGTTGCGCGGCGGTTATGCGCTATATGTGGCGACTGACAGGAACCTGCGGATGAGTGTCTTGCGAGGCAGATGAAAAGCGGAGTGTCGTGGAACGCAAGGGCCAACTGACGCTGTGGTATTGGGTGGGGCTGATCGCGTTGCTGATCGGCATGCAGTATTACCTGTTCGGCTCGCAGGTGGCTACGATTGCCTACAGCGACTTCAAGACGCTGCTCGCCGCCGGCAAGGTGCGTCAGGCCACCGTCGGCCCGACCAGCATCTCGGCGCAGATCGATATCCAGGGTGCCAAGGCGCTGCTGCCGGCAGCCGAATACTCCCGCATCGTCGCGACGCCGGCACTCGAGGGCGCTGAGCTGCGTGGCATCGTGACTGATCGTGTCGATGATCCGCAGCTGACGGCGCAGCTGCAGGCGGCGCACGTGCGCTTTTCCGGCACCGCCGAGAATCCCTGGCTGCGGATGTTGCTCGGCTGGGTGGTGCCGATCGCACTGCTGGTGCTGCTGTGGGGTTGGATGATGCGCCGTGGTGCCGGCGGCGGATCGGGACTGATGATGGGCGTGGGGCAGAGCCGCGCGAAGCTGTATGTCGAGTCAAAGACCGCGGTGCGCTTTGCCGATGTGGCGGGAATCGATGAGGCCAAGCAGGAGCTCGAGGAAGTCGTGCAGTTTTTGCGCAATCCGGAGCGGGTTCGCGGTCTCGGCGGGAAGATTCCCAAAGGCGTGTTGATCGTTGGGGCGCCAGGCACGGGCAAGACGCTACTCGCCAAGGCGGTCGCCGGAGAGGCCGGCGTACCGTTTCTTTCCATCAGCGGTTCGGAGTTTGTCGAGATGTTCGTGGGCGTGGGTGCGGCGCGAGTGCGCGATCTGTTCGCCCAGGCACAGCAGCGGGCGCCATGCATCATCTTCATCGATGAGCTGGATGCGCTCGGCAAGGCGCGCGGCATTTCCGGCCTGAGCGGCAATGACGAGCGCGAGCAGACGTTAAACCAGCTGCTCGTGCAGATGGATGGATTCGACTCCCAGAACGGCGTGATCATTCTCGCCGCCACGAACCGCCCGGAGATCCTCGATCCGGCGCTGCTTAGACCGGGGCGCTTCGATCGGCACGTGGCGATCGACCGACCGGACATCAAAGGACGAGAGGCGATCTTGCGGGTACATGCCAAGCACGTGGTGCTCGGTCCCACCGTCGATCTCGCGATTGTCGCGGCGAAGACCCCGGGGTTCGCCGGTGCGGATCTTGCCAACATCGTCAACGAAGCGGCGCTGCACGCGGCCCGTGCCAACAAGAAGGCCGTCGAGCCGGAGGATTTCGACGAGGCGATCGATCGGGTGGTCGCCGGTCTCGAGAAGCGCAACCGTGTCATGAACCCCAAGGAGAAGGAGACGGTGGCGTATCATGAGGCTGGTCACGCGCTCGTCGCGGAAAATCGACCACACGCCGATCGCGTCAGCAAGATTTCGATCATTCCGCGCGGTATCGGTGCGCTCGGCTACACACAGCAACTGCCGACGGAGGATCGGTACCTGCTGAAGCGCAGCGAGCTGCTCGACCGGCTGGACGTGCTGCTCGGCGGGCGGGTCGCCGAAGAACTGGTCTATGGTGATGTCTCCACGGGCGCTCAGGACGATCTGCAGCGCGCCACGGACATGGCACGCCATATGGTGACCCAATACGGCATGAGCGAGCGACTCGGACAGGTGGCATTCGATTCTGCCCGCGGGGGCGCATTCCTCCCTGTCCCGCAGAGTCCTCAGTCAGTCAGTTACAGCGAGGCGACGGCTCGGATCATCGATGAGGAGGTGGGCCGGCTGATCCACGACGCACACGATCGGGTCGCACAGACCCTGACGGCGCAACGTGGCGCGCTCGAAGCGCTGGCTCGGCTGTTGCTGGCTCAGGAGGTGGTCGACCGCGCGGCGCTCGATTCCCTGCTGCGCGGTGCGGTGACATCTGCAGAGCCACGCGATGGCGGCGCTGCGCAGGGTGCGGCGGCGGCCGCGTAGCGCCTCGCGCTGGCGCAGCGCTCGCCCTGCTGCTAATTTCCGTTGACCCATGAAGACCCGGGCGGGTGTGCGTCCGTGGTTGAGGGCCCATCGGGCCGCAATACCGTTCAGGAGACAAGATGGCAACCCACAAGGCAGCGGTCGCAACGATGAAAGTGGCGCAAATTGCAGCCCCGGGCGGGGAGTTTCAGATCGTCGAGCGTCCCGTTGCCGAGCCGCAGGCCGGGGAGGTGCGCATCAAGGTGCTGGCGTGCGGCATCTGCCACAGCGATGCCTTCACCCAGGAGGGATCATGGCCCGGCATCGAGTACCCGCGGGTGCCCGGGCACGAGGTTGCCGGGCGCATCGATGCACTCGGGGCGGGCGTCACGGGCTGGCGCATCGGGGCGGCGGTTGGCGTTGGCTGGCACGGCGGACATGACAATACCTGCCCGGCGTGCCGCCGTGGGGATTTCGGCAATTGCCGCAGCATGCGGGTGCCCGGCATCAGCTACGACGGCGGGTATGCCGAGTACATGATCGCGCCGGTCGAAGCGCTGGCTGCGATGCCCGAGAGTCTCGATCCCATCGCCGCAGCGCCGTTGCTGTGTGCTGGGATCACGACCTACAACGCGCTGCGACACAGTGGTGCACGTCCGGGCGACTGCGTCGCCGTACTCGGCATTGGTGGACTGGGTCACCTCGGGATCCAGTTTGCAAGCAAGTTCGGCTACCAAGTGGTCGCAATCAGCCGCGGCCAGGAGAACGCCGAGTTGGCACGCAAACTCGGCGCCAGCGTGTACATCGACAGTACTGCTGAACGTGCCGCCGATGTGCTGCAGAAGCTCGGCGGGGCGCGCGTGATCCTCGCAACGCCGCCGAATTCGAAGGCGATGAGTGAGGTGATCGATGGATTGGGTCCCGAGGGCACCCTGATGGTGGTCGGCGCGGATTTTGCACCGATCGAAGTGACGCCTCTGCAGTTGATCGGCGGCAGCCGATCAATCCGCGGCTGGGCCTCTGGAACACCAAGCGATTCGGAGGACACATTGCGCTTCGCAGAACTCAGCGGCGTGCGTCCCATGGTCGAGACCTATCCGCTCGAGAAGGCTGGTGAAGCGTATGCGCGCATGATGAGTGGCAAGGCGCAGTACCGCGTGGTGCTCACGATGTGACACGCGGCAGTGGTTTTGGCGGTAGCGCACCGGTGCTGGTCACAGTCCGCCGAGCACCTCACCACACGGGGCGCTCACTTTCAAACTGAGCAATGTATCGGCCCGCGTGCGGCCGAGATTGATCGCGGCAATGGGTAGCTTCAAGCCGACGGCCGCCTGCACGAAGCGATATCCGGAATAGATCATGAGGGAGGATCCGACGACCAGCATGGCCTCAGCCCGCTTGAGGCGTCGCAGCGCCTCCTCGACACGCTCGCGCGGTACGCTTTCGCCGAAGAACACCACGTCTGGCTTAAGTATCGCGCCGCAATGCGGGCAGGGGGGCACGACAAACTGCTCGAACGAGAGCCCCTCGAGGTCTGCATCCCCGTCGGGCGCACTGCGCCCGGTCACATCGCTCCAACCGGGATTGAGGCGCTCGAGCTGTTGCTGGAGTGCCGCCCTTGGGCTCAGCCGCGCGCAGCCCATGCATCGGACGCGATCAATCCGGCCATGTAGATCGAGGACCTGTTGACTGCCGGCGCGCTGATGCAGACCGTCGACGTTTTGGGTCAGCAGCAGCTCGATCCGTCCGATGCGCTCGAGCTCGGCGAGCCGCAGATGCGCCGCGTTCGGCTTCGCGGCGTGCACGCGAGGCCAGCCGGCGAGGCTGCGGGCCCAGTAGCGCTTGCGAATCGCCTCGCTGCCCATGAATGCCGCGTACGTGACTGGTGGGGCATGTTTCCAGCTACCCTGAGCGTCCCGGTAGTCAGGAATTCCGGACTCGGTACTGCAACCGGCTCCGGTCAGCACGAACAGCCGGCGGTGCTCGGCCAGGAAGACGTTCAATGGGTGTGTGGACATCAGCCTCCATCGCTCCTCGGGAGCGGCCGTCGCGTGCCGGCGGTTCCGCCCGGTTTACCGCACGATCCGTTCGGGTTGGCGCATCGGCGGCGCCCGGCGCATCGCAGCGGCCGCAGGTGCGGACGGTTGTTCCATAATAACCGGATAAAGGCCAACTCGCCCTTCGGGGCCGCGGGGAGTCGTCGCTATGAGAAGATCGGCATCTTGGGTCGCGCTGGCGGTGATGGCGGGCAGTATTTCCTCGCCGGTGATCGCCGGCACACCGCCGGATTTTGCGGCGCTCAGTCGAATCGTTGCAGTATCCGGCTACGAACAGCGTCTCTCGGGGGCGATTTTCACGCAGTTGCAGGGGCAGGGACTGCGGCCACAACGCGATAATATGGATGATGTCTGGGTGACGAGCGGCAGTGGCTCGCCTCACCGGCTCATCGTCGCCGCGATCGATCAGCCCGGTTACGTGGTCGGTGCGATCAACTCGCAGGGCTATCTGCGCGTGCAGCGACTGCCGCAGCGTGAACCGAATCCGGTGTTCGATACTCTGAGCTTCGCGCAGCCCGTTTATGTCGTGACGCCCAAAGGACTGCTCAACGGTGGCTTTGCCGGCCTCAGCATCCATCTAGCTCCCGGACATCTCAATCCGCCCTCGATGTCGCAACTCGGTAATCTCTACGTCGACATCGGGGCGGATTCGGCCGCCGAGGCCCGTGACGCCGGCGCGGATCTGCTCGAGCCGGTGGCGCTCGCGCAGCCGCCGATCACCATTGGTGCGGACGATGAGGCAGGTGCCTCGGCGGGCGATCGGTTCGGCTGGGAGGCTCTGCTCGAAGCGGCACAGGGGTTGACCCACGCGCGTGCGCACGGCACGACGACCATCGTGTTCATGACGCAGCAATGGCTTGGCGGACGGGGTTTGGCCCGCGTGTTGACAGAGCTGCCCGCCGACGAGGTGCTGTTCGTGGGGCGCATCGTGTCGAGTGCTCCTGGTCCTGACGGTACGGTCGCTGGCATGCTGCCGGGCGAGGGCGTGCTGATCGGCACCACCGGGGCGAGCGCTACGGCTGGCCTGCCGGCCAGACTGTTGGCGCTTGCGCTCAGGCACCACATCGCAGCGAAGGCGGTACCAGCGCGGCCGCCCGTGATCGGCGGGTTCGGACCCAGGGCGCAGTTGCCCGCGCGGTTTGCCGCGCTCGGCGTGCCCACCGTTTTCCCGGTCACGCCGGCGGAGACGTTCTCTCGCAGTGACCTGCGCAAGCTCACCCGCTTGCTCGAGGATTATCTCGGTGAACCCGTCACGCCGATGAGTGCGACGCACGACCCGTTCAATGCCGCTCGCGCGCCAGCTGCCGGTGACGGGCCGCCGGTGCTCGATCACGCGACGGCACCGGATCCGACCCTGTTGAAGACTTTGCAGACTCTGACCACCGCGTACGGCGCGAGTGGCCACGAGCAGGGCGCACGGGCGGCCATCCTCAGCCGACTACCGGCTTGGGCGCGCAGCCGAGTACACGTCGATCGGGCTGGCAACCTCGTTTTGCATATCGGACATGCCGTCCCCGGCGTACACGCACCGAGCATTCTCTTTGACGCGCACATGGACGAGATCGGCTACCAGGTCACCCACATCAGACGTGACGGAGAGCTCGTCGTGCGCGAGCTCGGCGGCTTTTATGGCCGCTACTACCTAGGTCACGTGATGCTCGTGCACCTACCCAACGGGCGCAGCGTCGGCGCGGTGCTCGGTCTGCCCTCGGGCTGGGACCGACCTGGGTTCAAGTGGCCGGCGGCGTTGAGCACGCTCAGCGAGTCAGCCGAGGCGTACGTCGGCACGGATTCTCGGAGCGAGACCGAGCGCCTCGGCATTACCGTCGGGGATTTTCTCACCATGCCGAAAACCTACCGACCCCTTCTCGGTGCGCATTTCGAGGTTCGCAGCATCGATGACCGGGCAGGCGATACGGCGTTGATTGAGACCGTTCGCGCGCTGGGGCCGGACTTTGCCCGCCGGCACCCGGGACGGCAGCTGACGTTCCTCTGGGCAACGCGCGAGGAAGTCGGACTCGAGGGGGCGGCGGCCTACGCTGCACGGGTCGCCAAGCTCGGGCGTGAGCCGGATGTGGTGTTCGCGGTCGACATGTTCGTTAGCAGTCAGTCGCCGCTTGAGACTGGGCGCTACGGCGATCAGCCCCTCGGCAAGGGGTTCGTGGTGCGCGCGGTCGATCTGTCGCACATTGATTCACCCGCCGACGTGGCACGGGTGGTTGCACTCGCGCGAACGCACCACATTCCGGTGCAATACGGCATCACAGGCGGTGGCAATGACTCGGCCGTGTATACGCGTTACGGAGCAGATGCTGTGGCGCTGGGTTGGCCGACGAAGTACTCTCATTCCCCGGCCGAACAATCCGATACCCGGGATGTCTATGGGCTTAGCCGCATCTGCACCGTGCTCGCGAAAGACTGGTAGCGTATGCGGATGCCGGGAACAGTGCGATCGGGGTCTAACGCCGTGAATTCCGAGTGTCTGTGCAATCGGCAGCGTTACGCGAGGCCCCGCGCACGCGGTCATCGAGCCGCAGTAAGCAGGGGCCGGGGAACCGTCGCAGGAGTTCTTGGATGAGCCGCCCGGTTCGAGCACGCTTGCCCGAACGTCGGCCGGGACCGTTGGTAGGCGTTCTGCATCCGCAGCAACTCGCCGAGATGAAGGCCAATGCCGATCGCGTGTCCGATGTCCTCAAGGCGATTGCGAACGGTGCCCGATTGATGCTCGTGTGTCAGCTGGCGGAGGGCGAGAAATCCGTAGGCGAGCTGACGGCCATGATCGGACTGGCGCAATCGGCGGTTTCACAGCACCTTGCGCTGCTGCGTAAGCATCGAGTGGTCAGCACACGCCGTGACGGCCAGTCGGTCTACTACGGACTGGCGAGTACGGAAGTCGCAGAGGTCATCAAGACATTGCACGATCAGTTCTGTCAGCGGCGGCGCTGAAGCGGCGGCGCGCTCGGGTCTGTGGTGGCGACAGAGACTGTCCCGATGCGGGCTCTAGCACGTGCCTTGGCAGCACAGCTCGGAGTCGAGTGTGCTGCACAGCCCGCCAAGGTCGCTGGGAAAGTCGAGCGGCTCGGCTGCTATCGCTGGCAGTGCACAGGCGGGGCGGTGTTCGTGAAAGTCGTGCCAGCCGAGGCCTACGCGCAATTAGAAGCCGAGGCGCTCGGCCTCACTGAGCTGGCTGGGGCTGGGGTGTTGCGTGTGCCTCGCGTGAGAGCGCAGGGAGTGGTCGGCGCGGATGCCTTTCTCGCCCTCGAGTGGATCGAAGCCGCAGAGCCAACTGCGCTCAGCCACGGCAAGCTTGGCGAGGGGCTTGCCGCGCTGCATCACGTGTGTGCCGAGCGGTTCGGTTGGCATACGGATAACACGATTGGCTCGACGCCACAGATGAACGAATGGTCGAAAGATTGGCCCACCTTCTGGCGAGAGCGCCGGCTGCGTCCGCAACTAGACCTGGCGATCCGCCGTGGATGGGGCGCATTGCTGGAGGCCCCGGGCCGTCGTTTGCTCGAGCTGACCGCGTCGCTTCTCGATGGCCACTGTCCCGAGGCTTCACTGTTGCACGGGGATTTGTGGGCCGGCAACTGGTGCGCGGACGGGAATGGCTCACCGGTGATCTTCGACCCCGCCGTCTACTACGGGGACCGGGAGACGGATCTCGCCATGACGCGCCTCTTCGGTGGGTTCGGCCCGGCATTTTATGAGAGCTATCTGTCTGCGGCACCGCTGCCTGCCGGCCATACAGTGCGGGCGGATCTCTACAACCTGTACCACCTTCTGAACCACGCCAGTCTGTTCGGCGGCGGCTATGCTGAACGGGCGCTTGCAGTGATTCGACGTCTGCTGGCCGAGGCACGCAATTGAGGGGAGACATTCGGCATATTCAGTACCGAAGCGGTGCCGATTGATCTTCGTCAAGGCCTGCCGCGGCTCTCGCGCGTAGCATGGTGACATGGCGGCGAAGATCCCTGTGCACCCCGGACATCCCGAGCGTATCTGCTGGGGATGCGAGAAGTATTGCCCGGCCGACGCCATGCGCTGCGGTAATGGCACGGATCGGACGCAGCACCCGGTGGAGTTGTGGGGACCGGATTGGATGAATTACGGTCTTGATGCTGAGGAGGCCGCGCCAGAGTCGGCTTTGGCAACGAGGTCTTAATTGCTTGCCGGTGCGGCAGGTCCGCCGCCACGGGTAGCAACGCGGGCTTATCGTGTGAGGCGGATGATCGTGTCGAGCGTCGCTCGATCGGACGCGCACATGCAGTCGCCAGCGCAGTGAACGGAACGCGTCGCTGCGCTTGGCAAGCGGGGCAGTGCTGGTGTAGCATTCCCACGCAATCTGGCGCAAGATGTCATTGATTTTCAATGACTTAGAAATCAAATCTGCGCCCAAAAGTCGGACTGCCGCCTTTTTGTCGGTTTCCGCGTGTGCCTCGGCATCCACCCCGAGGGATATTTGACTCAAGGCTAGGTGGCAGAGTGGTCATGCAGCGGCCTGCAAAGCCGTC